>DATMBY010000001.1:0-2989 GCA_035558995.1 Solirubrobacterales bacterium
AGCGCACCGGGGTCAGGAACGAGCTGCCGCCGGCCCGCTCCAGCATCCGCACCGGCAGCTCCTCGACCCGCAGCCCCTGCCGCACCGCCAGCTGCAGCGACTCGATCTCGGCGAAGTCCGGCGAGTAGTGCTGGGAGAAGAGCGACATCACCCGGCGGTTGGCGGCGCGCATGCCGCTGGTCGTGTCGGTGAAGCGCTGCCGCGTCGCCAGGGTGAGGAAGAAGCGGAAGACGCTGATCCCGATCCGCCGCGAGAAGGTCGGCCGGTAGTCGCCGCTGGAGGCGACGGCGCCGGAGTGGTAGCGCGACCCGATCACCAGGTCGGCGCGGTCGGCGAGGACCTCCTCGAGCAGGCGGACGACCTCCTCCGGCGGATGCTGGCCGTCGGCGTCGAGGTGGGCGCAGGCGTCGTAGCCGTTGCGCAGCGCGTAGAGGTAGCCGGTCTGCAGCGCCGCCCCCAGGCCCTGGTTGAAGGGCAGCGAGGCGACGACCGCGCCGGCCTCGCGTGCCCGCTCGGCGGTGGCGTCGCCGGAGCCGTCGTCGACGACGAGCACGTCGGCCTCGGGCAGCGCCTCGCGCACCCCGGCGATCACCGAGGCGACCGAGGCCTCCTCGTTCCAGGCGGGGATGAAGACGAGCGTCCGCACAGGTTCGATTCTCCCATGCGAGCACGGAAACCCCCGGTCCGCCGCGACGAGGGGAGGATTGTGTTAGTAAATCTTCATGACGCGCTCGGAGCAGAACCCGGCCGGACCGCCCCATGCCGCCCCCCGGATCGGGATGCGGCTCTGGCTGACCGGCGCTTTCGCCGCGGTCAGCCTGATCACCGCCGCCGCCGTCTACCTCTTCGGCGACAAGCCGGGGGCGCTGATCGCCGCGGTGACGATCGGCGTCCTCGCCGGCTTCCTGATCGCGGTCGCGATCTCCCACCGCGTCGTCGGCCTCGCCCGCGCCGCCGAGGAAATGGCCGGCGGCTCCTTCGACCACCCCCTGAACACCTCAGGCCCCGACGAGATCGGCGACCTCGCCCGCGCCCTGGACTCGATGCGCGCCTCGCTGAAAGAGAGCTTCGGCGTCCTCTCCTCGGACCGCAACAAGCTCGCCGCGATCTTCGACGGGCTCACCGACGTGGTGATGGTCGTCGACCACGAGGGGCCGATCCGCTTCTCCAACAGCGCCGCCTCGCGCCTGCTCGACGAGTCCGGCCAGCCGCCGGAGGAGGCGCTGCCGCTGCTCCACCGCGCCGCCAAGGTCGGCTTCTCCTCCCATCCCGCGCTACGGATCGGCGACCGCGCCTACGCGATGACCGCCCGCTCGCTGCCCGACGAGCGCGCCGTCCTCGCGGTGTTGCGCGACCGCACCGACGAGCTGCGCCAGGAGCTGGCCGAAGCCGACTTCGTCTCCAACGCCGCCCACGAGCTGCGCAACCCGCTGGCCGGGATCTCCGGCGCGATCGAGGTCCTGCAGAGCGGCGCCAAGAACGACCCCTACGACCGCGACCACTTCCTCAAACGCCTGGGCGAAGACGCCGAGCGGATGAACCGGCTGACCCAGTCGCTGCTGACCCTGGCCCGGGTCGAGTCCCGCGGCGCGCCGGAGAGCGAACCGGTCGACGTGCCGATGGCGATCAAGGACGTCGTCAACGCCTGCGAGGCGCCGGCGCACGTCGAGCTGGTCGTCGACGTCGAGTCCGATCTCGCCGCCACCGGCGACCCGACGCTGCTGCGGCAGGTGATGATCGGCCTGCTCACCAACGCCTTCAAGAACACGCCTCCCCCCGGCACCGTTACCGTTCGCGGCCGCCATGACAGCGAGGGCGAAATCATCTTGGAGGTCATCGACACCGGAACCGGCATTCCCGCGGGCGAGCTCGAGCGCGTCTTCGAGCGCTTCTACCGCCGCTCGGAGTCGCGCAAGCAGGAGGGCTTCGGCCTCGGCCTGGCGATCGCCCGGCGGATGGTCGACGTGATGGGCGGCCGGATCGGCGCCGAGTCGGTGGAGGGGGAGGGGAGCACCTTCTGGGTGCGCCTCCCGATCGCGCAACCGAGCCCGACTCCCGTCGCATGAGCAGCGGCCGCATCCTCATCGCCGACGACGAGCCCTCGGTCCGCGACTCCGTCGGCTACGCGCTCACCCAGGAGGGCTTCGAAGTCACCCCGGCCGCCGACGGCGACGAGGCTGCGCAGCTGCTCGGCAACGGCGTCCCCTTCGACCTGCTGATCCTCGACATCATGATGCCGGGGCCGTCCGGGCTCGACATCTGCCGCGACGTGCGGTCGCGCAGCGCCGTCCCGATCATCGTCCTGACGGCGAAAGACGCCGAGGTCGACAAGGTGGTCGGGCTGGAGGTCGGCGCCGACGACTACGTCACCAAGCCGTTCTCGGTGCGGGAGCTGCTGGGGCGGGTGCGGGCGCAGCTGCGGCGGCGCGAACTCGACCGGGCGCCGCTCTCCCAGGCGGTGAAGATCGAGTCCGGCCCGGTCTCGATCGATCTTGTACGCCACGTCGCCACCGTCCGCGGCGTGCCCGTCAACCTGACCCGTTCGGAGTTCCAGCTGCTGCGCCTGCTCGTCGCCCGTCCGGGGGAGGTCTTCTCCCGCGCCCAGATCATGGAGGAGCTGTGGCAGACCGAGTTCGACGGCGACGAGCGGGCCTGCGACGTCCACATCTCCAACCTGCGTCAGAAGGTCGAGCGGGACCCGCAGAAGCCGGAGCTGGTTCTGACCGTGCGCGGCGTTGGCTATAAGTACAACCCAGACGCCAACTAGGAGAGGGGCCCTATGCCACTGGTACCGATGGTCGTCGAGCAGACTGCTCGCGGCGAGCGCTCATTCGACATCTACAGCCGCCTGCTCGCGCAGCGGATCATCTTCCTCGGGGAACCGGTGACCGAGGACCTCGCCAACCTGATCATCGCCCAGCTCCTGCACCTCGAGGCCGAGGACCCCGAGAAGGACGTCAGCCTCTACATCAACTCTCCGGGCGGCTCC
>DATMBY010000002.1:0-3445 GCA_035558995.1 Solirubrobacterales bacterium
GCGCGGAACCGCTGCGAGCGGCTCGCCGCTCCCGGAGCCGAGATCGGGATCGCCGACCTGCTGACCGGGCAGCTCTCGATATCCCGCGCCGCCTACGAGGCGGTCGGCGGCTTCGACGAGAGCTTCACCCGCGACGGCCTCTTCGGCGGCGAGGACCTCGACCTCGGCTACCGGCTGCTCAAGGCCGGCTACAAAATCGTCTTCAACCCGCGGGCGATCAGCTACCAGCACTACGACGTCGACCCGCTCGACTACATGGAACGCGCCCGCGAGACCGGCCGCTCGGACTGGGAGCTGGTCGCCAAGCACCCGGAGCTGTCGGCGCGGCTGCAGGGGACGCCGCGGTTCACGACCAGGCGCAGCCGGCTCCTGCTGACGCCGTTCCTGCACGCGCCGCGGGCCCTGAGCCTGCCGCTGCGGCTGGGCGCGGCGGCGATCGTCCGCAGCCGCCGCAACACGCCGCGGCTGCGCCGCCTCTTCTTCGCCGTGCGCTCGCTCGAATACCTGCGCGGGAAACGGGAGGCCGAAGCGAGGACCGGCTCCGACGAGGCGGTCGTCCTCGCCTACCACTCGCTCTCCGACCTGCGCGCCGACAAGGTCCTCTCGCAGTACGGCATCGCTCCGGGCGCGCTTGCCGAGCAGCTCGACTCGCTCGCCGCGCGCGGCCACCGCTTCGTCGACCTCGACCTGCTGCTGGCGGCGCTCGACGGCCGCGCGCCGCTGCCCGAGAAGGCGACCCTGGTCACCTTCGACGACGCCTACGCCGACCTCGTCCCCGCCGCGATCGAGGTCCTCGGCGAGCGCGGCATCCCGGCCGTCGTCTTCGCGGTCAGCGGCCAGATCGGAGGCACGAACGAGTGGGACCGCCACCTCGGCGCCGCCGAGCTGCGGCTGCTCGACGCCGAAGGTCTGCAGGCCCTGCGCAAGGCCGGGATCGAGATCGGCTCTCACACCGTCAACCACCCGCAGCTGACCAAGCTCCCGGAGGAGGTCGCCGCGGCGGAGCTGCGCGACTCGGCCGCGCAGATCGAGGCCGCCGGGCTACCGCGGCCGCGGGCCTTCGCCTACCCCCACGGGGAGTGGAGCCCGGAGCTGGCGCGGCTGGCGGGCGCCGCCGGCTACGCCGCCGCCTTCACGATCGATCCCGGCAGGATCAGCGCCGACGGCGATCGCTGGGCGCTGCCGCGGATCGAGGTCCTCGCCAGCGACACCCCCCGCAGCCTGCGGTTCAAGCTCGCGACCGCGCACTGGCCGCCGCGTCTGCGGGCGCGGGCCTGGCGGCTTGCCCGTCTGCGGGAATAGGCGGCGCCTCGGTCCGCATCGAGTGTTTCAGCCGCAGGGCCGGTTTCTCGACGAAGTGGTAGGTGAGGGCGGAGAGGATCCCGACCGGGACGGCGACGATCAGCGTGTTGACCAGGAGCCCTCCCCAGCCGCCGACGGTGAGCCCGCGGTCGGCGAGCCAGACGATCAGCGGCTGGTGCCAGAGGAAGATGCTGTAGGAGGCGACCCCGACCGCGACCAGCACCGGGGACTCGAGGAACCCGATCAGCCGCCGCGAGCGCGGGTCGCGCGGGTCGGGGACGACGATCGCCGCGAAGAGCAGCGCCAGCGCCAGCGCCTCGCCGGTGTTCTGGAGGAGGTAGCTGTGCTCCCCCTGGTGCATCGTCCAGGCACAGGGCAGGAAGATCAGGAAGCCGAGGAGCGCGGCGGCGGGGCGCCAGTAGCCAGGCAGGCGCAGGCGACCGTCGACGACCTCGACGTAGAGGACGGCGACGATCATCCCGAAGGTGAAGAGGTCGGCCTGGTTCCAGAAGCTGCGCTCGACGACCGAGTGCAGGTTGTTCCCGTAGCCGGCGGTCGGCGATGCCGGGAAGACGTGGCCGGCGACGAGCTTGCCGCTGAGGCCGACGGCGAGGAGGAGCAGCGGCGGCGCCATCAGGGCGAGGACGCGGCCGTGGCGGTCCTTGGCGCGGCGGGCGAGCCAGGCGGCGCCGAAGACGAGCACCGGCAAGGCGAGGTAGAAGACCAGCTCGACCGCCAGCGACCAGGCCGGCGAGATCCCGGTCAGAACCGTGCTCGGCCGGTAGTTCTGCAGGAGCAGCGCCGACTCCAGGAACGGGATCGGTGCGGTGAGGCGGCCGATCCCGGCCCCTTCCGGCAGGTAGACGGTGCCGAGCACGATGGCGCAGACGAAGAGGATCACCCAATAGGCGGGGGCGATCCGCAGGATCCGGTTGCGGAAGTACGCGCGGGTCGAGAGCGGCGGCGCGCTGCGGGCGATGGTCGCCGCGAACGGCCGGTAGAGGAGGAAGGCCGAGAGGGTGAAGAAGAGGGTGACCCCGACCGAGAGCGCCGAGAGGGCGTCGCCGACGCCGCTGTCGGCGCCGAGGGCCCCGCCGGGCGTCGAGAAGCCCCAGACGTGGACGAGGACGATCGAGCTGGCGGCGATCGCCCGCAGGCCCTCGATCCCTTGCAGGCGGGGAGTCGTCGAGGGATGGAAGGCGATCCGCTCGCTCGTCTCGTCGTGCGCCACCGCGCGAGGTTAGTCTCAACCGATCTTGACGGCCACCGGTAGATCCGTCCGCAACTCGCATCTCGTCCGCACCGCCGCCCAGATCCTCGCCTGGCGCGCGCTGGTGCCGCTGCGGCGGGCGCGGGCGCGGCGGCGGCTCGACCGCCTGCAGCCGGGCGCGGCGACGGTGATCACGGTCAACTGGAACTCCTGGCCCCACCTGGAGGTGCTGATCGACGTGGTGCGGCGGCGCAGCCCGGCGGGAACGCGGATCATCGCCGTCGACAACGGCTCGGTTGACGGCTCGCGCGAGCGGATCAAGGAGCGGGCCGACGTCGAGGGGCTGCTGCTGCCGCTCAACCTCGGCCACGAGCTGGCGATGGACCTCGGGGTGCTGGCGGCCGAGACCGAGTACGTGGTCGCGCTCGACGTCGACGCCTTTCCGCTCCACGACGACTGGCTCGAGCGCCTGCTGGCGCCGCTCACAGAAGGGGCGCAGGTCTCCGGCGCCCGCCTCAACCGCTCCTACGTCCACCCCTGCTGCTGGGCGATGCGCAAGGCGCGCTTCGTCGAACGCGGGCACTCCTTCCGATCCCACTACGTGCCGCGCTCGGAAGGGCGGGACGCCTCGGGCGACGTCGGCGAGGAGATCTCCGCCGCCGAGGCGCCCAACGTCCACTTCTTCGAGGTGACGAGCCAGCGCGGGCCGGGCGACGTCGGCACCGTCTTCGGCGACCTCGTCTACCACAACTTCTACGCGACCCGATTCAACTCGACCTCCGAGCGCACCCTCGACGGCGTCGTCGAGGCCGGGGAGCCCGGCCGGGCGTGGGAGGAAGCCCTGGAGCGCTACGCCCGATGATCGGACGGACGGGCGCGGGCAAGAATCGCATTCGGCCGGCCCCAGGTGAGGCCGCGGTTCTCCAGCACGAC
>DATMBY010000003.1:0-5863 GCA_035558995.1 Solirubrobacterales bacterium
CAGCCGCCCCCGCTCGGCCAGCGCCAGCTCCTGGGCGATCATCCCGCCCATCGAGATCCCGACCACGTGCGCGCTCGCGAGCCCCAGCTCCTCCAGCAGCCCGGCCGTGTCCTCGGCCATCTCGGCGATCGTGAACGGTCCCTCGATCGGTCCCGAGAGCCCGATCCCCCGGTTGTCGAAGGCGACGACGTCGAAGCTCTCCTCCAGCGCCTCCCGAAACGGCCGCCCCCAGGCGACGTGCGTCCCGCTCATCCCCTGGATCAGCAGCAGCGGCTCCCCCGAGCCGACCCGCTCGTAATGGAACTCCCGCCCCGCAACCTCGACTTTCGCCATCGCCGGATCCTAGGCGAGCCGCCCAGTCACCGCCTAACCTTGACCCCTTGCCCCCGTAGCTCAGCTGGATAGAGCATCGGACTTCTAATCCGACGGTCGCAGGTTCGAATCCTGCCGGGGGCGTCTAGCTCGGCACTACCATCAGGCGCGTGAGCGAAAGTCTCGAGGACCGAGTTAATCGTCTTGTAGGCACGTCGCAGGCTGTCGATGATCAGCAGGCAGCACTTAATGCTGCCATTGAAAAAGCTAAGCCAGCCGCATTCGCCGTCTTTCTGGGAAAAGCCAGAGAAGCAGCTGAGTTACTTCGTTCCCGAGGCATCGCGACCGAGACTGCAAAAGATGTCACTCTTCGATATGAGTCGAAGAAGAAGTTCCTAAGTAGCCAAGTGATACGGGTTCCAGTTCCGGGTCCAAGAATCGTTGGCTGGATTTTGCACCAGTCTGTGAGGTCAACCGACCGGGGGAACGCCCTCTACAACGACGACCCCAGTTGGTATGGGGGAATGGTCATGGATACTGAGGGAAATTTGTATAGCTTCAAGGATGACACTGCGATGCCTGTGAAATCTTTCGATGAGGCGGTCGCAGCAATCGGCTCGACCAACGCCTACTCATTGGATCGGGTTGATGAGCTATTGGCGTTTTGGGAAGACAAGATCGTCCAAGCCACTACGCGAGTGATTCGAGGTGAGCCCTATTCCTAACCGTAATCTGGTGGGTAGCCAGCTCAACTTAACGAGACTGCGATTGGTCTGATTCCAACATGTGCCGCGCCCACGCGCCCACTTCATTGACCAAAGTGAGGGCAGCGCGTCGGTCAAGCGGCTCCGCGTCGAGTAGGTCCTCGTATCGCAGGGGAACTGCGAACTCCGTGAACATCACGACCTCCTGAGTGTTGAGAGGGAGGGTGACGCCAGTGTTCTCGAGGAGCTCGATGAGGCGACGGAGGTCGTGGGTGTACTCGAAGTCGATGCTGTTGCTTGCGAGTACAGCCTTGAGCCACTTCTCGATGGCTTGCTGCGCGTGGAAGCCCAAGATGTTGTCCGAGATCTCCGGATTGCCCCCGAACTCTCGGAGCGCTACGGCGTCCTCGGTCGCCTTCCGAGCGAGGATCGCCGCGAGCTGACCTGGCTCAAGCTCCGGCGATGACACGACCGTCTCGAAGGGCTTCGTGCATCAGCGTGCCGGGAACGGACCCCCATCGCTTTGCATGCTCGGCACTGACCACGATCAGGTCGATCGGCACACCCATTGCGCCCAGCGCTTCACGCAGTCGCACGAACTCGGCGCGGCGACTCTTCAACTCCGGCTCAACCACGAGCAAGTCGAGATCAGACCCCAGCTCGGCGTCTCCGCGCGCATGGGAGCCGAAGAGGATGACCCGCGCATCGGGCGCAGCCTTGGAAAGACGACGACCGGCCTCGGCGATCAGCTTCTCATTGGACATGGGATCAAGGTAGCCGATGATCGCGACGACTTGGACCGACTGGCTCAGAACGCCATCCTCAGAGCGCGGAAAACTTGGTCCCGAAATTGGTCCCCAACTCCAGCGAACTCAGCCGAACCTCTTAGACAGGATCGAGCTCCACAGACCAGATTCGCCCCTTGGACGCTATCCGGCTGAACTTCTAATCCGACGGTCGCTGGTTCGAATCCAGCCGGGGGCGCTGCAAACCATGCGCTACGGTGCCGGCGCCTGTTCCGCAATCTCCTGAAGGACGCCGATGTCGGACACCACCTGCCACATGTCGATCTCCCTTGACGGCTTCGCCGCCGGGCCGGAGCAGAGCCGGGACAACCCGCTGGGGAAGGGCGGGATGGAGGTTCATCGCTGGCACCTCGGGGACGAGCGGGCGAACGAGGCGGATGCGACGGCGGAGGGCTGGCTGATGCGGCCGCGGGGGGCCTATGTGATGGGCCGCAACATGTTCGGGCCGATCCGGGGGGAGTGGGACGAGGGCTGGGATGGATGGTGGGGCGCCGAGCCGCCCTACCACGCGCCGGTCTTCGTGCTCACCCACCACGCCCGCGAGCCGGTGGAGATGGAGGGCGGGACGAGCTTTCACTTCGTCACCGAGGGCTTCGAGGCCGCCTACGCGCAGGCGCTCGAGGCGGCCGGCGAGGACGGTGTCGACATCGCGGGCGGGGCCTCGACCGTCCGCCAGGCGCTTGCCGCCGGGGTGATCGACGAACTCACGCTCGACGTCGCCCCCGTCCTGTTCGGGTCCGGCGAGCGGCTGTTCGACGGCGTCGAGTCCTTCGGGTTCGAGCCGGTCGAGGTGCTCCACTCTCCTCTCGCCACGCACATCCGCTACCGGCGCTGAGGCCGCCCCGTCGGGTACGGGCTAGTCTTCACGGATGGGGAGGGGGTGCCTGTCTTTGCTGGTGGTTGGTCTCGCGGCCGCGGCCACCGTCCTTGCCGCGCCAGATCCGGGGCAGACGAAGCTGCGGCCTGCGGGCAAGGTGGAAGTCCAGCCGGCGAACTCCGTTGGCTTCCTGAATCTCGGGAAGGAGAGGGGTTATCGGACCTTCCTCTACATGCCCAACCAGCGGATCGTCCTCTTCTATGCGTTCCGCATCGACCATCTGGAGGACGATTCGTTCGGCTTCCATTACGCCATCTACGCCACGCGCAATCGGGGGAACCTAAGGCACGGGGTGGTAAGGGTGCGGTTCGGCTCTCTGGGCCGAGCCTCACTGCGGTTCCGGCCAAATGGGCGGGTGCGCAGGGTCGACCCAGGATCGGATTGCGAAGGGAGAGATGAGAGGTACGAATACGGCAGCTTCGTCGGCCGCCTCAGCTTCCGTGGCGAGGACGACTACTTCCACGTCTCCTCCCCGATGGGCAAGGCTTACCTGGCTCGCTCGCCCCGCCTCAGGTGCGAGAAGGGGACGGCGAAACCCCAGCCGAGGTCTCTCCGCAGGTACGTGACGACCAGCCCGCTGCTGCCCGACGACGACAGCATCGCCCTTCTCTACGCGTCGAGCCGCAGCCACGGGCGGTACGTCGGGATCACGGCAGCCCATCCGGAAGGGGATCCGCCGGGCGCGGACGTGCAGCTGGCGACCGTCGACTCCAGGCCGGCAATGGCGATCGGCCATGGGATCTACCTCGAGGGGCCCGCGGGGACGCTGCTGACCAGCCTGCCCGGCGCCCATCCGGCCACGGCGACGCTGGCGCCGCCGGCACCGTTCTACGGGAAGGCCGCCTACTCGGAGGAATCCGAGACCTGGGCCGGCACCCTCGGCGTCAGGCTGGCCGGGCTGCGGTTGCCGCTGGCCGGGCCGCACTTCCATGTCCACCTCTGCGTCGTCAATCCCGTCACAGACAGGAATGGCTGTGAGTTCTTCAAGACCGAACTGCCGGCCGACGAGAGGCCGGCCCGGCTGGAGCGGATGCCGCGATGAGGAATCGACTAGTCGCGGCGGCGGTGTTCGCGGTTGTCGCTCTCTACTGTCTTCCGGGCGGCGCATGGGCATTGCCTGGACCCGACCGGCCGCCGACCGCGCACTGGCTCGACGTCGAGCTCGAGGGTTCCAACGGCTACTTGATTCACCTCGGCGTCAACCCGCGTCAGCACCTGATCCTGCGAGTGGCCAAAGAAGGCTTCGCCGCCGAGTACCTGACCCGCGACCTCGCCGCAGGCACCAACCGGGTGACGGCGAAGCTGCTCGGGATGGGCAGGGTCTCGCTGCGGTTTCACCCGCAGGGGCCGGTTCGCCACCCCTCGCTGCCCGGCTGCGGGAAGAGGCGGCCGGTGGTTCAGCCCGGTGTCGTTCGCGGGACGATCAAGTTCGCCGGCGAGCGGCACTACACCGACCTTGAGGTGCATAAAGCCGAGGCCACGACCGAAAAGCCGGCGAGCTGGCTCTGCCGGTATGGGATGAAAGTCGAATTCAACCCACGCGAGCGCGAATGGGTGAGCAAGTTCTCGGCCTCCGGGGAGGGAGCGTCATTCCTTGCTCGGAAGTACCGGCCAGGCACTATTGAGGGCGGCCGGGTGATCTTCTTCGTCGAAGCGGGAGAAGCGTTCGAAGCGGCTTCTGGCGACGTGTCCCTGACGATCTGGAGGACGCTGAAGATCCCCGCTCCCGCCGCCGCCTTTCGCGACGCTCACCCCGAACACCTGACCGTGACGCCGCCGCCGCCGTTCAGCGGCACCGGTACCCTCGGCCGCACCCCCGAATCCGTCTTTACCTGGGAGGGCGCCCTCTCGATTCAGTTCCCGGGGGTCAATCCGGTTCCCCTGGCCGGTCCCAGCTTCGGATTTGACTACTGCCTGCGGGAATCGGGTTGCCTACGGCAGGACGTTCCCTATCGCTGAAGCGAGCGCCTCCTTTTACGAGATCGCTATTTGCTGGCGGTCGCCGTAGCGCTGGTGTAGCCGGTCGAGGCGGCGGTGATGGTGTTGGTGAAGGAGCCGCTGGCGGGGGACGTGTAGGTGAACTGGTTGGCGCTGACGGAGAGGCCCGCTTCCGGGATGGTCAGGGGGGAACCGACAATGGTGCCGCCGGTCGCGGTAATCGCCACCGTTTTGGCGGCGCCGACGTTGGAGACGATGTTGCCGACGCTGTCAGTGATCGCGACCTTGGCTTTGACGGTGCCGGAGTTGCCGAGGGTGGTGATCGCGCAGGTGAAGAGGCAGGGAGAGCCGATGGTGCCGGCGCTGACCGTCGTTTCGACCCAGCCAAGGCGGGAGGCGGTGCCGGTGGAGACGGTGAGCGCGAGGGAGGCGGGGGTGGAGATGGTTCCGTCGCTGGCGGTGATCGAGGGCGACCCGACCTTGTTCAGTTTCATGAACCCGTTTTTCGAGGAGGCCGGGGTGGCGACGCCGCTGGCGAAGGTGAGCGTGGTCGCCGAGCCGAAGTTGATCACGGTGCCGGCGGCGTTGACGACGGTTGGCTGGGCGCCGCTGGGACTGGCGGTGGCGCCGGCGAAGGTGATGTTCTTCGAGCCGGTGTAGCCCGTGGCGGTGTTGCCGTAGGTGTCGACCGCGGTCGTCGTGACGTTGAAGCCGGTGCCGGCGACCGGGGTCAGGGTCGAGGAGGAGAGGACGAGCTTGATCGCCGAGGCGGCCGCCACGGTGACGCTCAGTGCGGTCGGGGTCGTGATCGTCCCTTCGGTGGCCTGGATGCTGGTCGCGCCGCTCTTGTAGAGCTTCATGCCGCCGTTTTTCGATTCCGCGGCTTTGGCGACCCCGGCGCTGAAGTTGAGCGAGGTGGAGGCGCCGAAGGCGACGTCGGCGCCGGTCGAGTCGCTGACGGTCGGGGCGGTGCCGCTGGGGCCGGCGACGGCGCCGGAGAAGACGAGGCCGTGGGCGCCGGTGTAGGAAGTCGCGGTGTTCCCGTAGGTGTCCTGGGCGGTCGTGGTCAGTTCGTCGACCGCGCCCGCCGTCGGGGTCGCAGAGGCGGCCGCGATGGAGAATTTGCTCGCCGCGGCGGCGGTGACCGTGATCGTCGGCGGGCTGGGGGTGGTGATCGTCCCCTCGGTCGCGACGATGCTCGCCGACCCCGCCGCGTAGAGCTTCAC
>DATMBY010000004.1:0-8844 GCA_035558995.1 Solirubrobacterales bacterium
ACCGGGCGATGGTCGAGGTCGTCTCCACGCGCGGATACCCGGATACCAGGGTCGTCGACGTGATCGGGGTCGCCGGCGTCTCCCGCAAGACCTTCTACGAGCTCTTCGAGAGCAAGGAGGACTGCTTCCTCGCCGCCTATGACGTCCTCCTGGAAAATCTCCTGGGAGAGGCAACCGAGGCCTTCGAATCGGCACCCGGCTCGCCCTGGGCGGAGCGGGTCACCGCCGCTCTCGAAGCGCTGCTCGAGCACCTGTCGCGACATCCGGACGAGGGCCGCTTCGCCATCGTCGAGGTTCTGACGGCGGGGCGGAAGGCGCTCGCGCGGCGCGACGCCGCCCTCCGCCAGTTCGCCGGGTTTCTCGAGCCGGGACGATCGGAGACGAGCGTCGAGCTGCCCGGCATCACCTCCCTGGCCGTCGCCGGCGGCATCAACGAGCTCCTCTACAGCGAGATCCTCCACGGCGCCGCCGGCCGCCTTCCTGGCCGGCTCCCCGATCTGACCTTCTGGGTAACCCTGCCTTTTCTCGGGGCGGAGGGCGCCACCGCCGAGCGCGAGCGCGTCCGGCGTTCGAAAACGGCTCCTTAGCGGCCCGGTTAAGCCGCTCCTTTTCGCGAACGGGCGGGTTTACGAATGAGGGCGGAGTGGTAGTTTGACCCGCTGGAGAGACGTTCAAGCAAGCGTTCCACGGCATCGGACCCAGGACGGGCAGGCCGCAAAGGAGAGATATAGGGATATGCGTAAGTACTTGATGTTGACGATGGCCATTGCGGCCTTGGTCGCCGTCAGCGTGGCGGGGATCGCCACCGGCGCCGACAAGCCGGTCACGGTAGAAGCCGGAAACCTCAGAGTCACCTTCAACGGCGGATTCAGCCCGAAGAAGCTGCCGAAGAAGAAGTTCGCTCCGATCAGCCTCACCGCCTCCGGCAAAATCGAAACCAAGGACGGCACCCATCCGCCGGCGCTGAAATCGGTCGTGCTGGAAAGCGACAAGAACGGCGCCATCAACGTCAAGGGCATCCCGGTCTGCAAGTCCGGCAAGCTGCAGTCCCGCGACACCAGGGCGGCGGAAAAAGCCTGCCCGAAGTCGATCATCGGCAGCGGCACCACCGACATCGAGGTCCAGTTCCCGGAATCGAAGCCGATCCCGGTGGAAAGTAAACTGCTCGTCTTCAACGGCGGCTTCAGCGGCGGGACGACGACCCTCTACATCCACGCGTTCATCACCGTTCCGACCCCGGCGGCGGTCGTCACCACCGTGAAGATCAAGAAGATCCACAACGGCCGCTATGGCCTCAAATCGGTCGCCACGATCCCGAAGATCGCCGGCGGCAGCGGCTCGGTGACTGCCTTCAGCCTGAAGATCACCAAAAAGGGCGTCCTCACCGCCAAATGCCCCGACGGCAAGCTCCAGGTCCACGGAGACGCGCTCTTCGCGGACGGGACGAAAGCCTCGGCCACGATTCTCAGGACCTGCACGGGCACCTGAGCCTCGCTTCACGAGCGTCTTGAAAGGGCGGCCTCCGGGCCGCCCTTTTCTTTGCCGGGCGGTTGCGCTCGGCGCGAGGCGGTAGTACAAATAGGCGCACCCGATTAAATTCAGTTGTCTAGATTGGCGGCGATGTTCTTGGGCAGCGACAGCTTGCCGACCGCAGTCGAAAGCGCGAGGGAGAGGGATCTGAAGCCCCTGGCGGAGGAGAGCGCCGAGAAGCTTGGCTTGGATCCCCGCCAGCTCGAGGTGCTGGAGGGCTACCTGCACGACGCCTGGTTCTTCGGCATCCGCACCGGCCACACCGTGATGGTCGAGACGAAAATGGGCCAGCGCGACCCCGGGCCGGTGATCCACGGCATGCAGGACGAGTTCCAGGAGTTGATGGAACGCTGCGGCGAGGCCCTGAACACGACGGTCGGCACCACGGTCCAGGCCTGGAACTACCTCGGGCAGGCCTGGGTGGCGGGCGCCAGGTTCTGGGAAGTCGAGATCGCCGCCCGCCTGATCGAATCGCGGATCGGCGGCTTCGACGAGGTCCTGCGGAAGCTCGGCGAGTCCGACTAGGGAGCGAGCCTCCCTGATTGCTCGGCTATTCTTGATGCATGGCGCTGAAGCTGGTCACCCTCGGTCCCGCCGGGACCTGCCATGAGCGTGCCGTCCGCCGCTACATGGAGTTCCAGGGGATCGACGACTTCGAGATCGAGTTCATCGCCGACTTCCTCGACGGCCTCGAGCGGATCCGCGGCGTCGAGAATGCCTTCCTGATCCAGTGCAGCGCCCACCCGAAGGTCCACGAGGTCACGGAGCGCTACTGGCGCGAGGTCTTCGTCGTCGACACCTTCATCTACCCCACCAAGCACCTGGTGGTGCTTACCCGGCGGGAGATCGAGCACGCCCGCTCGATCGGGATCGTGCCGGCGACCAAGGGCTACGTCGACCTCTCCCAGTGGGACGAGGTGATCGACGTCGTCTCCAAGCCGGTCGTCGGCGAGGAGCTTCTCGCCGGCCGCTACGACGCCGGGCTGACCCACATCGAGCACTTCGAAGAGCACGAAGACGAGCTGCGCCTCGACCTCGACATCGGGGAAATCGATACGACCTGGCTGGTCTACGGGAACCAGAAGCGGTTCGAGGGCGAGGTCATCGGGATCCCGTCGAGCGACCTCCTGCTCGGCGCGGCACCCTAGACCCTCGTTGCCTTCCGCCCGTGACCATCAGTATTGGCAAGCCGTCAAGCCGTATTCTTCGGCCAGCTGTTGCGGTTCGGCGAAGATGGGCTGACCGGAAAGGCCCTGCGCGGGATCAGCTTCCAGGGCTTCGATTTCCTTGCGGTAGCTGTTCAAGAAGGCTTGCACCTTCGCCTTGTCCTGGGTCGGCGCACTGAGGGAGCTCAACTGATCGACGAGCTGCTGATAGGGAGGCAGGACCATCCCCAGAACGAACTGTTGTTTCTCCTCGTTCGTTTCGGCGGGATTTTCACCAAGCGAGAGCACAGCCTTGTGCAGGTTCCGGTAGCCGTCCTTGCACATCTGGTTCCCGCGCTTGAGGTACTCGGCTTTGGAAAGGCTGGCGTTCGTGGAGGTCGATTCGGTTGAATCGCCGCCTCCCCCGCAGCCAGCGAGCACCACGGCTGCCGCTACCAGGCCGAGAACCATCTGTTGGAATTTCGTCATCGGGTCTCCTTAGTTCTTGACTGCGCTCACGAAGACCTCGAACTGGCTCTCCGTCGGTTCCTTCGGCCGGCCGTTGCCGTGGAAGACGCGCTCCAGGCTCATCCCGACAGAGTCGTAGATCCCCCGCAGCTCCTCGACCGTGTAGAGGCGCTGGCGGAATTCGATCCGCTTGTCGAGATTCTCGAGGACATCGCCGAAGCGGACCGGGATCATCGCCCCTTCCATGTAGCTGTTCTTCTTGTTCCAGCGGTGCTCGACGAGTTCGACCATGCTCTCGCTGGGGATCCAGGAGCGCTGCGGCAAGCGGGCGCGCGCGTAGAGGATGTTGGGGACCTGGACCAGGTTCTGGCCGCCGGGCTTCAGCGCGCGGGAGATCACCTCGAAGGTCTTGTGGTTCTCCTCGTCGGTCTCGAAGTAGCCGACCGCACCGTCGTTGAGGTTGAGGACGATGTCGAACTCCGCGTCGTAGCCGAGCTCGCGCAGGTCGCCCTGGACGAACTCGGCCTCGAGGCCCTGCTCGGCCGCGTCCCTGCGAGCGATCTCCACCAGTTCCTCGCCGATCTCCACGCCGACGACGGAGAAGTCCTGGCGCACGAGCTCCAACGAGTGGCGGCCGGTGCCGCAGGCTAGGTCGAGGATCCGCTCTCCCCCTTGCGGCCGCAGCATCGTCAGGGCGCGCTTGATTTCGGACTCGGTCCGCTCGGTCCAGGCCATGTCGGCGCTCATCCCGGTGAACGCCGTCTCGTACCAGTCCTGCGGAATCTCCTCCTGAAGAACCGTCATCTCCCTCTCCCTCGCTGGCTTCCCATTAGACAGGAAAGCTTAAAAGATCAAGGGTTGTGGTGCTTGTCCTCCCGATGGTGGCGACGGACCAGGGGTGCGACGTAGCCGATAAGCGCGCCGACGAGGGCGGCGAGGAGGATGACGACGATCAGCGGCGCCTTGAAGCTGGCGAAGAGGACGTCGAAGCTGACCTCCTGCGAGTTCTGCAGGGCGACGATCAGGACCAGGGCGCTGAGGACGCCCACCAGCCAGGCTCGCCAGTTGACCGGCTTCTTCTCCTGCTGCATCGTCCGATCCTATTCCCCGCTATCAGGCAGACTTAAGCCGATGGGAACCGCGCAACGACCCGACCCGACCGAGTCGGTCCGCCATCAGCTGCGGCCGCTCTTCGACCAGATCGTGATCAAGGAGCTCGACCAGGACCGGGTCCGCCGCTCCGGTCTGGTGGTGCCGCCGGGGACGCACGAGCCCCCGCCCGAGCAGGGGATCGTCCTCGCCGTCGGCCCCGGCCTCGACTGGTGGGCCGGCGCCGGGGTCGAAATGCCGGTCCAGCCCGGCGACCACGTCGTCTTCCCCTCCAGCGCCGGCGTCTGGGTCGAAGTCGACGAGGAGCGGCTCCTGGTCTGCCGGGTGACGCAGATCCTCGGCGTGCTCGAGTCGGCGTCGCTCGAGCGACGCTAGCCAGCCAGACTAGAAGCTAGGCCACCTCGGAAAGGGCGGGCTCCGGTTCGCCCTCCTGCGGCGCCGGCATCTCCTGCGGGCTCGGCGAGCGGAGGACGAAGACAGCGATCGCCACCGCGATCGCCGCCAGGCCGGCGCCGATCAGGTAGGCGACGTGGTAGCCGGAGTTGAGCGCCTGCAGCTGGCTCTCGCCGTCGGCGAGCAGGGAGTTCGTGCGCTCGGTCGAGAGCGTCGCCAGAACCGCCAGGCCGATCGAGCCGCCCACCTGCATGCTGGTGTTGACGAGCCCGGAGGCGAGGCCGGCGTCCTCGGGGGTGGCCCCCGACATCGCCAGGGTCATGATCGCCGGGAAGGAAGTGCCGACCCCGATCCCGATCAGCAGGAACGGCGGCAGCAGGTCGGTCAGGTAGTCGCCTTCCACGGGGGTGCGGGCGAAGAGGAGGAGGGCGACGACGACCAGGCAGACGCCCGGGATCAGGGTCGTGCGCGGCCCGAAGCGCATGATCAGTTTTTCGGAGAAGCCGAGCGAGAGCGAGCCCATCACGATCGTCGTCGGCAGGAAGGCGAAGCCGACCTCGAGCGGGGAGTAGCCGAGCACCCGCTGCAGGTAGAGCGCGCCGAGGAAGAACATCCCGAACATGCCGGCGACGAGCAGCGCCTGCAGGACGTTGGCGCCGGCGACGTTGCGGGAGCGGAAGAGCCGCAGCGGCATCAGCGGGTTGGCGATGCGGGACTGGCGGAAGACGAAGAGTGCCAGCAGGACCGCGGAGATCGCGCTGAGGCCGAGGGTGCGGGTGTCTCCCCAGCCCCACTTCTCGATCTGCAGGATCGTGAAGACGCCGAGCATCAGCGAGCTGGTCAGCAGCACCGCGCCGGGGAAGTCGGCGCCGGCGCTGAGGCCGATCCCGTCCGGGTTGGCGACGAGCCGTTTGGCCAGGAAGGCGACGGCGATCCCGATCGGGAGGTTGATGAGGAAGATCCAGTGCCAGCTGATCGCGTCGGTGAGGACGCCGCCGAGCAGCAGGCCGATCGAGCCGCCGGCCGAGGCGACGAACCCGTAGACGCCGATCGCTTTCGCCTGGTCGGCCGGCTGCGGGAACATCGTCACGATCATCCCCAGGATCACCGCCGAGGAGAGGGCGCCGCCGATGCCCTGGACGAAGCGGGCGCCGACCAGCATCTCCTGCGTCTGCGAGACGGCGCAGACGAGCGAGGCGACCGTGAAGACGGCGAGGCCGACGAGGAACACCCGGCGCTGCCCCAGCAGGTCTCCCATCCGCCCGGCCAGCAGCAGCAGCCCGCCGAAGGGGATCATGTAGGCGTTGATCACCCAGGCGAGCTTGTTCTGGGAGAAGCCGAGATCGTCCTGGATCGAGGGCAGGGCGACGTTGACGATCGTCGCGTCGAGGACGATCATCAGCATCCCCGCGCAGAGGACGTAGAGGGCAAGCCAACGGGTGTTGTCGTTCTGGGTGGTGTTCATGCAGATAGAGACTCCTGGACTGGCTGAAAGTAATCGCCGTCTTCGCGAATCGATGTGATCTACGTCAATCGACTCGATCCGGCAGGCCGAAGCGCCGGAAGACGGCCTCCACGCGGTCGGGATCGGCAGCGCGGTCGGGCCACCGAGAATAACCATCTTCGGTGTCGGCTGGACGGACGACGAAAGCGGTCACTTCGCGGATCCTGTCGCCCGCCAGGGTGAGCACGTCGAGCGAGAACGGAACGTGCGTTTTCTCCTGCTCCATCCAGGTGTAGGTGCCGACCGCGAGTTGTCCGTTGGCGACGGTGGGGCGGTGCTGCCAGCGCCACTCGCCGGAGAGCGGCTTGGTGCGGAGGAAGACCTCGACCTCGTCGATCCCGCCGTACCAGCTGGCCAGCGGCGGCATCGACCAGGCGACGTCCTCGGTCAGCATCGAGACGACGCGCTGGACGTCGCCGCCCCGCATCGCCTCCATGTAGTCCTCGACGATCTCCTTCATCCGCGCGTCGCCGAGCGAGCGCAGGGTCATCTGCTGGCTGCGCTCGGGCAGGCGGGTCTCGACGATCTTGCGGGCGCGCTGGAGGGCGCTGTTGACCGAGGGGACGGAGGTGTCAAGGGTCTCGCCGACCTCCTTCGCCGAGAAGCCGAGCACCTCGCGCAGGATCAGGACGGCGCGTTGGCGCGCCGGCAGGTGCTGCATCGCCGCGACGAAGGCCAGCTCGACCGCCTCCCGCTCTTCATATGAGGCGTCCGGGGAGGCGTAGCCGTCCTCGACCTCGAGCAGCTCGTCGGGGTAGGGCTCGATCCAGGGCCCCTCGGCGACCGGTTCGCCCGGCGGCAGGTTCGGGTCGGCCTTCGGCCCGTACTCCTCCGGCAGCAGCCTCTTCTTGTGGCGGCCGATCAGGTCGAGGCAGGTGTTGGTGGCGATCCGGTAGAGCCAGGAGCGCAGCGAGCTCCGGCCCTCGAAGCGCTCGAGCCCACGCCAGACCCGCAGCATCGCCTCCTGCATCGCTTCCTCGGTGTCGTGCAGGGAGCCGAGCATCCGGTAGCAGTGCGCGTGCAGCTCGCGACGATGGGGCTCGACCAAGCGCTCGAAGGCGGCTTCGTCGCCCCCGCGGGCAGCGTCGAGGAGGGCGTGGGCGGGCATCGGCCTCGAAGCTAGCAATGGCTCATCGCCCCCGCCGCCCGAAGGCGTGGCCGGCCGGGGCGACGGCGCGCAGCTCGGCGACCGCCCGTTCCCGCGGCTGCGGCGGCCGGCCGCTCGGCTTCGGCTCCGACGGCGCCGGCTGCAGCGGCGCCAGCTCGGAGACGACGACGTTGATCGACCCTCCGCGGCGCTCGAGGCGGCCGCGGGCGCGGAGCAGGGGGGCGGTGCGGACGAGGGTGCGGTGGCGGTCGTAGACGGGGGGCGGGACGACGAGGTTGACCGAGCCGCGCTCGTCCTCGAGCAGCATGAAGGTGATCCCGTTGGCGGTCTCGGGTCGCTGGCGGGCGGTGACCATGCCGGCGATCTCGACCATGGCCCCGTGGTCGATCCTGGCGAGGTCGGTGCTGCGGGCGAGCCGGGGATCGAGGCGGGAGCGGAGCAGCTTCATCGGGTGCTTGGCGACGGTCATCCCGGTCGAGCGGTAGTCGGCGATCAGCCTCCCCCACTCGCCCAGCGGCTCCAGCTGCGGCGGCGCGGGCGGCTCCATCGGCAGCGCCAGCTGGGTGCCGCTGCCGCCGATCTGTCCGGCGGCGGTGACGCCGACGCGCCAGAGCGCCTCCCGGCGGTCCCCTTCGTCGCCGGCGGGGATGCCGTCGAGGGCGCCGGCCCAGGCGAGCCGTTCCAGGCTCGGCAGCCCGGCGCCGGCGCGGGAGGCGAGTTCGGCGATCCCCTTGTAAGGACCGCCGCGCTCGCGCTCGGCGACCAGCGCCTCCACCTCCTCCTTCTTCACCCCCTTCACGTAGCCGAGGCCGATCCGCACGAGGAGTCCACCGCGCAGATCCGTTGCCGACGGGCCGTTTTCGGTCTTTATAGGACCGTTTTCGTCCCGTCGGCGGGAGGAGGGGGTTTCGACATGGCAGAGGGCCTTGCTGCGGT
Organism: Solirubrobacterales bacterium; assembly: GCA_035558995.1. Taxonomy (GTDB): domain Bacteria; phylum Actinomycetota; class Thermoleophilia; order Solirubrobacterales; family 70-9; genus VAYN01. Next base: position 8,195 of record DATMBY010000004.1, read on the forward strand.
TGGCGTCCGGCGGCGCCACCCGGATCCCGCGGCGCTGCGCCTCGTGGACGAGCGAGTCGGGCGGGTAGAAGCCCATCGGCTGCTCGTTCAGCAGCGAGCAGAGGAACTCGGGCCCGTAGTGGATCCGCAGCCAGGCCGACTGGTAGGCGAGCAGGCCGAAGGCGGCCGAGTGGGCCTTGGGGAAGCCGAAGCCGGAGAAGCCCTTGATCTGGTTCCAGACCCTTTCCGCGACCTCCTCGGGGACTCCCCTCTCGGCGGCGCCGGCGAGGAAGCGCCGGTGGTGCTCCTCGATCGCCGCCTCCGAGCGCTTGCGGCTCATCGCCCGCCGCAGGCCCTCCGCCTCGGAGGAGGAGAAGCCCGAGAGCGCCATCGCCACCTCGATCACCTGCTCCTGGAAGACGATCGTCCCCAGGGTCTCCTCCAGCACCGGCTCCAGCAGCGGGTGCTCGTAGGGAATCTCGAACTCGGGGTCGTCGCGGAGCGCCTTGCGCCTCTCTATATAGGGGTGGATCGCGCCGCCCTGGATCGGGCCCGGCCGCACCAGCGCCACCTGGACGATGACGTCGTCGAGGTCCCGCGGCTGGGTCCGCGGCAGCATCTGCATCTGCGCCCGGCTCTCGATCTGGAAGACGCCGGTGGTGTCGGCGGCG
>DATMBY010000005.1:0-3331 GCA_035558995.1 Solirubrobacterales bacterium
ACGAGGGAAACGGCTTTCGGATCGTCCGACGGGTCGGCTCTAACAACCCAGCCTGGTCGTCCGCCAGCCTAGCGAGCACCTCCTGCGCCTCGATCGGACTCCTTTGAATTGAGCCCGCTAGCCGAGTGGCGTCGATAGACGTTGCATCACGAAGCGAAGAAAGGCAGATGAGAACGTCGACATCCGCTCCGAGGTCGATTGACAGATCCCTCACGAATCGAATAAATGCGTCATTGCCAATTCCACCGGTGAGCGAAGCTCGCACCAAGGCGTCGCGATCTTCGATTCTGGGCGGAGGCTTCCCAGCCCTCAGCATCTCGCGATACACCCGATCGATCCCTTGTCCGGTTCGCTCGGCTAGCTGACATCGAGATACTGCTTCCGCAAGCAGTCGGTGCCGAGGGGTTGAAGGGTGGGTCAGGATGTTCTCGGGCGTAACCCCGGCCACCAGCGCCCCGGGGCTCGCGACGACAAGATAGTCGGGGGAATGCTCGATATCGACAGTGCCGCCAGCCTCAAAGCTGCGGTGGATCAGGGCATTAACCAAGAGCTCGCGCACCGCATTGGCCGGATAGTCAGCCAGCCGGAGTTGCACCCCTCCAGCAACATTCAACGGTTGAACTTGGGTCCGCGTCTCGACCGCCTCCATCAGAAGCTCTACCGCGGCAAGAAGAGGTTTCTGTCCTCGGATTCGATTCGTGGCCTCGCTGCCGGGGGTGGGGCGGTATTGGTAGGCGTAGCCATATGAGGGGATTACTTCCCCGATGGTTGATTCGGTAGCGACCAACAGAAGTCCCGCCATCGTCAGCTTGCCGTCTGCTGCCACCAACCGCAGTGCCTCAAGAAGCGGCCGATCACGCAGCCGCGCAAGGTCATCGGCGCCTGCCTCTCGAAGAAGCTCACGAAGACGATCCATTTCGGCCCTTGAGACACGGCGCAGCTCAACGCCGGACGAATCCGCGGACCAATCGTATTGACCTCTCGCCACGAGAAACTCACGCTGCTCGGCTGGAGTAAACGGCCGGCATTCCTTTCCAAGCCGTCTAGTCGCGAGACCCGCGGAATTGGAATGGGGAGCAACGCCTGGAGGAACGTCAAGGACCAGCAGCCGAGTTCCGTCTTCGACACGCTCGTTAATGACGAGCGTGAGCGGAGGCGTGGTTCGATCGAATACTCCTCGGCGAACGAGCTCTGGCGTGTAATCAGGGGGGACTCCTACCAACGCCGCTTTTCTGCTGGTCGCTTTGTCATTGACCCCGAGGACGATGCGACCCCCATCGGAATTGGCAAAACAGACGGCGGCGTCGGCCAATAGCTTTAGCGTCTCCTTCACGGTCCTTGCAGGCTCCTTGAAATCAAGCTGCTGTCCCTCTAGATCGCCTGCTGAGATGCCCTTTCCAAGGCTGGCGAGGACCTCATCCAGATCAGGCAATTGAGGAGGCGAATGGAGAGACAACTGATGGTCCGTCATTTTGAACAGGTTATCAGTTGAATGTCAATGGCTGACACCGGCGGCTCTTCGAAGCATCGATCTAAGGGCGAGCCGAAGACCTATCGGTTCTAGCGACTTGAGGCGAGGCCGGCGACCCGACTGAAGCTGTCGCCGACCTCGGCCAGATCTAGGCCAGGCCCTGCTCCCGCGCCTGGGCGAGCGTCTGCTCGCTCGGCTTCATCACCGCGAAGGCCGCACCCCAGGGATCGGTGACCATCGCAAAGCGCCCGGCGGGGATGTCGACGGGGCCGAACATGACCTGGCCGCCCAGCTCCTCGATCTTGGCCACGGCCTCGTCGGTGTCGACGCTGCCGAAATAGACCATCCAGTGCGCCGGCACCTCGTCGGGCACACGGCCCTTGATGTCAGCCATGCCGCCGACCCTCTTGCCGTCGACCTGCCACTCGGTGTAGGTCATCTCGCCCATGTCGTGGTCGACGAACTCCCAGCCGAAGACGGCGCCGTAGAACCGTTTCGCCCCCTCGGGGTCGCGGCTCTCGAGCTCGTTCCAGCCGACCGCGCCTTTCTCGTTGACCAGCTCAGAACCGGCGAAGTCGGCCGGCTCCCAGATCCCGAAGAAGGCGCCCTCGGGGTCGGTGAAGAGGGCGAGGCGGCCGTAGCTCGCGACCGCCATCGGCTCGGCGATCATCGTGCCGCCGTTTTCCTGGACGGCACGGCCGATCGCCTCGGCGTCGTCGACCGAGACGTAGGTGCTCCAGGCGGGCGGCTGCCCCTCCTGCATCAGCGGCATCGCGCCGGCGACGTCGCGGCCGCCGAGTTTCGCCCGCCGGTAGCCGCCCATTTCGGCCGAGTTCGGCAGCTCCGGGATCTCCCAGCCGAACAGCTCGCCGTAGAACTTCTCCGCCGCCTCCAGATCGGGCGTCGCCAGGTCCACCCAGCAGGGGGTGCCGGGTGCGTAACTCGTCCTCTCGCTCATCCTCAGAATCCTTTCCTCGCAGGGGTCATGTAGATAAGACCAGACCGGCGGGCGAGACTCATCGCTCCCTTGTGAAGGGCCCACCCGGCCGCCCCGCTAAAATCCGACCGTGGAAGTAGGATTAAGTCTCGATCCGCACTAGGCCGCTACTGGCGGCGACTGGAGCACCACCCCTCTTGACCGACACCGCAGGAACCAAGATCCCCGTCTGCCCGGCAGCGGAGCTGTCGCCCGGCGAGATGCGCCTGGTCGAGCACGACGGGAAGAAGATCGGCGTCTTCAACTGCGAGGGCACGCTGTATGCGATCGAGGACCGCTGCTCGCACGACAACGGGCCGCTCGCGGAGGGCGAGTTCGACGCCGCCGCCTGCACCGTCGAGTGCCCCCGCCACGGCTCCCTCTTCGACCTCAGCACCGGCAGGCCGAAGACGCTCCCAGCTTTTCAGCCGGTGCAAACGTTCCCGGTAGAGATCGAGGACGACACCATCACCCTGGAGGTCGACTGATATGGCAACGCCCGAGGTACTCGCCGAGAAACGCGAGCTGGCCGGCATCAACGCCGACTACAAGGAGAAGTTCGGCTTCCACGACTCGGAGTCCGGCTACGCCTACAAAGCCCCGAAGGGGCTGACCCGCGAGGTCGTGGAAACGATCTCCGACTTCAAGGAAGAGCCGAAGTGGATGCGGGAGTTCCGGCTGAAGGCGCTGGAGCACTTCGAAAGCCGCCCGACCCCGAAATGGGGCGGCGACCTCGACCAGATCGACTTCGACGACATCCACTACTTCGTCCGCGCCTCGGAGAAGAACAGCCGCGACTGGAGCGAGGTCCCCGACGACATCAAAAACACCTTCGACCGGCTGGGGATCCCGGAGGCCGAGCGTAAATTCCTCGCCGGCGTCGG
>DATMBY010000006.1:0-4769 GCA_035558995.1 Solirubrobacterales bacterium
CTCGAAGTTGCGCAAGCCGTACTCCCCGGTCGCCGGGTCGGCCATCACCCAAATCATCGCCGCCTCCCCATCCACCCATGAGATGACAACGAGGCCGTAGCGATTCCAGGGCAGCAGTGACGACTTGGCCCCAATCCCAAAATTCTCGTGCAGTCCGCCGATCGGCTTGCCTCCTCCACCCCAGACATTGAAGAAGCCGACAAGCTGCTCCGGCGTCATTCCCTCGCCGTCGTCGACGATGAGCCGACGGTAGACGCCCAACTCGTGAACGGCCTGCCACTCGATCCCGAATTCGACCCGTGATGCGCCAGCCTCGATCGAATTGACCAAGGTCTCCCTGACCCACTGGTGTTCGCCGCCCTCGCGATACACGCGGTCGACGTGGTGCTTGACGCCGGAAACCTTCATCGGCGTCACAGACGTGCGCGAACCTTGCGCGCTCATATTGCCTCGCTTTCTCCAAGGGACCCAAAGGTCGCTTGAAACTTGACTAGAGCAACGCTGCCCTAGCTGGCTATGTCGCATCCTAGGCTTAGGTTGCCTAGAACGATTTAGAAGGTACCACCTCGTCCTGTTGCTTCCTGGTTCTACTGCCACGGGCTATGCGACTAGCCGCACTTCGAGGTACGGCATCGCGATCGCGCCGGCGCCGCCGATCAGGGCGAGGATGCGGGTGACGTAGGCCTGGGTCTCGGGGTAGGGCGGGATGCAGCGGCAGGCTTCGACCGGGGCCGGGCCGGCGTTGTAGGCGGCGAGGGCCAGTTCGGGGGAGCCGAACTGGCGCAGGAGGTCCGACATCAGGTGTGCCTCGGCATCGATCGCAGCGACGGGGTCGTAGGGGTTCGAGAGGCCGTAGGCGGCTGCCGTGGACGGCATGAACTGGGCGATCCCCTGGGCGCCGGCGGGCGAGCCGGCGGTGGGGTCGAAGCCGGACTCGGCCATCAGCTGCCCTGCCATCAGCGCCGGCGGCACGCGCCAACGGGCGGCGGAGCGGAGGATCGGCTCGCGATATTGAGCCGGGACGAAGGAGGGGAGGCTGGCCGGAGTGGCGACGAAGGTGGCCCCTCCCCCACCCGCGGAGACGGTTTCCCCGGCGGGCGAGCAGGGGGCCGGTCCGGCGTCGAAGCCGTAATGCCAGGCCTCCCACGAGTAGCGCTGGGTGAAGCCGAAGCGGCTGGCGTGGACGGCGAGCCAGGCGTAGGCGGAGGACGGCCCGAGGTCGAGCTCGGTCGCGCAGCGGTGCAGCGAGTGACCGGGCGGAGCGACCCAGGTGGGGTCGGGATGGGCGGCGAAGAGTTCCGCCTGTTCGGCGTCGGAGCGGAAGCCGGAGACGACCATCAAGACGACGCCGTCGGCGCGGGCCGCTGCGGCCATCTGGTCGTAGGCGGCGGCGACGTCGGAGCGCATGCCCTCGCCGTCGCGATAGACCAGCGGCCCGCCGTAGCCGCCGCCGGTCGCCATCCCGGTGGCGCCCGAACCGGCGCCTCCGTAGGGCGCGGCAGCTTCGGCCACCGCGGAGCCCTCGACCCGATGGCCGTCGCTTTCCCGCAGCCGGGCGACGATCGTCGCCTTCGCGCGGACCGGCGCGAAGGAGTCCGCGTCGGGGAAGCGGAGGACGACCCGGACCGGGTCCACCCCGTTCTCCTCCGCCGCGTCGAGGGCCGCGGCCCGGGCCCGGGCCAGATAGGCGCCCTTGTCGATGTGCTCGGGGTTCGGCCGCCCGTCCGAGAGGAGCGGCGGCGACAGCAGCCGCGGCAGGTCGTCGCGCATCGAGCGCACCGCCGAGATCGCGACCAGGTCGGCGGCCCGCTGGACTCGGCCCTTCCCGGTCACCGCGCCGGCGATCGCCACCAGCGCCAGCGCCGCCGCGATCAGGGCCAGGGAGCCGCCGAGGGCGAGGATCGCGGCCTGCCCCGACTCGCTGCGGACCCGCCTCATCGCAGCGGCCCGCAGAGGCGCACCACCACCCGCTCGGGCAACCCGCCGGATCCGCCCGGCGGCAGGACCCCGAACAGCGCCCGCCGCTCGGCGACCCAGTTGAGGCGACGCTTGAGGACGGCGACATCCAGTCCGCCCTCGAGCAGGTCCCGCACCAACAGGCCGACCAGCCCCCGGTCCTCCCGCAGGTTCGCGCGCAGGAGGACCCCCGACGGGCGCAGGTTCGGCGAAGCAAGGGCCAGCTGCAGCAGGCGCGGCTCTACGTGAAGCACCGTCAGCCCGTCGCGCAGGACCGTCGCCGCGGCCGCGGCGGCCTCCAGGCCCTCGACCTCGTCCGGCACGGCCAGGTGGCAGACCTGGCCGCGGGCGGCGACGCGGTGGTCGGGCAGATGCGCGGCCAGGCGCTCCTCCAGCTTCTGGGCCGCCGCGGAGGCGACCAGCGTCGGCCGCGGCGTCCTGCCGCCGGCGTCGACCAGAAGCGTCGCCGTGTCGACGTCGGCGCGGGCGCAGGCGAGCGCCGCTGCGGCCCCGCAGGATCCGTCGGCTTCGCCGACGGCGCCGACCACGACGACCCTTCCCCGCGTCAGCGGGTTGACGAAGCTCAGCGTCTGCTCCGGCGGCCGGTTGTCTGGGTGCGCGCGTCGCGGGCTCAGCACGGTCATCGGGCCGGCCTCGCCGAGGCGCTGCTGGTGACAGTGAGGCGATTCGCGAAACCCTCGATCGGCGAGGGCGGGCGCAGCCGCACCGAGACCTCGCCGCCTTCGACCGCCACCGAGACGTCGTCTTCCGCCCAGCCGGGAAGGGCTTCGCGGGCGGCATCGGCGGCGGACCCGCCCGAGGCCAGGGCCAGCGCCCCGGCCTCGGCCGCCCCGTCGGCGAGCGTGATTGCGTAGCCCGCGAGCAGCAGCTGCAGCGCCACCAGGGCCGCCAGCAGCAGCGCCGGCAGGGCCGCGACCAGCTCGACCGACGCCTGACCGCGCTCACCCATCTCCCGGCTCCAGCCCGCTGCGGACCTCCAGTCGCAGCGGCGGCAACGCCGGGATCAGGCGCGGGACAGCGACCTCGACCCCGACTCCGTCACCGTCCGCCACCTTCGCTCCTGCGCGCATCGCAGGCGGAAGCGCCGAGCGGGCCGCGCCGGAGGCGTCCCCGCCGACCAGCGCCGCTCGCGCTCCCGCCCGCGCGGCCACGCCGGCGGACCAGAGCGCCTGACCGGCCAGCGCGATCTGCGCCACCGCCAGGACCGCGAGCAGCAGGAAGGGGACCGCCGCGACCAGCTCGACCGACGCGGTCCCCTCCTCCCCGTGCGCTGCTTCCCCGGCTCCTGACGGCATGGGCCAACCGTGCCGAGGCAAAGCGCACCCGTGGTGCGCAGATCGCAAAATCTTCGACTCGATTTACCTACGCACTCGTAAACTGAGGGCATGCGAGCCGCCCGCAACATCGCGATCATCATGCTGCTGGGCTTGGTCGTCGCCTTCCTCCCCCGCGGCGACAACTTCGCCGAAGCGCTTCTGACCGCGCTGACGCTCGGCCTCCTCGCCGGGATCAGCTGGGCGCTCTACGTCTTCAGCCGCGAGAACCAGTTGACCCTGGCGACGCTGAGCGACGGCCGCCGCGCGATCCTCTACGGCGGGCTCGGCCTGATCGCCCTGCTGATCGCCGGCAGCGACAAGATGACCTCGACCGGCGGCGGCACCCTGCTCTGGATCCTCCTGCTCGCGGTCGCGGCGGGCGCGATCTGGCGGGTCTGGATGGAGGCCAACACCCTCAGCTGAAAATGGCGCTGCCGGCGCCGCTACTTGTGAGTCATCACGACGATGCCGGTGACGACGGCACCGACGACGCAGAGCAGCGCCACCGCCCCGACCAATGCCGCCGCGGTCGCGGCGACGGGGCGTTCGCCGCGACTCAGCTCGGCGAACTGGCCGGCGCCCCAGATCCCAAGCGAGAAGAGGAAGGTGACGCCGATGCCGGCGACCACCGAGGCGGCGACCGTCTGCAGCAGTTCGTCGGTGTGGACGATCGTCGCGATCATCCGCCGGCCGCCGTGACCGGGGCGCCGCGCTGCGCCCGCCGCGCAAAGGCGGCAACGACGAGCGAGAGCGCCATCAGCGTGACCAGAATCGGCCCCAGTGCCCCGGTCCCGAAGATCCGCGTGAAGCCGTAGGTGAGGCCGCCGATCGCGGCCGCCGACGGCAGCGTCAGCAGCCAGGCGACGAAGATGTTGCCGGCGACGCCCCAGCGCACCGCCGAGAGCCGCTTGCCGGCGCCCGCGCCCATGATGCCGCCGTTGATCACGTGGGTGGTCGAGAGCGGGAAGCCGAAGTGGGTCGAGGCGAGGATCACCGCGGCGCCGGCCCCCTGCGCCGAGAACCCCTGGGCCGGGTCCATCTTGATGATCCGCGTGCCGGTCGTCTTGATGATCCGCCAGCCGCCGCTGTAGGTGCCGAGGGCGATCGCGGTCGCCGAGGAGGCGATCACCCAGAACGGCGGGTCGGCTTCGGCGCCGAGTTCCCCGCTGGCGATCAGGGCCAAGGTGATGATGCCCATCGTCTTCTGGGCGTCGTTGGTGCCGTGCGCCAGCGCCAGCAGCCCGCCGGAGACGATCTGCCCGTAGCGGTAGCCGCGGCTGACGATGCCCGGTCGCTGCTTCCCCACCACCCGGTAGGAGATCCCGATCGCGATGCCCGCGACGAGGAAGGCGAGGATCGGGGCGACGACCGCCGGGATCAGGACTTTGCCGATCACCCCTTCGGCGATCACCGCGTCGAAGCCGACCGCCGCGACCGCCGAGCCGACGACGCCGCCGATCAGCGCGTGCGAGGAGC
>DATMBY010000007.1:0-2074 GCA_035558995.1 Solirubrobacterales bacterium
GACAAGGGCTTCGGCTACACGTTCGGCAACAGCCTTCGCCGCGTCCTCCTCTCCTCGCTCGGCGGCGCCGCCATCATCAGCGTCCGCATCGAGGGTGTGGCGCACGAGTTCTCGACCGTGCCCGGCGTCAAAGAGGACGTCACCGACATCATCCTCAACCTCAAGGACCTCGTCGTCCGCATGCACACCGACGCCGACGAGGTCGAGGCGCCGCTGGTCGCCACCGGCCCCGGCGAGGTCAAGGCCAAGGACATCGACCTCCCCTCCGGCGTCGAGATCCTCAACCCCGATGCGCCGATCGCCACGCTCGAGAAAAAAACCAAACTCGAGGTCTACCTGACGATTGGGCGCGGTCGCGGCTACTCGCCGGCCGAAGAGAACAAGAACGACGAGCAGCCGATCGGCGTGATCCCGATCGACTCGATCTTCTCGCCGATCCGGCGCGCCTCCTACGCCGTCGACGCCGCCCGCGTCGGCCAGCGCACCGACTACGACAAGCTCAGCCTCGACCTCGAAACGGACGGCTCGATCGAGCCGGGCGCCGCCCTGCGCGAGGCCTCCGAGATCCTGATCAAGAGCCTGGCGATCTTCACCGACGCGGACCGGGTCGAGGAGCTGACCGCGCGTGAACCGGCCCCGCCGGTCGCCAGCGACGGCTTCTCCGCGGCCGGAGACGGCGGCGTTGCCGCCGCCAACGGCCTCGACGAGATCCTGATCGAGGAGCTCGAACTGGGCGTCCGCTCCTACAACTGCCTCAAGCGCGCCGGCGTCCAGACCGTCGGCGACCTCGTGCGCAAGTCGCGCGCGGAACTGAACGCGATCCCCAACTTCGGTCAGAAGTCGATCGAGGAAGTGATCGAGACCCTGCACTCCCGCGGCCTCGACCTGCAGGCGGACTAAGGGTCCCGAAGAGAACGGAGCGGAGGATCAAGTGCGGCATAAAAAGAAGCGGAACAAGCTCAGCCGCGACTCCTCCCACCGCGAGGCGCTGCTCTCGAACCTCTCGAAGCAGCTGATCGAGCACGAGCGGATCCAGACCAGCCAGGCCAAGGCCAAGGCGGTCAAGCCCGAGGTGGAGAAACTGATCACCCTCGCCAAACGCGGCGACCTCCACGCCCGCCGCCAGGCGCTGGCCAGCCTCCACAACGACAAGTTCATCGTCCACAAGCTGTTCGACGAGGTGGCGCCCCGCTACGCGGAGCGCCCCGGCGGCTACACCCGCATCGTCAAGCTCGGTCCGAGGAAGTCAGACTCGACCGAGATGGTCTACCTCGAGCTCGTCTAATTCCTCTCCCTAGGGGGGAGAGTCTGGGGTGGCTGCTGACTTATCCACCATATGGGGTGGAAAATTCAGCAAGGCCCGAGGGAGGCGGAGCGATCTCGGAGAGCTTGGGCGCTGGCGGCGCGCCAGCACGATGTCCTGTCTCGTCAGCAGCTGCTCGAGCTCGGCTTCAGTCGCCGGGCGATCGAACGCCGACTCGATTCTGGCCGGCTGCATCGAGTTCGACCGGGCGTCTACGCAGTAGGCCGTCCCTCTCTTTCGAAACACGGTCTATGGATGGCTGCCGTTCTCGCTTGCGGGGATGGCGCTGTTCTCAGTCACTCGAGTGCGGCGGCGCTCTGGCGAATAGGAATCGAGCGGCCCCGCGTGGTGGAGCTTTCCCAACCCACCTCCTCCGACCGGCGCCGGCCAGGCCTCCGCATTCACCGTCGCCCGTCTTTGCAGTCTCGCGATGTCACTACTCGCCACAGCATCCCGATCACCACGCCCGTGCAGACCCTGGTCGACCTGGCCTTGCGGCTGGACCGGCGGGGGATCGAGCGGGCGATCAACGAGGCGGACAAATACGACCTCGTACACCCGCCCGATCTACGCAAGGCGCTTGAGTTGCGTGTGGTGAGCCGGGGGCAGCACAGCTGCGAAGCACCCTCGATCGCCGTACGTTCCGAATCACTAAGGAGGAGCTCGAACGGCGCTTCCTGCCTCTTGCGGGTAACGCTGGTCTGCCGGTCCCGCTCACTGGGGAGTGGGTCAACGGCTTCGAAGTCGACTTCTTCTGGCCGGATCTCGGCT
>DATMBY010000008.1:0-12521 GCA_035558995.1 Solirubrobacterales bacterium
GTGGATCTGGCACGCTCAGCGCCGCCTCGGCCGCGGCGGAGACGTTTGCGCCCTTGCCGTGCGGGCGGCCGCGACTGACGACCTCGGCTCCCGCCGCCATCGCCGCCTCCGCCGTCCCGTCTTCGGATGCGTCGTCGGCAACCCAGACCCGCGCGGCCGGAAGGGCCTCGCGCAAAGCCCGCACCGTGGCGGCGATCCGGTCGGCCTCGTTGCGCGCGGCGACGATCGCCGCCAGCCCGCCTTTGTCCTCTGCTGCCCGCTCGGGTCCCATCGTCGGGTTATTGTCCCCGGCCATGGCAGACATCGAGGCACACATCACCGGCAACGTCTGGAAAATCGAGGTCGCGGTCGGCGACGAGATCTCCGACGGCGACACCGTCGTCATCCTCGAGTCGATGAAGATGGAGATCCCGGTCGAGTCCGAAGACGACGGCGTCGTCAAGGAGATCCGTTGCGAGGAGGGCCAGAGCGTCAGCGAAGGCGACGTCCTCGTGGTGCTGGAGTAATAAGTGGAGGCGCGGCTCGCAGGCGGCAAGCTCCTCCTCGACCAGCCGGCGGAGGCGGTCGCGCGGCTGACGATCGCCAACCCCGAGCGGCGCAACGCGCTCGACCACGAGATCCTCGACGCGATCGCGGAGGTGCTGCCGCAGCTGAACGAGGGGATCGAGAACCGCTGCGTCCTCATCACCGGGGCGCCGCCGCTCTTCTCCGCCGGCTACGACATCGCCGGCATCCCCGACGAGAGCTTCGAGCGCGACGCCGAGGCGCTGGTCGCCCATCCCTTTCATGCGGCGATGGAGGCGATCGCCCGCCACCCTTGGCCGACGATCGCCGCCGTCAATGGGCATTGCCTCGGTGGCGGGCTGGAGCTGGCGATCACCTGCGACCTGCGGATCTGCGCCGCCGGCGCGAAGCTGGGGATGCCGCCGGCGAAGCTGGGCCTGATCTACGGCCACACCGGCTTGCGCAAGTTCCTCGACACGATCGGCCTCCCCTATACCAAGGAGCTCTTCCTCACCGGCCGCAACGTCGAAGCCGAGCGGGCGGAGCGGATCGGGCTCGTCAACTGGGTGACCGGCGACGCCGAGCTCGAGGACGAGGCGGTGGCGTTGGCCGCTGCGGTCGCCGCCAACGCGCCGCTCTCGATGCGCGGCAACAAGCACGCGATCGACCTCCTGCAGGCGAATCCCGAACTGACCGAGCGGCAGGGGGCGGGGCTCGTCGCCCTGCGCGAATCCTGCTTCTCCTCGGAGGACTTCCGCGAGGGGATCCGCGCCTTCGCCGAGAAGCGGGCTCCGCAGTGGACGGGTCGGTGAGCGCGAAGGCGCGCAGGGCCCTCGCCGCCGCCGACCCGACGATGGGCGCGCTGATCGAGCGCGTCGGCAAGATCGACCTGAAGACGCGCCTGAAGCGGCGTGCGGAGGAGCGACCGCCCGACGCCTACGGCGCCCTGCTCCGGGCGATCGTCGGCCAGCAGCTCTCGACCAAGGCGGCGCGGACGATCTACCTGCGAGTGGTCGACCTCTTCGGCGGCGCCACCCCGAGCCCGGAGCAGCTGCTTGAAGCCTCCGACGAGGACCTGCGCGCCTGCGGGCTCTCCGGACGTAAGACGGAATACCTGCGCGACCTCGCAGCCCACGTCCTCAGCGGCGAGCTGGAGCTGGACCGGCTGGAGGAACTCGGCGATGAGGAGGTGATCGAGGAGATCGTCGCCGTGCGCGGCCTCGGCCGCTGGACGGCGGAGATGTTCCTGCTCTTCCACCTCGAACGGTCCGACGTCCTTTCCGGCGGCGACCTAGGGATTCGCAAAGCGATCCAGATCGAGTACGGGCTGGAGGAGATACCGCCGCCGGTGCGGGTGATCGAGATCGGCGAGCCGTGGCGGCCCTACCGGAGCCTCGCTTCGCTCTACCTCTGGGAGTCCCTGGCGGCGGTTCCGTCATGAGGCGATAGGAAAAGCGCGGGGTCCGAACGGACCCCGCGCTTAGAGCAAGTCGCGATCTGGAACTAGGGGGTGTCGCAGTCGATCGTGACTTCGGTCGGCGAGGTGAACGTGTTGGTCCCCGATGCTTCCAGAGCAGCTGTGACCGCGGAGCCACCTGCTGTCGTAGCAGTCAGGTCGTACTCGGTAGCGCTGCCATCAACTGTCTTGTGTACCTGGGTCGCGGGTGATCCGGTGACCCCAATTTTCCCCCCGATGATTTTGGTAGCCACCGGGCAGGCAGCGGTTGGTGAAGTGACTTCTTCGATGACGTTGCCGGCCACGGTGATCGTGTTGGCGATGTTCTGGCACTTGACCGTGGTAATGAGCACTGTTATGAGCCTTCCCCGCTTAGAGCCTGTGATTACCACATTGTGGAAGGTCACATGCACTGTGATGGTTTTTTTGGTCGGTTCCGCCACGGTGGTGCTGCACGGCACTGTAATGCCGAGGAACTCGGCTTGACATTCCGTGAAGTGCAGGTGGATTGTTCCTGTTGTTCCGTTTTCATATTCGCCGGATCCCGTGTTGGGACCTTTGCATTCGATCGTCGGCTCGCCGCTGGCGAAGAGTTTCCCCGCAGGGCCGCTGCCGGTGAATTTCGCGGTCGTCGGTGTGACGCCCCAGTTCGCCGAGGCCGCTGCCGGCAGGACGAACATGACTGCGCTGACCGCCGCGAGGGCAAGCAGCGTCATCTTCTTGCTCATGCTTCCACCTTTCACTTGTTCCGACAGGAAAAACTGCAAATTGTTCCAGCCTGCCGGCTAATAGTTTGGAGTCGGTCTGAGCTAATCGCCGCCGGCCCCACTTAGCACCGCTCTACGTAACTGAAGCTGACTGGTCAGGCAAGAACACCCGAGTACGTTTGCGAGCCATAGAGAGGTGGGCGTTTCTTTCGCCTGCAGTAGCGCTTGCCACTAATTCGACCGCGTACTTTTGCAAGAAAAAAGCGCGGGGCCCGAAAGGGCCCCGCGCTCAGATGGAAAAGTCGCGATCTGGAACTAGGGGGTGTTGCAGTCGATCGTGACTTCGCTGGGCGAGGTGAACGTGTTGGTCGCCTCGGCTTGCAGGGCAGCTGTAACAGCGGAGCCGCCTGCTGTCGTTGCACTCAGGTCGTAGTCGTTTTTAATGTCGCTGTCGATTGTCTTGTGGACCTGGGTCGAGGGTGATCCGGTGACGGCGAAATTCAATGTGATGGTTTTGGTAGCCACCGGGCACGCAGCAGTCGGCGCAGTGACTTCGCCGATAACACTGCCGCTCACGGTGATCGTGTTGGCAATATTCTGGCACTTGATCACGGTGTTGGCCGGTGTCACGAGAACACCCCGTTTACCGCTTGTGATTGTGACATTGTGGAAGGTGCCGCTCGTGATGATTATTTTTTTGGTGGGTTCGGCCACGATGGTGCTGCACGGCACTGTGATCCCGAGGAACTCGGCCTGGCATCCCGCGAATTCCAGGCTGAGGGTTCCTGTTGTCCCGTTTTCGTACGCGCCGGATCCCGTGTTGGGCCCTGCGCATTCGATCGTCGGCTCGCCGCTGGCGAAGAGCTTGCCCGCAGGTCCACTACCGGTGAATTTCGCGTTCGTCGGTGTGACTCCCCAGTTCGCCGAGGCCGCTGCCGGCAGAACGAACATGACTGCGCTGACCGCCGCGAGGGCGAGCAGCATCATCTTCTTGCTCATGCTTTACCTTTCGTTTTCTTCCGGCAGGCAACGCCTTGAGTCAGCTGCCGGATGCGTGGTCGGGATCGTCGGGTTCTAGAGAGCCCGCGATTCCCGGCTTTCCGCTCTATCGTTAACCGGAATGCACCTGAGCAGTCAAGAGGATCTGTGCGGGGCTAGGGCTGCTAGCAGAGCTTTTCCCTGCAACTCCCGATCGCCAAGAGATCGCCTTCACAAACCTGCACGTTTTTACTCAGCGGCTCTTGGTCAGCGCCGCGGGCCGACGTCGCAGCGGTGTGACTTGCCCCAGCCTTGCTGGCCGTTGCAGTAGTCGAAGCCGGCGCCGCCGTAGAGCTGGTCGGCGCCGCGGCCGCCGTAGAGGCGGTCGCGTCCGGGGCCGCCGTGGCAGCCGTCTTCGCCGGCGCCCATGACGCAGACGTCGTTGCCCCGGCCGCCCCAGCAGCCGTCGGAGCCGCGGCCGTGGCGGCAGTAGTCGTTGCCGGGCCCGCCGACGCAGTCGGTGTTGCGGTTGCCGGTGATGCAGACGTCGTTGTTGGCGCCGCCGACGCAGCGGTTGCGGCGGGCGCCGCCGGGGAAGCAGAAGTCCCGCTCGCCGTTGCCGATGAACTTGTCGCGGCCGGGGCCGAGGTAGACGACGACCGGCACCGGCATCTTCCGCTTGATCTGGACGAAGTCGCCGCTCCGGCCCATCTGGATTTCGATCCGGTCGACGTGGCCGGTCGAGCAGAGGGCGCGGCGGTGGCCGCGGGTGAAGTGGCAGCCGCGCGGGTGGTGGTGCGCCATGTTGCCCTTGACGAGAATCTTGTGGTGGCGCTTGGACAGGGTCAGCTTGGAGCCGGAATTGGCTCCGTAGATGACGATCTTGCGAGCAGGCGCGGCGGCGTTGGGGATCGCGAGGACAACGAGCGCGATCACCGCGAGCAGGCCGAGCACGAGCTTGCGGCCAGGGGTGGCAAGCATCCGCGGCATCTTAAACATGTGTATCGGCTAACAAAGCCGATACTTGACGCTCAAGAGCGAATCGGCGTCAATTCGTGCGCTATCTCCGCGGCCCAGGCGCGGATCACGTCCCAGTCGCGGCGGTCGCGGAACTGCTCCGGGACCCCCTCGGCCATCGCCCTCTCCATCAGCCCTCGCGGTTCGGTCGGGACGCGGCCGCCGAACACGGCGTGGTCCCGTCCCCCGAGCTCCTCGACCTTCTCCGCCAGCTTTGGCGGCTCCATCCAATTGGGGTTGTCGTTGGCGGGGTCGCCGACCGGGCCGGAGCTGAAGACCCAGAAGGGCTTCTGCCGCAGCGCCTTGCGGTGCTTCTTGAGGAAGTGCCTGGCTTCCCCGCGCCAGCGCTTCATGTAGACGGCGCTTCCAAGCACGACCGCGTCGTAGGGCTCGAGGCTCCGCACCTCCTCCGCCCGCTCCAGGCAGACGCGGAGCCCTCCACGACGCAGCGTCGCAGCCAGGGTTTCGGCGATCTCGGCGGTCGAGCCGCGTTTGGAGGAGTAGGCGACGAGAATTGTCATCTATATCGATTCTGCCGCTTTCTGGACAGAGTGTCATCGGGAATTGGCCACACAACGGATGCGGTTCAATTCGCTGCTGACTGGCCGGTCAACCAGGATCATCCGATCCCGATAGCCTCCCGGCCCGACTTTTCAGCAAGCGAAGGAGAGACGGGAAATGGGACTTCTGGATGGAAAAGCCGCGATCGTCACGGGCTCGGCCCGCGGCATCGGGCGCGCCACGGCCGAGCTGTTCGTCAGCGAGGGCGCGAAGGTGCTGATCAACGACCTCGACCCCGACGTCGCGCAGCAGACCGCGAGCGAGATCGACGGCGAGACCGCGGTCTACGCCGGCGACCTGACCAAGGAGGGCGCCGCCGACGAGCTGGTCAAGGCCGCGACCGACGCCTTCGGCACGGTCGACATCGCGATCAACAACGCCGGATACACCTGGGACGGCGTCGCCCACAAGATGAGCGACGAGCAGTTCCAGGCGATGCTGGACATCCACACGATCGTCCCTTTCCGGGTCGCCCGGGCGCTCGCCCCGGCCTGGCGCGAGGCGGCCAAGGCCGAGCGCAACGAGGGCAAAGAGGTCTTCCGCAAGATCGTCAACGTCTCCTCGACCTCGGGGATGATGGGCAACGCAGGCCAGGTCAACTACTCGGCCGCGAAGATGGGCGTCGTCGGGCTGACGAAAACGCTGGCCAAGGAGTGGGGCCAGTTCAAGATCAACGTCAACGCGGTCGCCTTCGGATTCGTCGAAACCCGCCTCACCCAGGCCAAGGAGCAGGGTGAGGAGATGACCACCCCGACCGGCGAGAAGGTCGAGCTCGGGATCCCCGAGCAGATGCGGGCGATGGCCTCGGCGATCATCCCGATGGGCCGCCCGGCGACCCCGGAGGAGGCCTCCGGCCCCGTCCTCTTCCTCTCCTCACCACTCGCCAACTACGTGCACGGCCAGGTGCTGAACGTCACCGGCGGCATGTTCGGAGGTATGTACACCTGAGCTGAGGACGCTGCAAACCGTCGCATCTCGGGGTCTTCGGTCGGCTGGCGAGGGTCACGCACTAACTTGTGCGCTCCCCTCGCCAGCCTTCCCTGCATCCCCCGCCCTGCTCGGTTTTCGCGCCCTCAGGGGCTCATGTGAACTACCTGAACATCGCCGATCGGATCTGGCCCCTCACCTGGCGCGTGATGGGAGCTCACACGTTCCTCTACCGGAGGACGGGTGGGCGCCTCGGCCATACCCTTCCCAAGTTTCCGAATCGCTTCCTCTTGCTCGACCATGTGGGCGCCAAGAGCGGCATCCACCGCACCTCGCCGCTGCAGTATGTGGAGGACGGGAAGAACGTGGCGGTGATCGCCTCCAAGGGCGGGTACTCGAAGAACCCAGGCTGGTACTACAACCTGAAGGTGCACCCGGAGACCACGATCCAGGTTGGTTCCGAGCACCGGGCGGTGCACGCGCGAGAGGCGAGGCCGGGGGAGCGGGAGCGCCTCTGGGACATGGCGGTGAAGATCTACAGCCCCTACGAAGACTACCGCGCCCGCGCGGGGCGCGAGATCCCGCTCGTCGTCCTCGAACCGCGCTAGCGGCTACTTCGTCCGCCGCTCCTCGGCGACCGGGTCGCCCGACTCCGTGGCGATCGCCTCCGGCGGCCACGGCCCGGCCCAGTTGTCGCGGGCGCCGTCGAGCGTGATCGTCGTCCCCGAGTAGAAGTCGCCGGCGGGGGAGGCGAGGTAGGCGACGAGCCAGGCCATCTCCTCGGGCCGGCCGGCGCGGCCGATCGGGATCGAGCGCTCGAGGTTGTCGACGACCACCTGCGGATACTTGGTCAGCAGCGTCTCGGTCGCGAACTGGCCGGCGGCGAGGGCGACGGTCTTGATCCCGAACCGCGCCCACTCGACCGCGAGCGTCCGCATCATGTTCTCGACCGCGGCGCGGGCGGCGCCGGAGTGGACCATCCCCGGCATCCCGTTGTGAGGGGAGAGGGTGACGCTGAGGACCTTGCCCTCGCCCTGGGGGATGAAGGCCCTGGTCGCGGCTGCGTGGGTCATCAGCCAGGTGCCGAGCACGTTGAGGTCGATCACCGTCTTGAACCCTTTCGGCGAGATCGCCTCGGCCGGGCTGAGGAACTGGCCGCCGGCGTTGTTGACGAGGACGTCGAGGCGGCCGTGGCGTTCCAGCAGGCCGTCGAAGAAGCGCCCGACCGGCTCCTCCTCGCGGATGTCGAGGCACTCGTGCTCGAAGGCGCCGGGCATTCCCGCCGTCAACTCCGCCGTCTCCGCCAGCGGCTCCTCGCGGCGGCCGCAGGCGACGACGGTGGCGCCGAGGCGGGCCAGCTCCAGCGCCGTCTCGCGCCCGAGTCCGCTGCCGGCGCCGGAGACGGCGCAGACCCGGCCCTCGAGCAGCCCGTCCCTGAAGATCCGCGAACGGTCGCTTTCAGCCATCGGCGTCGCAGCCTACCGGCACCTGCGCCGCGTAGATTGCACATGTCATGGGCGTCAGCGTCGAACCTCACCCTCTGCTTGAGCCTCTGGCGGGAGGCACTCCCGGCGCGACTGTCACGGTCGAGCCGCTGGTCTGCGGTCACGCCGAATGGCCGCGGGCGATGATGGTCAGTCCCGGCGGGCGGCTGCTGAGCGCGAAGCTGCTGCGGGCGATGCTCACCGGCAAGGGCGCGGTCAGGGTCCCATGTCCCGTCTTCCTCGTCCGCCACCCGAGCGCCGGCGCGATCCTCGTCGACGCCGGCCTCCATCCCTCGGTGGCGACCGAACCGAAGGAGAACTTCGGCTCACTGGGGGCGCGCTTTGGCAACCTCACCCTCTCCCCTGGCGAAGACGCTCCCTCGCAGCTGCGAAAGCGTGGGTTGGAGGCTGGAGAGGTACCGATCGTGGTGATGACCCACCTCCACATCGATCACACCTCAGCGATCTCCGAGTTCCCCAGCTCCACCTTCGTAGTCAGCGACACCGAGTGGCAGGCGGCGACCCACGGGTCTACCCCCATGCTGGAGGGTTACCGCCGCTCCCACTTCGACTACGCCTTCGACTACCGGACCGTCGACTTCGACCGCGCCAATGTCGACTCCTACGCCAGCTTCGGTCGCACCTTCGATCTCTTCGGCGACGGTTCCATCCGACTCGCCTTCACCCCCGGTCACAGCGCTGGGCACATGTCAGTGGTCTGCCGGCTGGCGAAACGGGATTTCGTGATAGCCGGTGACACCTTCTACGTCGAAGGTCAGCTCGACGGATACGAGCCGCTGCCTCCGCGCCCCCAGGACGCCCACAACGCCCGCCGCTCCCTGCAGGAGCTCCGCCTCTTCCACCGCCAGTTCCCTGACGCGGTGATCGCGCCTAGTCACGATCCGGACTTCTATGACCGGGTCAAGCAGCGCTACGGCTAGGCCTCGATATCCTGGCGCCTGTCTTCTGGGCGCAACTATCTGCGCGCTCGAAAGATTAGCGAGCTGGAAGATGCAGGGAAAACCATCCTGCACGAGGCACCAAGACCGGCGGGAAACGGTTGTGTCTTGAACTTCCCTGATGAGTGCCTCGACACTACGTCCGGGATGGGTGGCGAGGTTCAGCTTCGCCCCCAGCGAGTTATTGCAAGCGAGGGAGGGACAGATGACGTCAGGTCTAACTGGCCGACGGTTCGGGACTATTGCCGCTGTCGCGGTTTTGGCATGCACCGTGGTACTGGCAACTCAGAGCGCCTCGGTTCTCGGCGCCGACCCACCGGGCACTTTCCTCGGCGAATTCGGACCTGACGGAGCCAGCGCGTCGGACTTCGAAAGAGTCGGGCCGGTAGCGGTCAACCAGACCACCGGCAACGTCTACGTCGCGGACACGGAAAAAGATGTCATCTATCAATTCGACGAAACCGGAGAACCTGTCGATTTCGCTGGAACGGCACCATACCTCTCGGGCAACGAAATCACTGGTCTCTCCATTCCGAACCTTGAATCACAGATGGCGTTCGACTCCAACGCCCAAGTTCTCTACGTCACGAGCGAAAACAAGGTACGGGCGTTCGAGGCAAACGGAGAACCCCACGTATTCAGCGCCGGCCCGGGAGCGGGAACCAGTGAAATCGCTGGGGCTACCGAACTCTGGGGAGTTGCCGTGGACGCTGCAGGAAACATCTATACGACGGACCATGTCTTTGGCAACAGCAAGATCCGCATCTACTCAAAAGACGGCGCCCTATTGAAAGAATTCACGCCTCAAGTTGGGTCCCTTGAAGATCTTGCAGTAACCCTTTCGAGTGAAATAATAGTTCTCAGCAATTCCCTCCCTAGAAGACTGATTCCGTCCGGGCTTCCGGTCTCTTCATCAACTACCTATTCACTGGACCCCGAGTTGGTGGATGACACCTTCACTCTTTCTGTCGGAGTCGATCCAAATACGGGTTTCATCTACTTAACCCAACTGCGTGATGGAACCCACTACCGAGTAGCAGCCCTTGAAGAAAACGGAGATTTCCTTGGCTCACTAGGGGACGAAGGCCAGGAAGGAGAGTTGCTGGGGGCGCCGGTGAGCGTTGCGATTGGTAAGAGTCGGGCCTACGTCTCGGTGATCACCGAAGCGACTGATCCAGACCAGAATAAAGTCAAGATGTACGTGCCGTTCGCGTTTTTTGTCGGAAAACCCACCGTGGCGAACGTGGCCGCTACCAACTTGAGTTCAACTTCGGTGACGCTCACCGCCCGGATCAATCCCAACACCCTCGAGACTACCTATTGGTTTGAATACGGTTCCGAAGACTGTGCACTTGCCGATCCAGGTGTCTGCACGGTTCTCCCGATTGACGGTGAAGATATCGGCAAAGGGCACAAGCCCGTGCCCGTGTCGAAAATGGTCACTGGGCTTAGTCCGAATACGAAGTACTTCTACCGGGTGGTTGCGGAAAACAGCGAAGGTACGACCGCGATCTCCAAGGTGTTCACCACCCAGGACAGCAACCTCGATGCTCTGCTGAGCGATGGCAGGGCGTGGGAGCAGGTATCCCCGGTCGCGAAGGCCGGCGGGACGATCACCAACGCTGCAGCGGTGCAGGCTGCGGCTGATGGAAGCGGAATCGTATACCTGACCCGGGGCGCGATCGTGCCCGATCCGGAAGGGGACCGCGCCTTCGAAGTATCAGCCGTTCTGGCGCGACGCAGTGGAAGCGGGCAATGGCTCTCCGAGGATCTCGTGCCCCCTCACACGCGGGCCACCCAACTGGGTGCAGGGCCCGAATACAAAGTCTTCAACCCGGACTTGAGTAGAGGCGTCCTCGAACCGCGAGACGAGACCCCTCTCTCCGTTGAATCGTCGGAAAGGACTCCGTATCTGAGGATCAATACTTCACCTCCCATCTTCCGCCCGCTCGTCACCTCGAAGGAAGGCTATGCGAATGTGCCTGCGGGCACGGAATTCGGCGGAGAAATCAACGGTGCGAAAAGTCCGGTCGCGCTCGGGGGGGCCAACCGCGACCTTACCGATCTCGTGCTCACCTCGATTCCCCCACTGGCGGCCGGCGCGCCGAGTGGCGCCCTTTACCGCTGGGAGGACGGGAACCTCAGCCCCGTAAGCGAGCTTCCTCTTGACGAAGGAGGAGGCATCATCGAAGCTGCGGTTGGATCCGGTGCCATCTCGGTTCGCCATGCTGTGTCGGAAGATGGGTCCCGGATCTTCTGGGCTCCTGGCGAGGAACTTACTGCCAGCCTCAGCTTCACCGCGCTCTACGTGAGGGATATGGCGGTCGAAGAGTCGGCTCGGATCGATCTGCCCCAACCTGGTGCCGACGAAGCTGGAAGCAATCGACCCGCATTCATGGGTGCGAACGCGGACGGATCGGTGGTGTTCTTCACGGATTCGCAGCACCTCACCGCGGACGCCAACTCCCATGGGCGGGACCTTTACCGATGCGAGCTCGGCGACGTTGGAGGCTCGCTCGGATGCGTAGATCTCACCGACTTGACCGCAGGGGCCCCTGGCAGCGAAGCTGCTGACGCAAAGGAGGTCGCCGCGGGCCTCAACGAAGAGGGAACCATCCTCTACTTTGTTGCAGAAGGTGTCCTCGATTCCGAGCCGAACGAGCTCGGAGCCATCGCACGGTCGGAAAGCCCCAACCTGTACCGGTGGGAAGAAGGCGTCGGGGTCCGCTATATAGCGACCCTCTCACCCAAAGACGATGCGGACTGGGGGATTAATCCGGGTCCCATAGGAAAGGCAGCTGGCTCCAGCGCATACATTTCGCCCAGTGGCCGCTACCTGACCTTTATGTCACAGCGTAATCTCGCTGGCGATGAAAGCGACGACCCGGCAACTGGTGAGCCAAGTCAAGAGGTGTTCCTCTACGACGCTTCTGCGGAAAGGCTGAGGTGCGTCTCATGTAACCCAAGCGGCGCAACCGATGCCGCCCAGCTATACGAAGGCAGCCAAGGTGGGCCTCTGTTCCTGGATACCCAGGGCCTTTGGGGCGGCCAGTTCTTGGGGGCTGCGCTTCCTGTGAAGGGCGAAAGCGAAGTCACCAAAGGCTACAACTTCTACCAACCTCGAGCGGTCCTGGACAATGGTCGGGTGTTCTACAACTCGGTGGCGCCTCTGGTGCCTGCCGATTCCAATGGAACCTGGGACGTCTATCAATACGAGCCGCTCGGAGTAGGAACCTGCGATTCGAACACCGGAAGCGCATCGATCCTTCGGTCCGGAGATGGCTGTGTGTCGCTGATTTCATCCGGTGGCGACAGTCAGGTGTCTCTCTTCCTCGACGCAAGCGAAAGTGGAGACGACCTCTTCTTCGCAACCTCTGCGAGGCTCTCGGCTTCGGACAACGACAACGCCGTCGACGTCTACGACGCCAAGGTGAATGGGATCAAGGCGGTCGTCGAAAAACCCAGCGAATGTCAGGGTGAAACGTGCCGGGCTAACCCTCCCGCCGCACCCAGCGACGGTACCCCGAACAGCGCAGGCTTTCACGGAGCCGGGAACGTGAAGTCAAAGCCTCGCAAGCATTGTCACAAGGGGCAGAAGAAGGTGAAGCGCAAGGGCAAGACGAAGTGCGTAAAGAAGCGAGCCCATCATTCGGGCAAGTCGCATAAGAACCAGGGGGCGGGGAAATGAGAAGGCTCCAGGAACGTCAGATCGCCACCCGTCATTCCGCTAAGGAGACTTGGAAAATGCCCAGACGTCTGATCGCCTTCGCCGTGGCCCTCGCGGCTGTCATTGCCGTGACGATGCCGGTCGCCACCGCCTCTGCGGCTTCGCCGTGGTGGCAGGTTCTCGACGGGAGCCGGCCGACCAACCTCTGGAAACCGACGGACAGCGTTCAGGAAATCAAAACCAAAAAAGCGGAAGTCCTCG
>DATMBY010000009.1:0-5582 GCA_035558995.1 Solirubrobacterales bacterium
CTGGATGGGCCTGGGTATCGTGCGACCCCGTCCGGAAGACGATGTGGGTGCCGTTCTCGGTGATCAGCAGGCCAGATGCGTACGGATCGGTGCCGAGGCTGCCACGGCCGATCAGCTCCGAGTGGCCATCGGGGTAGCGCAGGTAATTGGTTCGTTCCGTGCCGACGACCGCGCTGCCCTGGCCGAAGGCGACCCAGAACGAGTAGCCCTGGTCGGGGCTGAAGCCGCCAGGCTGGGCCTGGCTTGCCTGCGCTCCGGTCCCGCCCACCAGCGCCGTCGACCAGCCGGCGGCGCCTCGGGTGGCGAGATAGGGGTCGCCGAAGAAGAAGCCGGCTGCTTCGGTGCCCGGAAGGGCGCCGCTGGTGATCAGGAAGTTGACCGCCTCTCCTGAGGGCGAGGCCTGCAGCATCCCGAAGGGATCACCCCCCCATTCGTCCCCTACGGGTACGCGGCCAGCGGTGTCAGGCGGGGTGACGAGCTCGTAGGCGCGGCAGTCGGGCAGGGCAGCCGAGGCGCCGCCGCGCAGGGCCTCGTTGGGGCAGCTCCCGGCGATGGATGGGGCGTCATCATGGGTGGCAAAGGAGGATTCGACTCCGACTTCGCCGAGTTCGTTCTCGGCGGTGACGAGGAAGCGGTAGGCGGTGCCGGGCTCGAGGCCGGCGATCAGGGTGCTCACCGACCGCGCAGTGGGTAGGGCGCCGATCGTGCCGCCGGCAGCCAGCGTCGCCGAGGCGAATTCGTCGAGCGCATACTGGGCCTCGCTCACGTACCGGACCTCGTAGGTGGTCTCGAGCTGGTGGGGGTGGATCAGAGCCCTCAGTTCGGCTTCGGTCTCGCCGATGTTGGTAGCGGCGAGGGATTCGATCTGCGCCGGGGCCACTTTGGGAGGCCTGAAGGCGATCGCGCTGCCCGACTCTTGCGAGAGCGGCACATAGAGATGGCGGTAGTTGTCGAGTTCGTTTTCGTCTGCGGGATCGGGCGCTTTGGGGTTCTCGGCCACGTCAAACTGCACCCCCGCCGCCAACGGCCCGCCGGGGATCTTGAACCTCGAGACATAGGCATAGCTCGAATCGAACTCGAAGATGTCGTCCCGGACATCAAAGTCGCCGATGAAGAGGTGGCCGGTGGTTTGGTCGACGGCGACGCTGAGCCGCCCTTCTTTCGAGAAGAAGTCTTTGGCCGGCGTTCTGTTGCCGTCGATTTCATCCAGCAGGTCGTAGGGGGTATCGGCGTCCAGCACCCAGACCACGCAGTTCTGGTTGATCGATTTGCAGGTCGATACATAGAGGCGGCGGCGCTGGGCATCGACAGCAGTAAATCTGCCCAGGCTCATGCCCGGCGGTTCGAACCTGTCAACCAAGGCGTTGCCCGTTTTGGCGGAGCTGTAGATGCTGATCCGGAAAGATTCGTTCGCGTAGAGGCGGTCGTCGCTGGGATCGTCGGGGTCGGCGCGGTCGATCGCAAGGCCCTTCCACCCGACCTCTGCGCGGATTAAGGCTCGGCCGGCGGCGTCGTACTCGATTTCCCCGGCATCGGGGTTGTAGACGTCCGGCGGATAACGGACCAGTTCTTCTTCGGTTCCCAGGGCAAAGGAGACCTCATAGGCATATAGATTTCCTTCGCCGTCGACGGCGATGCTGCGCGGCCCGTTTGGGGCTGCGAGCTCGCTGATGAAATGGCCCTCTGAGTCGAAGATGTCGATCCGCCCTTCGGTTTCGGAAGCCGTGCGGCTCGCCACGTAGACGTTGCCCCAGTCGTCGATGGCGATGCTGAAGGGCCGGTCGAAGCGCGCCGTCGGCCGGTCGGGGGACGATGGGTAGGCGGGGGGTTCGCCCTGGCAGTCGGGGTCGGGGTCGGGGTCGGCGGCCGAGGTGCTGCAGTCCCCGGTCAGCGAGAGGCGCGGTTCCAGCGTGTAAGGAAATTCGGTGGCGCCGGCGGGCGAGGAGGCGAGGAGGCAGAGGCAGAAGAGGACGATCGCCGGCGCTGAGAACTTTCGGTATCGCGTGGTAGTCATGCGCTTCTCGCCCTCTTTCGCCTGATGGTCGGGGCAGTCCGCCATGGCGCGTCCGGACTGCCCCATGTGTTCCGTTGCGTCCGTCAGGGTTCCGGCTGACAGATCACTTCCACTACTTCTGCGGGCTGTCCCGCTTCGACGTCGACTTCTTCTTCACCCGCTTCGCACGGCGCCTTCACAGCCCAGGTGCCGGAGTTGAGACCGATTGGGTTGAAATCGGCGTTGATCGCGGCTCCGAAACGGGTGACGATCTTTTTGGCGATGGAGGTTTCCTGATCCGTGGGTTCGCCCCCGGTTTCCCAGGTGTAGACGCAAAGAACACCAGGATCCGGTTTCGGTTCTTCTTTGCTCCCCTTGCAGTCACCGAGTTCGGCGGTAGAGCCGGGGACGGTCGCCGACTCGCCTTTGTTCAGCCAAGCAACGGTCGGCGCTGCCGTGAGCGGAATGTTGAAAGAAAAGTCAACGTACTGCTCGGGCTCGTAGAGCTGCCCTTCCGCGCCACCTTCTGCCGCAGTTTTGGGTTCCCAGGCTCCTACACTTGCGACCGTTTTGTTGCTCCCCCATCCCGTGCTGTACATACCCGTCAGGATCTCGCCGGGCGGCAGCGTGCCACCGGCGGTCCAAGGCTCCCCGGTCGAGCCCTGCGGCCCTACAGGCCCAGTCGGTCCTGGGGGGCCCTGAAGACCAGTCGCGCCATCGTCGCCCCTTGCGCCGGGAGCGCCAGTATCGCCCTTTGGCCCCTGGGGCCCGACAGCGCCGGGGCCGCCCGGTTTGCCGGCGTACTTCTTGGCGATCTTCGTAACTTCCTTTTTCTGAGTCGAAGTCAGCTTCGCAGCCGCGAAGGCCGACCCTCCCAGGGCGGCTACGAGGGCGACGCAGGCGACGATGAGGCCAGCGGTCCCCAGGGGCTCACGTACCGCGCGAATCGGGTGACGTAGCTTGGTTCTCACGTGAATATCTCCTTGTGCCGGGGTTTCCAGCCCGGTGGTCAGTGGCTATCGCTCTGAAGGAGAGTTCATCCTCGACCCGTCGCTATCGGCAGCGGTCCCGTCCCGTCCCCCTCCCTGGAGAGCGGGATCAAAATAACACGGTTTGAGGATGGAGTTTACAAATCATTAAGTACTGTTTTGGGACGACGCGGGTCGCCAAGCAGAGGCGTGCGAGCGCGGTTGGCTGCTAGCCGTATATGTGCGGCAATCCCGCTGGACCGACGGCCTGGCTCCCGGCGGTCGGAGGCACCTGAAGCGGCCACAGGAAGTGGCGCCCCAGAGCGCCGCACTATGAGCAACCGCAACGGTGCCTCCCGGCCGGCGGAAGCAAAAGCCAAACAAGGAGGAATGCGATGGAAGGAACGTCGGCGGGGATCGACTGGGCCAGCGAGGAGCACGCGCTCTGCGTCGTCGACGCGGCAGGCGGGAAGCTGGCGGGCGAGCTCTTCTCCCCCGACGAGGCGGGGCTCAGGGCGCTGATCGGCCGGATGCGGGCCCTCGGCGTGGAGCGGGTGGCGATCGAGCGGCCCGACGGGCTCTTGGTCGACCGCCTTCTGGAGGCCGGCTTCACCGTCCTGCCGGTGCACCCCAACGCGCTGAAGGCGACCAGGCCGCACCCGCGAGGACCTGGTCGCCGCCAGGGTGCGGCTCGCCAATGAGCTGCGTGCCCAGTTGCAGTCCTTCTGGCCCGGGGCGGCGGCGATCTTCGCCGACATCGACAGCCCGATCGCGCTCGCCTTCCTGGAGCGCTACCCGAGCCCGGCCGATGCGCGCGGGCTCGGTCCCAAGCGACTGGAAGGGTTCCTCGCCCGCCATGCCTACTGCGGCCGGCGCCAGCCCGAGGAGCTGTTGGACCGGCTGCGCTCGGCGCCCGAGGGCCGGGCGGGAGCGCTCGAGGCCGAGGCGCGGCGCGGGTCGGTACTCGGCCTGGTGGCCGCTCTGCGGCCGATCGTCGCCCAGATCCGCGAGCTGACCTCGCAGATCGCCGGCGCCGTCCGCGCCCATTCCGACGCTCGGGTCTTCCTGCCGTTGTTCAAGGACCCGAAGTCCGTGGTCACCGCGGCCCGACTGGTCGCCGAGATCGGCGACGACCGTGATGCGATCCGGGTCTTGGGTCGAGCCTGGCTGCGCAGTGTTCTGGCGCTGCTGGCAGAACAAGTCGCCTACGACCCCGCCCGCCACGGCAATGTGCAGCGGCTTCAACCGGCTGGGGGTTGACACAGGAAGTCTCATGCCTGCCGGTCGTCGCCATCTCCACCGGTGGCGAGCAGCTGGCGCTCGAGGCGCTCCTCCTGGCCGGCGGCGACCGCGCGCTGGGCGCGGGCCTCGTCGAGCTCGACCCCCCGCTCCGTCGCGAGGTCGAGCAGGCGCTGCTTCTCGATCCCTTCGCGGGAGACCTCGAAGAAGACCCAGGCGAGCAGGCCGAGGCCGAGGAAGGTGCCCTCGACCATCATCACCACACCGGCGGTGCTCTGGTCGGCGAGCGGGGAGATCTTCCAGTAGGCCTCACCGGCCGCGTACTTCGGATAGAGAACGGTCCCCGACCACATCAGGACGTTGCCGAGAATCGCGCCGGCGAAGCGGACGGCGATCACGTAGGCGACCTTCCAGCCCGCGTTGAACCAGCTCGGCTTCGGCAGCGGCCCGAAGATCGGCATCCACATCAGGCAGCCGAAGAAGACGAAGCTGGCGTGCTCGAGCGCGTGCACCGCCGCACCCCCGTAGGCGGCGTCGTAGAAGACCGGGATGTGCCAGAAGTAGAAGTTGAGCGCCCAGAGCGGAAAGGCGACGAGCGGGTGGGCGAGGATCCGCAGCCGGTCGAAGACCGGGATTGCAAGGATCGGCTGCAGCAGCGGCCCGGTCAGGCCGAGGACGAGCAGCAGGGTGGCTACGTCCCCCAGCAGCAGGTGCTCGACCATGTGGGCGATCACCAGCTCCTCGGCCACGTGGGAGACCGGCGAGACCAGCGCTACCGCCATCGTCAGCAGCCCGCCGGCGAAGCAGAGCTGTCGCCAGAGCGGCACCGGCCGGCCCCGCTCGGCCAGGGTGATCGACCGCTTCGCGTAGAGAACGGCGGCGACCAGCAGCGGCAGCGCCTCGAGCGGGGCGAAGACCGCGTCCACGTGGGCGAACGGCGTGCTCATCGGTTCAGCGTAGCCCGCTGCTAGCTTGGCTCCCCTCCGTGAGCTCCCAGAACCACCGCTTTCCCCCGATCGGGAGCTACGGCTTCCTCTCCGACTGCCACACCGCCGCTCTGGTCTCCTTCGGCGGCAGCGTCGAGTGGCTCTGCTTCCCCCGCTTCGACTCCCCCAGCGCCTTCGCCGCCCTGCTCGACCGCGGCGCCGGCCACATGCTGCTGCGACCGAAGGGTGTGATCGTCCCGATCGCCCGCCGCTACGCGCCGGGCACGCTGGTGATCGAGACCACCTGGGTCACCGACACCGGCTGGGTCGTGGTCAAGGACGCGCTGACGATCGCCGACTGGGTCCCCGCCGGCGGCGACGAGGCGAGCCAGCGCGGGCGCCCGGAGACCGCCCACGAAAACGACTGCTCGCTGCTGCGGACGATGACCTGCATCG
>DATMBY010000010.1:0-6268 GCA_035558995.1 Solirubrobacterales bacterium
TGGATCCCCATCACCTCGAGCGCGTCGACCTCGTCGGAGATCCGCATCGCCCCCAGCTCGGCGACGATCCCGGTCCCGACCTTGGCCGCGAGGATGTAGCCGAAGGCGTAGGGCAGCCCCTCGCGCAGGTCGCAGTAGGCCGAGAAGACGCCGGCCTGGGAGGGGGCGCCGATCGAGCGGATGAAGTAGGCGCCCTGGAGCCCGCACTGGAGGCCGAGGATGAAGCAGAAGGCCCAGATGATCAGGGCCGAGCCGAAGATCAGGATCCCCGCCTGGCGCAGTCCCTCGCCGAAGAACTTGAAGGCCCGCCCCGAGTAGACGAGGCCGGCGACGCGGAGGCCGAAGCGGCCGATCTCCCCGAAGGAGTCGAGCCAGCTGCGCGGGACCTCGAGCCAGCCGATCACCGGATCGCCTGCAGTTCCGGGTGGGTGGCGAAGAGGATCGAGCTGACGACGAACTGGAAGAAGAAGACGGCGACGAGCGAGATCACAACGGCCTGGTTGACGGCCCGGCCGACTCCGGCCGCGCCGCCCGAGGCCGACATGCCTTTGTAGGAGCAGACGATCGCGACGATGGCGCCGAACAGCGTGCACATCATCACCGAGGACCAGAGGTCGGTGATCGTGGCGTTGGTGAAGAGCGTCGCGAAGAAGCCGCCGAGCGGCTGGTGGTAGAGGAGCTCGGCGACGATGCCGGCGCTGAGGCCCATGACGATCGCGAAGATGTCGAGCAGCCCGGTGATCACCATCAACGCCAGGAAGCGCGGCACGACCAGGTTCTTGACCGGGTCGACGCCGAGCACCTGGAGGGCGTCGAGCTCCTCGCGGATCTTCCGGGCCCCGAGATCGGCGGTGATCGCGGTGCCGGCCACTCCGGAGACGACTACCGCCGTCACCAGCGGTGCGATCCACCGAATCGCGATCACGACGAAGAAGCCGCCGAGCCGGTCGAGGGCGCCGAAGAGGGAGAGGATCCCCGCCGCCTGCAGCCCGGGGGCGCCGAGGTTGAGGGCGAAGGTGGAGATGAGGAGCGGAAACCAGGAAAGTTTGAGAACGAAGAGGAGCTGCCAGATCAGCTCCTCGCCGTAGGGGTAGGGCGCGCGCACCGCCGAGATCAGCGTCTTGACGGTGAGGATCATCATCACCCCCACCTGTTCGAAGACGTTCTTGGCGGACAGCGCCCCGCGGCTCATCGCTTCGCCCGCCAGCGGCTCATCGCCCTGCCCAGAGGCCCGCGACTGCTCGCCCTCCGCCGCACCTCCTGCTCGCTCTGCCGCTGCGCCGCCGCCAGCTGGGCGATCAGCGTGTCGCGCGTCTCCTCCAGCTCCTCGACCCCGGCGACGTGGGCGACCGCCCGTTTCGGCGCCGTCGCCAGGTCCTCCTTGAGGTGGGCGGTGTAGCTGGCCAGCTCGGCCTCGAGCCGGGCGATCTGCCGCCGCAGCTCCTGCCGCACCTCGAGCGTTTCGCTCTCCTCGGGCAGGCTGGCGCAGGTCATCGCCACGATCGCCAGGTCGCGCGGGCCGAGCCCCGCCTCGTGCGCCCGCCGCAGCGCCTCGGCGGCGATCTCCTCCAGCTGAGGGGCCGCCTCCACCCCGTCGGCGACGAAGGTGCCCTGCCCGTGGCGGGTGACGACCAGGCCGTCGGCCTCGAGCGCCTCGTAGACAGAGCGCACGGTACCGACGTTCACGCCCGCCCACTCGGCGAGCTGGCGGAAGCTGGGCAGCCGCTCGCCGGCGGCCAGCTCGCCGGTGCGGATCAGCGCCCGCAGGCGCCAGCCCAGCTGCAGCCCGACGGGAAGCTCGTCGCCGGGATCGATCGCGAAGGGGTTCGCTTCGAGCTGTGCCACTGAGCCGCACAGTAACCACAGTCACTGTGCGAGTCAACTAATACAGCCGAGGGGCCTACGGCTTGAGGACGATCTTCAGCGCCTCGCGCCGGTCGTAGATCTCGTAGGCCTCCTCGGCCTGGTCTAGCGACATGCGGTGGGTGACGAGGGGCGAGGGGTCGAGCTTGCCCGCCTCCATCAGCGCCAGCACCCGATCCACGTGGGCGATCACGTTGGCCAGGCCCAGCCGCAGCTGCAGGCCCTTCAGCCAGGCGAGCCCGAGGGGGACCTCCCCCTTGCCCGCGTAGGCTCCGATCCCGGAGACCGTGCCGGCGTCGCGGGCGAGGCTGACGGCGAGCGCCAGCGGTCCAGGGTCGCCAACGGCGTCGACGACGACGTCCACCCCCAGGCCTTCGGTCGCCGCCCGCACGGCCTTCTTCGGGTCGGCGTCGGTCAGGTGCAGCGGCGTCGCCCCGAAGCGCTCGGCCATCTCCAGCCGTTCGGAGACCGTGTCGACCGCGAAGACCTGGACCGCGCCGCCGGCCACCGCCGCCTGGACCGCGCAGAGCCCGACCGGCCCGAGGCCGAGGACGGCGACGGTGTCCCCGGCCTTCATCTCCGCGTGGGCGATCGCGTGGTAGCCGGTCCCCATCACGTCGCCGGCGAAGAGGGCGACGTCGGCGGACATCCCGTCCGGGACACGCCGCAGGGTCAGGTTCGCCCGCGGCACCAGCAGCAGCTCGGCCTGGGCGCCCTGGAGGTCTCCGAGGTTGGCGCCGTGGCCGAAGGTCTGGCCGTTGCGGCAGCGGTGGTAGTCGCCGCGCAGGCAGGAGGCGCAGGTGGCGCAGGCGGTGTGGAAGGTGCCGAGGACGCGGTCGCCGGCGGCGACCCGTCCGACGTCCTCGCCCGCGGCGACGACGGTGCCGACGAACTCGTGGCCGATCGTGAAGCCCGGCTCGACCGGCACCCGGCCGTGGTAGATGTGGAGGTCGGAGCCGCAGATCCCGCTCGCCTCGACCCGGACGAGCGCCTCATCCCCGGCCGCGATCTCGGGATCGGCCTTCTCCTCGACCCGCACCTGCCCGGGCGCCTGAAAGGTGACAGCGCGCATGCCGGGGCAACGCTACATGCATTCGCTCCCGGACCGGGGGCGAAGGGGCGTCAGTTGACGCCGGCGACCTGGAAACGGCTCTTCTCGCCGCCCGGGCTGGCGGTCTCTTCGATCCGCGCCTCCAGCGCCAGCTCTTTCTCGAAGTCGGCCTCCTCGCCGTGCTGGAAGGAGACGTCCTTGCCCTCGAGCAGCTCGATGAAGGTCTCGACGAAGCGGGCGTCGAGCTGTTTGCCGGCGACGCGGCGCAGCTCGACGATCGCGTCGTGGCTGGACATCGGCGTCCGATAGGAGTCGCGGGCGGTCATCACGTCGTAGGTGTCGGCCACGGAGATGATCCGCGCCAGCTCGGGGATTTCGTCTCCGGCGAGCCCGCGGGGATAGCCTTTGCCGTCGATCCGCTCGTGGTGGGCGAGGATGATCTCCGCCACCGGGCCGTAGCCGTCGAGCGAGGAGACGACGCGGGCGCCCTGCTGGGGGTGGCGCTTGATCAGCATCCAGTCCTCGTCGGTGAGCGGCACGTTGGCCTTGAGGATGCGGTCCGGAAGGATGAACTTGCCGATGTCGTGCAGCAGCGCGGCGATGTGGACGAGCTCCTCCTCGCGGCGCGAGTAGCCCGCGCGCTGGGCGATCGCCCGCGAGTAGCGGGCGACGGCGGCGCTGTGGCGGGCGGTCATCTGGTCCCGCAGATCGAGCGTCCGCAGCATTGCGCTCAACATCCCGACCTGGAAGCTGGCCAGCTGCTTGGAGCGCAGCTCCAGCTCCTCGGCCCGCTGCTGGGAGACGAGCAGGGCGCCGAGCAGGTACTGGAAGGTGACGAGGACGACGCCGAACATCGCGACGCCGGCGAGACCGAGCTGGACGTAGAGGTAGGCGACCCCGACCGCCATCAGCGCCGCCGCGAGCTCGGACGGCAGCAGCGGAATCAGCGCCGTCCGCACCTTGTTGAAGAACGAGCTGCGGTCGAGGTAACAGGAGTAGGAGGCGATCATCGTGAAGTTGATCGCGAGCGCGACGAGGAAGACGGCGAAGATCAGCGCGTAGAAGGCGGCATCGTCTTCGCTGATCTGCGAGGAGACGACGATTTCGTGGAAGGCGAACCCGCTGACCAGGGGAAAGGTCGCGTAGGTGAGCAGGTTGTTCAGCAGGTAGTGGCCGGCGTCGCGCCAGCGCAGCCAGCCGGCGAGGATGGTGAGGACGCCGATCAGCGCCGCCGGAGCCCCGCCGAGGAAGACCATCGCCAGGACCAGCGCGAGGAAGCTGCCCGAGATCTTCACCTTCGAGGTGGTGCTGATCGCGGTCAGGTCGCTGAAGACCGAGAAGCCGAGCAGGATGCAGAACAGGGCTGGATCCCAGTTTGCGTCCTGCGAGCGCCAGATCACCGCGGCGGTGACCAGGGCCAGGGCCGCGATCATCGCGGCTATCGCTTTGGGAGTGGGACGGGACTCGGCCATTTGTTTGATTCGGTCGACTGAGGGAACGCTCGAGAGGAACCCGCCTATGAATTCACGAGCCCGCCCTTTTTCCCTGCGCAAGCCCTCGAATTTTGAGGGTTCCGCTATCTGGGGAAAGGCAAAGTTAGACCGCAATCAGGGGATCGGCAACTTCCTTTAGCTGGATGGCCAATTTCGCCCAGAACCGAATTCTCGTCCGATCCAGCGGCTTGAACCGCGCAGGGGGCCGGTGGCCGGTCCCGAAAACGCAGAAGGGCGCCCCCATCCAGGGCGCCCTTCAGAAGTCTGATGCAGGTCGATCGATCAAATGACCTGCTTGGAAGAACTTAGTGACGGTAGCCCATGTTTCCTGCCCCTTCCATAGTCGTTGAAGCCCGCAACGTTGTGCGCTGCATCGTGAAAACTTCTTAATCGCTGGTCACTTTGTAGCACAGCTTCGCCGAAACTTGTGCATCTGCAGGAAAAGTTGTGCAGAAATGCAGTAATACGCCCGGCCACATGCCCAGCCCACGCCTAACCGCCCCCCTCCGCCGGCCCCTCTTCCGGCGGCTTGCCGCGTCCTACGCGCTGAACGAGCTGGGGGACTGGATGGGGATCATCGCCCTCTCGGTGCTGGTCTTCGACCAGACCGAAAGCGCCCTGGCGACGGCGGCGCTCTTCCTCGGAACCCGCTTCCTGCCGGCTCTTTTCGCCCCGGTGCTGGTCGCCCACGCGGAGAAGCCGCCCCCCCGCTTCGCGCTTCCCGTCATCTATTGCGGCGAGGCCGCGGCCTTCGGCGCTCTCGCCCTGTTCGCCGACAACTTCTCGCTGGCGGCGGTGGTCGCGCTGGCCGCGGTCGACGGCGCCCTCGCCCTTGCCGGCCGCGCCCTGACCCGCGCCGTGGTCGCCACCGCGCTCGAGCCGAGCGGGGAACTGCGGGCCGGGAACGCGATCCTCAACGTCTTCTTCACCGGCGGGGCGGCGGTCGGGCCGGCCCTCGCCGGCCTGGTGGTCGCCGGCTTCGGGGTGCAGTCGGCGCTACTGCTGGACGCCGTGTCTTTCTACGCGGTCGCCTGGATCCTCTTCACGGCGGGCTCGATGCCGCAGGCCGAGCCCGAACCGGGACGGATGCGGGACCGCGTCCGCGCCGGCCTCACCTACATCCGCGAGCAGACGATCCTGCGCCGTCTGCTCCTCGCCCAGGGCCTGGCCTTCGTCTTCTTCGCCGCCGTCCTCCCGGTCGAGGTGGTCTACGTGAAGGAGACGCTGGGGTCGAACGACACCGGCTACGGGGTCATGCTGGCCAGCTGGGGGGTGGGGATGGTCCTCGGCGGCCTCCTCTTCGCCCGTCTACGCCAGGCCTCGCTGGGGCTGCTCCTGCTCTTCAGCACCCTCGCCGTCGGCGCCGGCTACCTCGGCCTTGCCGCGGCGCCGACCCTGGCGCTCGCCTGCGCGGCCTCGGTCCTCGGCGGCGCCGGCAACGGCATCCAGTGGGTGGCGACGATCAGCGCCGTGCAGGAACTGACGGCGGAATCGATGCAGGCGCGGGTGATGAGCGTGCTCGAGTCGATCGGCGCGGCGATGCCGGGGGTCGGCTTTGCCCTCGGCGGAGTGATCGCCGCGGTGGCAAGCCCGCGCCTGACGTTTCTTGTCGCGGGCCTCGGGGTAATGGCCATCGTTGTCTTCATGGGGCCGCTGTTGAGGGGGAAATGGCTGGAAAGCCACGAAATATCTGTAAAGCCGTCGCTTGACGGCCATGAAGACGTTGTGCTGGAGTTGGTCCCCGGGTCTACCGGTAAACCGAAATCGGAGGAGATGCGTTGAAGAAGCTAGGAGCACTCATCGCAGTTCTGGTCCTTGCAGCGGTGGCGGCGGTTGGATTGGCCTCGTGCGGGAGCGGCAG
>DATMBY010000011.1:0-12902 GCA_035558995.1 Solirubrobacterales bacterium
TTCGCCCGCCTCGCCAAGACGCTCGTCGGAGTCGAGACGAAGCCGAAGCTGAAGGCGCTCGGCGAGTCGAAGGACACCTCCGAGGCCGACTACGACTACGAGTACGACGAGAAGCACAAGACCGTCGCCCCGACCGAGCGCGGCGTCAAAAAAGCCGAGGAGTTCGTCGGCGTCGACAACCTCTACCTCGGTGAACACGGCAACCTCGTCAACCACCTCGTCCAGGCGCTGAAGGCGGAGTCGCTCTACAAAAAAGACGACGACTACGCGGTGATCGACGGCGAGGTGATGATCATCGACGAGTTCACCGGCCGCATCCTCGAGGGACGGCGCTGGTCGGAGGGCCTGCACCAGGCGGTCGAGGCGAAGGAGGGGGTGGCGATCCGCGAGGAGAACCAGACCCTGGCGACGATCACCCTCCAGAACTACTTCCGCCTCTACGACAAGCTATCCGGGATGACCGGCACCGCCATCACCGAGGCGACCGAGTTCATGAAGATCTACGAGATGCCCGTGGTCGAGATCCCGACCAACAAACCGATGGTCCGGCTCGACCAGAACGACCAGATCTTCAAGACGAAAGACGGCAAGTGGCAGGCCGTGCTCGACGAAATCGTCAGCCGCCACGAGGCGGGCCAGCCGGTCCTCGTCGGAACCGTCTCGGTCGAGGTCTCGGAGATGATCTCCGAGGCGCTGAAACGCCAGGGGATCAAACACGCGGTCCTCAACGCCAGGCCCGAGCACGCCGAACGAGAGGGCGAGCTGATCGCCCAGGCCGGCCGCAAGGGTGCGGTGATGATCGCCACCAACATGGCCGGCCGCGGCGTCGACATCAAGCTCGGCGGCGACCCCGAGCACCTGGCGATCGCCGAGCTGAAAAAGCAGGGGATCACCCACGAGAGCGAGGGCTACGAGGAGGCGCTGGCCTCCAAGACGGCCGAGCTGGAGCCGCAGTGCAAGGTCGAGGCCGAGGAAGTGCGGGAGCTCGGCGGCCTTTTCATCTGCGGCACCGAGCGCCACGAGTCCCGCCGCATCGACAACCAGCTGCGCGGCCGCTCCGGCCGCCAGGGCGACCCCGGCGAGTCCCGCTTCTTCCTTTCCGCCGAAGACGACGTGATCCGCCTCTTCGCCGGCGACCGCATCTACAAAATCCTCGACAAACTCGGCCCAGTGGACGACGACGGCGGTGAAGTGCCGCTGGAAGCGAAGATGCTCACCAAAACCGTCGAGAACGCCCAGAAGAAGGTCGAGGAGCAGAACTTCCTGATCCGCAAACGCGTGCTCGAGTACGACGACGTGATGAACGAGCAGCGGCGGGTGATCTACAAATACCGCCGCGAGATCCTCGAAGGGCGCGACATCTCCGAGAACGCCCGCGACGAGCTCGAGGCGGTCGTCGAGCGCCTGGTCGAGGAGTACACCGCCGGCGACATCCTCGAGGACTGGGACCTGGAGGAGCTGGAGACGCAGCTGCGCCAGATCTGGCCGGTCGGCGTCGAGGTCTCAAGCCTCGCACCCGAGACCGTCGACCGCGAGCAGCTCAAGGACGCCCTCGACGACGACGTGATGAGCGCCTACGACGAGCGCGAAGAGCAGCTCGGCGAGGAGCTGATGCGCTACCTCGAGCGCTCGATCCTGCTGCAGGTGATCGACAACCGCTGGCGCGAACACCTCTTCGACATGGACTACCTGCGGGAAGGCATCCACCTGCGCGGCTTCGCCCAGATCGACCCCCTCGTCGCCTACAAAAACGAGGGCTTCTCGATGTTCGAAGACCTGCTGC
This sequence comes from Solirubrobacterales bacterium, assembly GCA_035558995.1. Taxonomy (GTDB): domain Bacteria; phylum Actinomycetota; class Thermoleophilia; order Solirubrobacterales; family 70-9; genus VAYN01. Next base: position 1,784 of record DATMBY010000011.1, read on the forward strand.
ACTCGATCTGGGACGAGTTCTCGAAACTGGTCTTCCGGGCCGAGATCGAAGTCCAGCCGGAAGCCGGCGCTGTCGCGGCGACCAACGGCGAGGAAGATGCGACCAGGCTCGCCTACTCCGGCGGCACCGCCGAGAACCAGCCCTCGGCGCTGCGGGAAGTGGTCGGCACCAGCGGTGCCGCCGCCTCCGACGTCGCGGCCGCCGACGCCGCCACCCCCCCGGGCAACGGCGAGGTCATAGAGACCGTGGTCAAGGGCGACAAAGAGAACATCGGCCGCAACGATCCTTGCTGGTGCGGCTCCGGGAAAAAGTTCAAGAAGTGCCACGGCGCCTGAGGGTGTGGGACCGGCGCATTTCGGCGTCCTCGGTCGGCCGCCTTCGGGTCACGCACTAACTGTGCGCTCCCCTTGTCGGCCTCCCTGCGTCCACCGACCTGCTTGGTCCCACACCCTCAGGAATGGCTGATCCGGTAAGAGAGTTCATTCGGGCGTTCAACGAGCGCGATCTCGATGCGTTCGTCTCCGTCCTCGACCCCGAGGTCGAGCTGCACGCCAGCCGGGGGCTGCGGAAGGGGATCGAGGCAGCGCGGGTCTGGGCGACCCGGGCGCCGGGCGGGGTGCAGCAGGCGATCGAGCTGGAGGAGCTCTACGAGGACGGGACCGAGGGGGGCGGCGGCCGCGCCGTGGCCCTGATCCTGCGGCGCTGGCACTGGGAAGAAGACGAAAGCGTTGCCGGCATCGACGCCATGGCCTGGGCCTTCGAGCTGCGCGACCACAAGGTCCGCAGCTGGCGCCCCTACGACCGCCGCGACGAGGCACTGCGCGAGTACCGCTTCGCCCACCACTAGGAGGGCTCGGCGAAACCCCCGCGCACGTCTGGCGCCTCCCTGCGTCCTTGCCCCGCTTGGTCCGGCGCTCGCCAGCCGCACACGCGGGTTTCACCAATCCCTCCTAGCCAGCGGCGCGGCAGCGGCTTACGATGGGACGGATGAGCTCAGTCGCCCCCGACAACGCCGAAGCCACCGAGGCCTGGAGCGGGCCGCTCTTCGAGATCTTCCTCAAGTACCGGGACCTGACGACCGGCGGGCTCGGCGCCCACGGCGAGGTGGCGATGCGGTCGAACCCGCCGCGGCCGGGCGAGCGGGCGATCGACATCGGCTGCGGCTTCGGCGACACGACCCAGCGCCTGGCGGAGCTGGTCGGTCCCGAGGGCTCGGTCCTCGGCGTCGACGTCTCGGCGCCGTTCATCGAGACCGCCCGCCAGGAGGCCGAGGAGGCGGCCCTCGGCAACGTCGAGTTCCGGCTCGCAGACGTGCAGACGCTGCAGCTGCCGCAGGAATTCGACTACGCGTTCTCGCGGATGGGGATCATGTTCTTCGCCAACCCGGTCGCCGCCCTGCGAAACGTCGCCGCGGCGCTGAAGCCCGGCGGGCGCTTCACCGCCGTCGTCTGGCGGCGCAAGCTCGACAACGAGTGGGTGCGGCGCGCCGAGGAGATCGTCGAGGAGTACCTCGAGCATCCCGAGGAGACCGATGAACCGACTTGCGGTCCCGGCCCCTTCTCGATGGCCAACGCCGACACGGTCTCAGAACAGCTGAAGATAGCCGGCTTCGAGGAGATCGGGCTGCGGCGCTGCGACCTGCCGATGAAGGTCGGCGCCGACCTCGACCAGGCGGTCGAGTTCGGCCTGGCCCTGGGCCCGGCAGGGGAGATCCTGCGGCTCTGGGGCGACCGCGTCGACCAGATCCGCCCCGAGATCGCCGCCAAGGTCCGCGCCGCGATCGCCGACTTCGAGCGCCCCGACGGCGTCTTCGCCCCGGCCTCGACCTGGATCATCACCGCCCGGGTGCCTGACGCCTGAGACGGAGCGCCGTGGGGGAGGGTGCCGGTGCCCCTCCTCCGGAATTGACCTCCCCTCCCTGCGGTCGGGGAGAACATGCTGCGCGGCTTCGCCGCGCAAGAGACAGATTGCATATCGCCGAACATTCCTGCGGAGGGGCACCGGTACCCTCTTCAACACGCTCCGGCCACCCGATCTCTTCCCTGGTCGCGAGTCCGCGAGAACCCTTGCTGTAGACGGGTTCTCGCGGACTCGGTGAAGGCAGCTGTTCCGGTCAATAACCTGTGCCTCATGGCCGATACCGCGCAGCAACCCGTCGCGCCTCGCCTGGCCTCCGTCCGGGAGCAGCTGTCCCTGCTCTCGGACTACCTTTGACCCCGCTGCGCTAGAGGCCGAAGCCGCGCGGCTGGAGGAGGAGATGGGGCAGCCGGGCTTCTGGGACGACCAAGAGACCGCCGCCAGGACCTCGGCCGCCCACGCCCGCGCCCAGAAGCGCCTGGAGCTCTTCCGCGGCCTGGAGTCCGACGTCGCCGACCTCGGCGACCTGGCCGAGATGGCGGCCGAGGACGAGGAGATGGCGGCGGAGCTCGGCACCCAGCTCTCTTCGGTCGAGCGGCGGCTGGCCGAGCTGGAGGAGGCGCGCCTCTTCTCCGGCGAGTACGACACCGGCGACGCGGTCGTCACCGTCCACGCCGGTGCCGGCGGCACCGACTCCCAGGACTGGGCCGAGATCCTGCTGCGGATGTACCTGCGCTGGGCCGAACGGCGCGGCTTCGCGGTCGAGATGGTCGAGGCCTCGCCGGGGGAGGAGGCCGGGCTGAAGTCGGCCACCTTCATCGCCCGCGGCGAGAACGCCTACGGCCTCTTCGCCGCCGAGCGCGGCGTCCACCGCCTGGTCCGGATCTCCCCCTTCGACTCGTCGGCCCGCCGCCACACCAGCTTCGCCCAGGTCGACGTCGGCCCGGTGGTCGAGGACGGCGTCGAGGTCGAGATCGACGAGGGGGACCTGCGGATCGACACCTACCGGGCCTCCGGCGCCGGCGGCCAGCACGTCAACAAGACCGACTCGGCGGTGCGGATCACCCACATCCCCACCGGCGTCGTCGTCCAGTGCCAGAACGAGCGCTCGCAGACGCAGAACAAGGCGGTGGCGATGCAGCTGCTGCGCTCGAAGCTGATCGAGCTGGAGGAGCGCAAACGCTCCGAAGAGCTGGCCAAGGCGCGCGGCGAGGTCAAAGACGTCGCCTGGGGCTCGCAGATCCGCAGCTACGTGCTGCACCCCTACACGATGGTCAAGGACCACCGCACCGAGCACGAGGTCGGCGACGTCCAGCGGGTCCTCGACGGCGACATCGACGAGTTCGTCCGCGACTACCTGAACAAGACGGCCGCCGCCTCGGCCAGCTAGATGGCGCCGCTCCTACGGCTCGAACGGGCGGCCGGCGGCGAGCCGAAGGGGCTGCTGGTCCTCCACCACGGCCGCGGCACCGACGAGCGCGACCTGCTCGGCCTCGCCGACCTCCTCGACCCCGGGCGAGGGCTGCTGGTGGTGACGCCGCGGGCGCCGCTGCAGCTGCCGGGCTCGCCCGGGTACCACTGGTACCTGGTGCCGCGGGTCGGTTACCCGGACCGGCAGAGCTTCGAGGCGGCGCGGGCGGCGCTGGCCGATTTGCACGACGGGCTCTGGGAGGAGACCGGGATCGGTCCGGAGCGGACGGTGCTCGGCGGCTTCTCGATGGGGGCGGTGATGAGCTACGCCATGGGACTGGGGACCGACCGACCCGCCGTCGCCGGCATCCTCGCCTTCAGCGGCTTCGTTCCCACCGTCGAGGGCTGGGCGCCCTCCCTCGCCGACCGCAACGGCACCCGCGCCTTCGTCAGCCACGGCCGCAACGACCCGGTGATCGGGATCGAGTTCGCCGAGCGGGCGCGGGAGCTGCTCAGCGAGGGCGGTCTCGACCTGACCTACCGCGAGTCCGACCTCGGTCACCAGATCGACCCGGCGCATCTGCGCGAAGCGAGCGCTTGGCTCGGCGAGGTGCTCTAGGAAGCAGCCCCTCCGTCCAGGACCCCCTCCAGCTCCAGCAGGCCTTGCTTCATCGGCAGGCCGCCGCCGTAGCCGCCGAGGGCGCCCCCGGTGCGCAGGACGCGGTGGCAGGGGACGACGAGGGGGATCGGGTTGCTGCCGCAGGCGGTGCCGGCGGCGCGGACGGCGCGCTCGTTGCCGGCTTTGCGCGCCATCTCGGTGTAGCTGCGGGTCTGGCCGTAGGGGATGCGGTTGATCGCCCGCAGGACCCGCTGGCGGAAGCCGCCGCTGAGCCGCCAGTCGAGCGGCAGGTCGAAGTGGTCGAGCTTGCCCTCGAAGTAGAGATCGAGCTCCCGGCGCACCTCGTCCAACTCCTTCGGCGCCTCCAGCACCCGAGGCGAGACCCGGGCGGCGAGGTCGACCAGAAGTTGGCCCTGGTCTTGGTTGGGGAGGCCGACGCGGACCAGGCCGCGCTCGGTCCGCGCCAGCAGCAGCGGGCCGAAGGGAGAGTCGGCGGTCGTGTAGGCGACGTCGAGCAGGCCCTCCGCGGCCGCCCGCCTCTGCAGCTGCTCGATGGACTTCTCCGTTGCGGTCGTCATCCCAGTTCCTTCCTCAGTCGTTTCAGTCCCTCGTGCAGGTTGCGCCGCGCCGCCTCCGGCGAGCAGCCGAGGGCAACGCCGATCTCGGCGTGGGGAAGGTCGCTGCCGTAGCGCAGCGCCACCGCTGCCCGCTGTTTCGGCGGCAGCGCGCCCACCGCCGCCCACAGCCTCTCGTCGGGCTCGGGGATCCCGTTCTCGACGGCGACCTCCGCCACCTCGGCCACCGGAACCGGGTTGCGGCCGCGGGCCCGGTGATGGTCGATCGCCTTGCGGTGGGCGATCGTCAGCAGCCAGCCGCGCAGGTTGCCCGCGTCGCCGAGCTTCGGATAGGCGCGCAGCGCCGCCAGGAAGGTCTCCTGGAAGCAGTCCTCGGCGCCGTCGCGGCCGACCGCCCCCTGCAAGATCGACATCACGGCGGCGGAATGCTCGTCCAGGACGGTTTGAAACGGGGGCAGCGCGGTCACTCTGTGGAATTAAACGTGGCTGGACGAGGAAACGTGAGATATAGGCTCCGCCGATGATCGAGCTGGCGGAGGAAATCGAGGAGCTGGTCGGCCGGGCCCTGGCCGAGGATCTCGGCGAGGGCGACATCACCTCCGAGGCGACGGTGCCCGAGGAGGCGCGCGCCCGCGCCCGGATCGTGCAGAAAGAGCCCGGCGTCGTCTACGGCCTCGCCGTCGTTGCCGAGGCGATGCGCCAGTGCGGGGTCGAGGACGTCGACAACCTCGTCGTCGAGGGGCAGTGGCGCGAGGACGTGCCGGCCGAGGTGCTGATCGCCGGCGGCAGCGCCCGCGCCCTGCTCGCCGCCGAGCGGACCGCGATCAACTTCCTCGGCCACCTCTCCGGCGTTGCCACCCTCACCGCCCGCTACGCCGAGGTTGTGGTCGGCACCGGCACCACGATCCTCGACACCCGCAAGACGACCCCAGGTCTTCGGCACCTGGAGAAGGCGGCGGTCGCGGCCGGCGGCGGCCTCAACCACCGCATGGGCCTCTACGACGCGATCCTGATCAAGGAGAACCACATCGCCGCCGCGGGAGGGCTGGCGAAAGCGGTCTACGCCGCCCGCAACGCCCAGCCCGAGAAGGCGATCGAGGTCGAGGTCCGCAACCTCGACGAGGCCGCCTACGCGCTCGGGATGGGGGTCGACCGGCTCCTGCTCGACAACATGAGCGCCGACTCGATGCGCGAAGCCGTCTCCCTGCGCGACGAGAACGCCGGCGGGGCCGACGGCGTCTCCCTCGAGGCCTCCGGCGGGGTGACGCTGGAGAACGTGCGCGAGATCGCCGAGACCGGCGTCGAGTTCATCTCGATCGGCGCCCTCACCCACTCGGCGGCAACGCTCGACTTCTCGATGCTGCTCGAGCTGAGCTAGCTACTTCAGGAGTTTCGAGAGCCGGCGGTCTTTGAGGACGCGCCCCCCGGTCTGCTCCTGGGGGCAGTAGTTCGTCTGGTGCTCGGAGAAGAAGACCGCCTCGATCGTGGTCCCGCAGCGCGGGCAGGGCTCGCCCTCGCGCTTGTGGACCTGAAGCGGCATCGGCACCTTGTCCGGCACCTCGGGGCCGATCGTCTCCTCGTAGTGCTCGATCGCGTCGCCGAGGACGTGGAGCGCGGCGTGCAGGCGCTCGACTTCCTCGGGATCCAGCTCGGAGCCTTTCTTGAACGGGGAGAGACGCGCCTCCCAGAGGATCTCGTCGACCCAGGAGCGGCCGATCCCGGCGACGTCTTTCTGGTGGCGCAGCAGCGGGTGCAGGTGGCGCGGCTTGTCGATCGCCGCGGCGAACTCCTCGAGCGGGGGAGGGGGCCAGGCTTCCGGCCCGAGGCTGGCGACCATCTCGTCTTCGGCCACCGCCTCGCCCGGCAGCAGCTTCGCCCAGGCGCGCTGCTTGGTCCCGTACTCGCGCAGCCTCAGCTCGCGCCCGTCGGTCAGCCGGATCAGCACCCGCGAGGCTTTGTCTTTCAGCGAGGCGCGTTTGTCGAAGACGCGCAGGCGCCCGGCCGACATCAGGTGGATCAGCAGCGACAGGTCGCCGAACTCGACCACCGGCATCTTGCCGATCCGCCGCGCCCCGGTCAGCTCGCGCCCCACCAGCGAATCCAGCGGCGGGTCGAAGGTCTTCATCACGTTCATCCCCGGCGCCAGCGCCGATTCCACCTCGCTTCCGGCGAGGGCGGTGTCAAGCCGGCGGGCGACGATCTCGACCTCGGGCAGCTCGGGCATGGTCAGACAGGCTAGATGGAGGCTTTGGTCGGCTAGACTTGTGGGACGTTCATTCGACCGGTCCGGACCCAGTCCCGCCGGCGAACATCAGGAAAGGAAGGGCTCATGCAGGAGCTCCCGACGATCCAACCTACTTTCGCGCCGGAGCTGAGCCCGGAGCAGGTCGCGGAGATCAGCGACGAGATCCGCCTGCTCGCGGCGGAGCGGAATGCGGTCATCCTCGCCCACAACTACGAGCTGCCGGAGATCCAGGACGTCGCCAACTACCGTGGCGACTCGCTCGGCCTCTCGCGCCAGGCGGCGGAGACCGACGCCGAGGTGATCGCCTTCTGCGGGGTCCACTTCATGGCCGAGACCGCCTCGATCCTCTCGCCGCAGAAGACCGTCCTCATCCCCGACCTCGACGCCGGCTGCTCGCTCGCCGACTCGATCGACGCCGACCAGCTGCGCGCCTGGAAGGCAGAACACCCCGCCGCACTGGTGGTGATGTACGTCAACACCTCGGCCGAGGTGAAGGCGGAGACCGACTACTGCGTCACCTCCTCCAACGCCGTCGACGTCGTCCGCCACATCTGGGCCGAGCACGGGCCCGACCAGGAGATCCTCTTCGGCCCCGACATGTGGCTCGGCGCCTTCGTCGAGCGCGAGACCGGGCTGGTAGAAGAACCCAAGCGCCGCGGCCGCTTCCACATCTGGGACGGCGAGTGCCACGTCCACGCCGGGATCAAGCCGCTCGACATCGCCCGCACCCGCTCCGAGCACCCCGACGCCGAGTTCCTGATCCACCCCGAGTGCGGCTGCTCGACCCAGGCGATGGAGTACGTCGCCGCCGGCGACATCGAGCCCGAGGGCGTCCACATGCTCTCGACCTCGGGGATGCAGAAGCACGTCGAAGCCCACCCCGACGGCGAGTTCATCGTCGCCACCGAGAACGGGATGCTCTACCCGCTGCAGCAGGCCGCCCCGCGGGCGAACCTGATCGAGGCCAACCGGATGGCCACCTGCAAATACATGAAGATGATCACGCTGCCGAAGCTGCGCGATTCCCTGCGCGAGATGAAGTTCGAGGTCAGCGTCCCGGCGGAGATCGCCGAGCGGGCGCGGATCCCGATCGAGCGCATGGTCGCGATCGGCTAGCGCACGCCCTGCCTTAGTTGTTCCAGCGCACGGTCAAAAGCCGGGTCAAGCTTTTCAGCCGCACGGATAAGCCTTCCCGAGCGTTTGCTGGCCCGCTGAAGCGCCGCGTTATTTCGTCTCAGGGTTTGCTCGATTTGCCTGTCTAGCTCTGCGTGGGTCATGGACGCTCCTCTTCGACCATAGAACCTGATGCGTATGCAGTTCTAAGTTGCGTGATCAGTTCGTCTGATTCCTTCAGGCGCTCAGTGAGTTCGACAACCTCCGCGCGTTCGCCAGGACGGCGGCGGCCGAGACAAGGAGAAGTCGCGCAGCCCAGAGGACAGCGCGGTGGTCGAAGACCGTGTCGATGAAGTCGGGGTTTTTCGCCGAAGGCAGCTCAACGGGATAAAGCCCTTTCGCGAGAAGGGCCACGCCCACCGTGCAGGCCAGGATGAGCAGCAGGACAGGGACGAGGCTGCCCCACCGGATGAAGCCTTGTTTCGCCGCTGGTCTGTTCACGAGCAACAGCCTATATATTGATTCAGACAGAAGGTTTCGGTCGATGGGCTTCTAAGGCTGGAGTTTCATCGGACCGTGATCACGGGCTCAACCGTTAAAAGATTCTTGACAATTCGCTGCGCTGCGCTTTGCTTGACCTTAGGAGGTAGGGGAGAAACTCCGAACACGGGAGATAGCAATGAACTCGTCTCGCACGATCAAGGCGGTGGCGGCAGCAGCGCTGGCGCTTATCGCGATCGCCGGTGCCGCCGGCGGCGCCCAGGCCGGCACCTTCACAGCCGGTCAGTACCCGGCCACAATCACCGGGACCAACGTGGTCCCGCACACAATCAACACGAACCTCGGGGCTATGGAATGCGTGCCGATCTTCGACGGAGTGCTGGCGGCGGCCGCGGAAGAATTGACACTGACGCCCAGCTACGGCCCCTGCAGCCTGGGCGCCAAAGAAGTCGACGTCCACCTCAACGGCTGCGACTTCGTGGTTCACGCCGGCAACACAATCGGTGAAGACAACGTCGCCGGGACGATGGACATCGTCTGTCCGCAGGGCAACGCGATCGACTTCGAAGTCACATCGATGCCGATCTGTCATCTGACAGTGCCGCCTCAGGCCGGCCTCAACGCCCTCACCTACACAAACCTGACAGCGGCGGGAGACGTGAGGCTCAACTTCGAAATCGTCGAACTCACCTATGGACTTGACATGGGCTGCCCTGGCCCGGGCGTCTATGCCAACGGCACTATCACCGGGATCACGACATTGGTTGGCTTCAAGGAACCGGGGGTGCAGACCTTCTTCAGGGTCGATTAGGAGGATTTGAAAGATCGCCTGCGTGGGCGGGATCTTGCGGGGTCGAGGGGGCGCAGGAGTCACCCTGTCCTCGCAGAAGGCACCCCACGCATGGCGATCCGAAGAAAGAAGAACCAGGGCTCCGAGGAGCCGCGACGCCCCCGCGGGCGCCGTGCGCCGATCATCGAGCTGAGCGACGTGACCAAGGTCTACCCGGGCGGCCACATGGCGCTAGACCGGGTCAACCTCAGCGTCGGTCGCGGCGAGTTCGTCTTCCTCGTCGGCCCGACCGGGTGCGGCAAGTCGACGCTGATCAAGATGCTGATCCGCGAGCTCGAGGCCACCGAGGGCTCGGTCAAGATCGCCGGCAAAGACATCGGCAAGCTGCCGGAGAAGAAGATCCCGCTGCTGCGCCGCAACATCGGCACCGTCTTCCAGGACTTCAAGCTCCTGCCCAATCGCACCGTCTACGACAACGTTGCCTACGCGCTGCAGGTGATCGGCGCCAGCCGCGGCGAAATCCGCGAGCAGGTGCCGGCGACGCTGCGCCTGGTCGGGCTTTCGACCAAGCTCCACAGCTATCCCGACCAGCTCTCCGGCGGCGAGCAGCAGCGCGTCTCCGTCGCCCGCGCCTTCGTCAACCACCCGCCGCTGCTGCTGGCCGACGAGCCGAGCGGAAATCTCGACCCGGTCACCTCGATCGGGATCATGCAGTTGCTCTACCGGATCAACAAGACCGGAACCACGGTCGTCGTCGTCACCCACGACCGCGAGATGGTGGACAACATGCAGCGGCGCGTGATCGAGCTCTTCGAGGGCCGCGTCGTCCGCGACGAGGTCTCCGGCGGCTACACCGAGGAGTCGACGACCGAATTCGGCCTGCGGATGCGGGCCGAGATGGGCGTCGGCGCCGAAGGCGAGCCGCGCACCAACGGCCACTCCGACCACGACCACCTGAGCTGAGATGGGACGCCTGATCTTCTTCTTCCAGGAGGCCCTGCGCGCGCTGAAGCGCAACGGCGCCCCCAGCCTGGCGGCGATCGTGACCACGGTCGTCACCGTCGTCCTGCTCGGGATGCTGATTCCGATCTTCCAGACCGCCCAGGGCAAGAGCGAGGAAGTGCGAGACCAGCTCAATGTCCAGTACGAGCTCTACGACGACGCGACCAAAGCCGAAATCGCCACCCTGAAAGGGAAGTTGGAAGCGATCCCGCACGTCGCCGAAGTCACCTTCATCAGCAAGGACGAAGCACTGGCGACGCTGAAAGGAGAATTGAAGGACGACTCGATCGTCGAAGAGCTGCACGTCAACCCGCTGCCCAACAGCTTCGAAGTCAAGGCCGACGACGCCGCCAACCTGCCGTCGATCCGCGCCGCCGTCTACCCGCAGGGGCCGCAGGGGGAACCGATCTCCTCGATCATCGTCAAACCGTTCGACCGCCAGCAGTCCTCGGCGAAGATCGAGCAGGTGACGAGCGCGCTGAAGATCGTCCTTACCGTGATCACGGCTCTGCTGGTGCTCGCCTCGCTGATGCTGGTCGGCAACACGATCCGGCTCTCGATCTACACCCGCCGCCGCGAGGTCGAGGTGATGCGCCTGGTCGGCGCCACCCGCTGGTTCATCCGCTGGCCGTTCATGATCGAGGGCGTGGTCGTCGGCCTCGCGGGCGGCCTGCTGGCCATACTGATCCTGTGGCTGGGCAAGATCACCGTCGTCGACCCCCTCAGCGACAAGATCGGGGTCCTGGCGGCGCAGAACAGCTCGACCCTGGGCTTCCCGGCCCTGGTCGCGATCCTCTTCGCCGCCTCGATCGTCGTCTCGACGATCGGCTCGGGCGTGACCCTGCGGCGCTTCCTCAAGGTCTGAGGCCGGCGTGAGAGCACGCGGGGCCGTGGCTCTCGCCGTGGCGCTGGTGGCCCTCTTCGCCGCCGGGCTGTGGCTGGGCGGGCATCCCGGCTCGCTGCCCGAACCGCTGCGCGACGTCTTCGTCGAGGAAACCGGTGGCCTG
>DATMBY010000012.1:0-4139 GCA_035558995.1 Solirubrobacterales bacterium
GCGGCAAGACGAAGGAGCTGACGATCACCCGGGCGCAGGTGTCGTTCCCCAACGTCAGCAGCAGCACCGAGAAGGCGGGAGGGAAGACGCTCGGCTACGTCCGCATGCTCAGCTTCAGCGAAGCCGCCCACGCCCAGCTCGCGCGCGGGGTCGAGAAGACGGAAGAGAAGGGTGCGGAAGGGATCGTCCTCGACCTCCGCCACAACCCCGGCGGCCTGCTCGACGAGGCGGTGCTCAGCGCCAACGTCTTCCTGCCGAAGGGCGAAGTCGTGGTGAGGACGCGGTCGCGGACCCAGGGGAACAGCGTCCACGAGACCCCCGGGGACCCGATCTCGGATCTTCCCGTGGTCGTCCTGATCGACGGCGGCAGCGCCTCGGCCGCGGAGATCCTCGCCGCGGCGCTGGCGGACGACGCCGGGGCGACCGTGGTCGGTACCCGCTCCTACGGCAAGGGCCTGTTCCAGGAGGAGCAGGACCTCGCCAACGGCAGCGCCCTGAAGCTCTCGGTCGGCGAGTTCTTCACCCCGGATGGGGTGAACCTGGCGAAGAGCCATGGCATCCACCCCGACGTCGAGGTCGCGGACGATCCGAACACGAAACCCGACGAGGCCAGGGAGCGCGCCCTCGGCGTGCTCGCCAGCCAGGTCGGCGGCTGATGCCGGCGCTGGATACGGTCGAGAAGCTGCTGAGGGAGGAGCTCGGGTTCCGCGGCTTCCGGCCCACGGTCGAGGGGGAAGCGACGGAAGCGGCGAAATGGGCGGAGCGGGAGAGCGGCCCGCGGCGCGACCTCACCGCGCTCGCGACCTTCACGGTCGACCCGGCGACCGCGCGCGACTTCGACGACGCCGTCTCCGCCCAGCTCGAGGGGGACGGGGCCCGGGTCTGGATTCACATCGCCGACGTCGCCGCCCACGTCAAGCCGGGCTCGCTGCTCGATCAGGAGGCGCGGCGGCGCGGCAACAGCACCTACGTCCCCGGCACGGTCGAGCCGATGCTGCCGCACGCGCTCTCCAGCGAAGCCTGCAGCCTGGCGCCCGGCGTGGAGCGGCTGGCGGTGACGACCGAGGTCGAGCTGGGGCCGGGGATGCGGCCGCGGAAGGCGCGCTTCTATCGCAGCCGGATCCGTTCCGACGCCCGCCTCGACTACGACCAGCTCGATCGCATCTTCGCCGGCCGCGGGCAGCCGCCGGCCGCGGTGGCAGAACCGCTCGCCGCCGCCCGCGAGGTCGTGGCCGGGCTCGGCGAGCACCGCGGCAGCAGCAGCCTCGACGTCGAATCGCGCGAGCCCGAGTTCGAGTTCGACGCCGAGGGGAATGTCGCCGCCGCCCACGGCGTCGCCCAGACCGAGGCCCACCGGCTGATCGAGCGGCTGATGATCCTCAACAACGAGCAGGTCGCCCAGCTGCTGGAGCGGGAGCGGGTGCCGGCGGTCTACCGCGTCCACGCCCAGCCCGACGCGGCGCGGGTCGAGCGCCTGCTCGAGCAGCTCTCGGCACTTGGCGTTCCGACCCCGCCGCTGGGGCGGGGTCTCTCGCCGCAGGAGGCCGGCCACCTCGCCGCCGAAGCGAGCCGGCTGGTGCGGCGCGAGGCCGCCCGACGCGGGCACGGCCAGGAGGCGTATACCTCGCTCGTGCTCAGATCCCTGAAGCAGGCCTACTACAGCGAGCGGAACATCGGCCACGCCGGCCTCGGCAGCCAGGCCTACTGCCACTTCACCTCGCCGATCCGGCGCTACCCCGACCTCGTCTGCCACCGGGCGCTGCTGGCGCTGCTGGGCGAGGGGGAGGAGGCGCCGACCCTGGCGCAGGCGCGCGACGCCGCTGCCGAGGCCTCGGCGCGGGAGCGGGAGTCGCTCCAGATCGAGCGCCACGCAGACGACGTCTGCGCCGCCTACCTGCTCGAACGGGAGCTGGGCGAGCGGGGCCTCGACGCGGTCTTCGAGGGGGAGGTCTCCGGCGTGATCCGCTCCGCCGCATTCGTCTCCTTCGGCGGCGAGCTCGGCGACGTCTACGAGGGGATGCTGCCGGCCCGGCGGCTGCCCGGCGAGTACTACAAGCTCGACGAGGCCGAGGTGGCGCTGGTCGGGCGCGAGTCGGGGGCGCGGGTGCGACTCGGCGATCCGATATCCGTCCGCGTCGCCGGGGTCGATGCGCCCCGCGGCCGGGCGGAGCTGGAGCCGGTCGGGAAGGCGGCTTGAGCGATGACGAAGAAGCAGAAGAAGAAACGGGAGCCGGCCTCCGGCGACGTGGTCACGAACCGGCGCGCCCGGCACAAATTCGAGTGGGTCGAGAAGATGGAGGCCGGGATCGTCCTGCAGGGCTCCGAGGTGAAGGCGCTGCGTAGCGGCAAAGCCCAGATGACCGACGCCTACGCGGTCGTCGACGGGGGCGAGGTTTGGCTCCGCAAGCTGCATATCCCGCCCTACGAGTACTCCGCCGTCGACGCCCACGCGGCCGAGCGGCCCCGCAAGCTGCTGCTGCACAAGGAGGAGATCGAGCGCCTGGTCGGTAAAACCGCCCAGAAAGGCCTGACGCTGATTCCGACCAGGATCTATTTCAAAGGGCCACGGGCAAAGGTGGAGCTGGCTTTAGCGCGAAACAAGGAGGGTCGCGACCGGCGGCGGGAGATCGCCGACCGGGACGTCCGAAGAGAGGTCGAGCGCGAGTTCAAGGGAAGGATGCGTTGAGGTTGAAACTGCCGAATCACATGCAAGGATGCAGGGCGATGCGGACCCGGAAGAGAATCCCCGCCGCCGTCGCTGGGATGATCGCGGTGCTCATGGTGGCCCCTGCGCAGGCCGGCGCCGACTCCTTTCCGGAAAAGGCGAGCGACTACGTCAGCGACAACACCGCCTACTTCGTCGGCGCCCTGTTGGCGGCGATCCTGCTGCTGCTGCTGATCGTGCGGATCAGCCAGCGTCGCGCAAAGGAGAAGGAACAGAAGCAGGCCGGGCCGAGCGCCGGCGCCCCCGTCGCCGCTGCGGCGAACCCGCAGACCCCGCCGCCCGGCGCGCCTCCCGCGCCCGCCGCTCCTCCGACTCAGGAGACGACCGCGATGCCGGCAGCAGCGCCCGTTGTCGCAGCCGCGGCGCCTGGGCAGTCGGTGCCCCCGCCCGGCGCCTCGACGCCGCCGCCGACGATGGCCGCCGCCCCCGCCGGCGAGTCGGCAAAGGACCGCAAGCGGCGTCAGCGGGCCGAACAGCAGCAGAAACGACTGCAGATGCGCGAAGCCCGCAAGGCCGAGCTGCAGCGCCGCAAGGAAGAGCGGGCGCAGCGCAAGGCTCAGAAGCGAGGCGGCACGGCTCCCGCGCCTGCAGCGGCTGAAGGCCCGGCTGCCGCCGCAGCGGCGCCGGCAGCGCCGAAGCAGCGCAAGTTCTTCGGGATCAAGATCGGGACCGGCAAGCAGAAGCGCGAGGCGGCGCTGGCCGAACAGCGACTGGCGGCCGCCCGCGAAGCGAACGAACGCGCCGTGGCCGAGGCCCAGGCGAGCGGCCAGGCGCCGCCCTCGGGACAGCTGCCGCCCTGGGAGGAGGCGACGACCGCGCAGCCGCAGGCCGGCGGTCTCACCGCCGTGCCCTCGGTTCCGCCCCCGCCCGTTCCCGGCGGCACGCCTGCGCCGGGCGACTACGACCCCCGCGCCGCCGAACAGCGGGTGCGCGACAGGGTCGAGGAGGTGCGCGTCGAGACCCAGCGGATAGGGGCCCAGGCCGACCAGCAGCACGGTTCGCCGGCGATCCAGGACGCGCAGGCAGGTGCGCCGCAGGGCGTCCCGGCGCCGCCCGTAGACCTTCGCACCGCCGAGCAGCGCCTCGAGGACGAACGCCAGGCGCGCGAGCGGGCGATGAAAGAGGCCGAGGAGCGCCTGCGCCAGATCGAGGAGCGGACGAAAGCCGCCGAAGAGCGTGCTGCCGATGCGCAGCGGCTGGAGCAGCGCCGCGCCGAGGAGGAAGCCCAGGAGCGTCGCCTGGAGGACATGCGCCGCAGCGTCGCCGAGGCCGAAGAGCGGGCGCGCGAGGCAGAGCGCAAGGCCGCCGAGGCCGAGCAGAACGTGATGCGCTCGGTCCAGGGAGGCCCGGCTGCGCCGCCCCCGCCCCCGCCCGCCGCCCACGAGCCGCAGCAGTCCTTCGCACCGCCGACGCC
>DATMBY010000013.1:0-11355 GCA_035558995.1 Solirubrobacterales bacterium
GCACATCGCTTCGTCAGCGGGGTCTCGGTGAGCGGTGGGCGGCAAGGTGTGCGTGTCGGTGTCCGGCACGAGCGTGGCTAGTCTAGCTGCGATGCCCGCGGCCGATCTTCAAGACAGCTTCCAGCGTTTCTTCGACGCCTCGACCGAATTCTTCCGCCACCTCTCGGAAATCGACTGGACGACGTTCGGGGTCGCCCTGCTCTTCCTTCTGGGCATGCAGCTGGCCCGCGCCTGGGCCTGGCGCAACGTGCTGCGGGCCGCCTATCCCGATAGGAAGATCCCCTTCCTGCCCCTGTCCGCGGCCTACCTGGCCGGGGCCGGGATCAACGCGATCGTCCCCGCCCACGCCGGCGACGCGACCAAGGTCTTCCTCGTCAAACGGCAGATCCCCGACTCCTCCTACCCGGCGGTGACCTCGTCCTTCCTGGTCCAGACCGTCTTCGACACCTCGGTCGGGGTCCTGGTCCTCCTCTACGCGATCAGCCAGGGTCTGCTGCCGCCGCTGCCGCAGATCCCGCACCTGCCCGCATTCGAGATCTCCTTCTGGGCCGACCACCCGAAGCTCTTCTTCATCACTGTGGCGGCGACCGTGCTGGCGATCGCGATCGCGATCTACCTCCTCGCCCACCGGGTGCGGCGCTTCTGGGCCCGGGTCCGCCAGGGCCTCGTCATCCTCAGCGAGCCGCGCCGCTACATGCGCGAGGTCTTTGCCTGGCAGGGGGTCGGCTGGATCTGCCGCTTCGCCGCCTTCTGGTTCTTCCTCGAGGCCTTCGGGATCGGCGGCTCGATCGGCAACGTGATGCTGGTGATGAGCGTGCAGGCGATCGCCAACATCGTCCCCTTCACGCCGGGAGGGGCCGGCGCCCAGCAGGCGCTGCTGGTGGCCACCCTCCACGGCCCGACCCGCACCGCCGTCCTCTCCTTCTCGGTCGGAACCCAGATCGCGATGGCGGCCTGGTCGGTCGTCCTCGGCTTCATGGCGATCCTGCTCGTCTTTCGCACCACCGACTGGCGCGGCCTGATCAGGCAGGCGCAAGAGGAAGCCGAGGGCGAGAAGGCGGCGCAGGCGGCCAGCTCGTCCTAGCTCGACCAGCCGGGATAGCGCCCGTCGACGCCCCACTGCCAGGGCGGGCGTTCGAAGGTCGGAAATTCGTAGTGGTTGCGGCCGGGGAGCGTCTCCAGGGGGACGAGGGCGGGGTCGTCCTCGGCGCGGACCTCGACCCCGGCGGCGGCTTCGACGTCGGCCTGGGTGGCGCGTCGCGCCTGCCGTTCCCAGCCGAGGCCGGGGCGGTAGAGCCAGTAGACGACTTCGACCAGGCCGGTCCCCCGGCGGCGGTCGACCAGCTCGGTGAAGGCGGTGGTGCGGCGGCCCGAAGCGGTGAGGTGCGCTCCGGCGGCGACGGCGCAGCTTTCGCGGCGGCAGCGGCGGAAGTCGACGGGCATCAGCGGCAGCCCGGTCGAACCCGGCAGCGCTGCCGGCGCCGGAGCCAGCGCCCGCGCCAGCCGCGCCAGCGGCCAGCCGTAGGTAAAGACAAGCGGGTGGTGGCGGCAGCCGTCGGGCAGGTGCGGGCCGCAGCGCATCTTCCTGCCGATCGCGTCGGCGAGGCGCCGGCCCGCGTCGACCTCGCCGCCGGAGGCGATCGCGGCGATGCCGGCGAGCAGAAACAGCGCCACCAGCGCCGCCAGGCCCGCCTGCTCGACGCTGGCCGATCCCCGCTCCCGATCCCCCTGCCTGTCCATCGCCGGCAACCTAGACCGGCGCGGCGCACGTGTGGCGCGCAGAAGCTGACGATTGTGAGCCGGCAGCGAGTCGCTTCTGCTTACATGCAGGGCGATGGAGGGCTTCAACCTTTTCGGCGACCCGGAGGAGTTCCGCGCCCGCATGGAGGAGCTCCAGGAGCAGATGCAGTCCTCCCAGCGCGTCGCCTGGGCCGACAACGCGATCAAGCTGGCGGTCGAGATGACCGTCGCCTCGATCGGCCGCCTCGACCTCACCGGCAGCGCCGACGAGCAGGCGATGCAGGTCCGCGATGCGATTCGGGTGTTGTTCCCAGAGGCTGTGACCCTCGTGCGCGAGGCGCGCGAAGGCCTCAGCTAGCTCAGAAGAGCTCGACCCGGACCGAGATCACGGCGCCGCGGCCGCTGAGGCCGCCGGCGAGCTCGACCGGGATCGCGATCAGCAGGGCCGGGACCGCGAGGACGATGCTGGCGAGGGCGTCGATCCGGCGCTGCCAGGGCTTCGCCGCCGGCCTCGCCGGGGCTCCGCGGAGGGCGCCGAGGGCAACGTCGTGGCCGAAGGTGACGCTGTTGAGCAGGGTCTGCCAGGTGGCGGCGAGCCCCGCCAGCGGCTGCCAGCGGCGCGACTTGACGACCTGGTCGCGGCGGGCGACGAGGCGGCGCACCGCCTCCACGGTGAAGAGGTGCTTCGCCTGCGGGTGCAGCCCCGACCAGCCGGCGCCGCCGAGCGAGCAGGCGAAGCTGGCCCGGTTCTCGATCCGGATCGTCTCGCCCTCGCGGTGGGAGTCGAGCTCCCGCAGCGCCTCCTCGGCCCCGGCCGGCTCGCCGACCACGGCGAGCCCGCAGCTCTCGCAGCGCCGCACCGGTCCGGCCAGCCCGGGCTTCTGCGCGATCCAGCCGAAGAGCGGCTCGCCGCAGGCGGGGCAGGGCGGGTTCTCGGGGCCGGCTCCGGCCTCGAGGGGGACGACCGCGTGGGGGCTCTCGGCCTGGTCCATGCTCGGGTAGCGTACGCGTCGTGCCGATCGAGGACAGCAAGGCCCGGACGCGGGCCAGGGAGTCCAGCTGGGCGGTCCCGGTCGGGATCGCCAGCATCCTCGGGGTCGTCCTCCTGATCCTCGCCAAGCCGCTCAGCGTCAACGGCGACGGCAGCGCCGACTTCCTCCGCGAAGCCCACGCCAACGCCGGCTCGGTGCTGCTCTCCGGCCTCATGCAGGTGCTCGCGTTCCTGCTGCTGGCGCTGCCCCTCCTCTACCTCTTCCGCGCGGTGCAGGCTCGCAGCGACCGCGTTCGCCCGCAGCTGATCGGCCTGATCGTGGCGGCGCCGCTCTTCCTCGCGGCGTCCTCGGGCCTCTCGATCGGCGTCACCGACGAAGGCGCCGACACCTTCGCCGCCGGCGATGCCAACTCCAGCCTCACCGCCGCCGAAGCGCGGGAGGAATGCAGCGACGAGCGCAAGGACAAGGGCGCCGACTTCCTCGTCGACGAATACGACCCTGCCGGCGGCGAAAGCCCGCAGCGCGCCTGCGAGAAGCGCAAGGTCGGGGACGACGAAGCCTCCAACGCGCTGACGGAATCCTCGCTCGCCCCGCTGGCCACCGGCCTCGGGCTGGCCGGCGCTCTCGGCTTCGCCGTCGCCCTTCTCTACAGCGGCCTCTGGGCGATGCGGACCGGCATTCTCTCCCGTTTCTGGGGGTCGCTGGGGATGGTGGCGGGCGTCGCGGTCCTGCTCGGCCCCGTCTTCCTGCTCGTGACCCTCGTCTTCTTCGTCTACTTCGGCATGCTCTGCTTTGGCATCGTCCCCGGCGGCAGGCCGCCGGCCTGGGCGGCGGCCGAAGCGATCCCCTGGCCGACGCCGGGGGAGCGGGCCGCCGCGGAAATGGAACCGGAGGGCGGCCGGGACGAGGAGGAGAAAGCCGGCGAGGAGGACATCTCTCCTCCGCGCAAGCGCGTCGAGTAGAAGTAGCCGCGCGGTTCCCCCAAATTCGGGCTCGGGATCGTCTGGGGAGCGCCGCCCTGGAAGCTAGTGTGAAGACATGCACTACCCCAGGGAATCCTTCACCGAGGCGGAGAGGGCAAAGCTCGCGAACCACTTCACCAACCTCGAGAGCCCTGTCTTCGCGCTGATCAACCTGCCGGAGACGGTGAAGGGGGCGCTTTTCGCGCGGTATTCGCGTTACCAGGGCACGCTTCGCAGGCTCTTTCTCGAGGAGTTTGCGGACGGGTTGCCCGACATCGGGGAACTCCCGAAGCTCTCCGAGGGAAGGCGGGCGGCAGAGCTTTACGAACGCGTCTTCATCGGCTTCGGCGACGACTCGGTGGCCCAGCTGGGCGGTGCTCACGTCGCCTGCGAGTGGACGTCGAACGTGATGACGAAGATCCTCCAGCGGCCACGCCTTGCTTCCTACCTCGAGCAGTCGACTCGCTACATCCCTTATGACCGCCCAATGCAGGGCGGTGACTATCGCTATTACCGGCATCCTGCGCTGGGGATGGCCTACGAAGGCGCTATGGACTCTCTGTTCGAGACCTATTCGAGCCTGCTTCCCCGCGTGACGGCCAGGCTCGACAAGACGTTGGGGAATCGCTCGGACCCCCCGGCCGCCCGCGCTCGGATGTTGAAGGCGAAGGCGCTGGACCTGCTGCGAGGACTACTGCCTGCCTCCTCCCTGTCCCACATGGGAATCTTTGCCACTGGCCAGGCCTATGAGAGCTTGATCCTCCATCTGCTGGCGCATCCTCTTCCAGAGGCGCGCAAGTACGGCGCGATGATGCTGAATGAGCTGGAGACGGTGATCCCGAGCTTTGTCGCTCGCATCGAGCGCCCCGACCGCGGCGGAGAGTGGGTTTCCTTTCTCAGAGCCCGTCAGCAGCGGGCCGCCGACAAAGCCGCCAGCTATGGGCTCGGGGGTGCAGAGACCGAGTCCGAATCCGCCGTTCGGCTCCTTGATCACGAGGGATCCGAAACGGACATCCTCGTCTCGCTCCTGTTCGAGGCCTCGACCTGCTCCGAGGTGGAGATAAGAGAAACCGTCGACGAGATGCCGGGTGACGAGCAGTCCGCGCTGCTCACCCACCTGGTGGGACCAAGGACGAATCGCAGGCACCGTCCCGGTCGAGGATTCGAGCGCGTCCGTTACAGGTTCGAGATCGTCTCCGACTACGCCGCCTTCAGGGATCTGCAACGGCACCGCCTGCTCACCGTGCAGTGGCAGGGACTGACGCCGAATCTGGGTGCCCACATGCCGGAGGAGTTGGAGGAGGCGGGCGTGGCCGACGAGTACAACCGAGCGATCGAGCGATCTCGTGCCGAGTACCACCGGCTCGAGGGGGAAAACCTAGGCTGGGCCGCCCCTTATGCCCTCTGCCTCGCGTTTCGCATGCGTTACGTGCTTGATCTGACGGCCCGAGAGGCGCTTCATGTGATCGAGCTCAGGTCAAGTCCGCAAGGTCACGGCTCCTACCGGCGGGTCGCTCAGGAAATGCACAGGCAGATTCAAGACGTGCATCCGAGGGTCGCCGACTCGATGGAGTTCGTCGATCACACCCCTCCCGATTCTCTCCATCGAGCGGTGCGACGGCTGGAAAAGAAGGATCAGCTGAGGATCACCGATCTGATCCAGCAGGGTTAAGCCTGCCCAGCTCCGCCGCGCCTCAGGCGCCGGCCTCGAAGGAATGCCTTCCATTTGAGATGGGTCTGAAGACCGAAGTAGAAGATCGCGATAAGCAGGAGGACGCCGGCCAGCACGGCTCCGATGGCTAGGGCAACCGTGTCCCACGATCCGGTTGAAAGCTTGGCGCCGTCCTCGTCGGAAGCCCCCATGATCGCCGCCACGATCCCAGCAAAAAGGGACGCGGCGAGGACTACTACCACGAGGAGCAGTACCTGGTCCAGCGAAGCTTTGAGGCGATCCACGTTTCCGCGTACCTCACCCAGGTCTTCGACCAGCCCCAGGGGGGAGCATGGCTGACGTTCGGGCGTCTTCTCCGCGAACAGTTCTTCTCTGAGGCGGATCGGGGTCTCGGTGACCTCTGGTTCGACCGGGTGCTTGGCACCGCCTATCACCTTCATGAATGCGAGGGATGCGATGGCGTCCTCTCCTGGCCGAAGTTCGATTGGTTGACGACCGAGGTTTGCGATCGTGAAGGAGAGCGGCTCCCCCAGCGGATACCCCTGCTTGATTCCCCACCCTGGGTCCACGAGCATTCCGCCGAAGAAGAAGAGCCCCTGCTCGGCGCTGCTGAACCGCGGCCCGATGATCCCTACGAACTTGGGCGGTATGACGACGTGCTCCTCGCTGGAAACGTGCGCCGTCTGCCCGGGATCGAGAACCAGGGTGCGGGCGCGTTTGTCATCGGGTCCGAAGCGCCTACCATCGGGAAGAATCAAGAACGTCTCCGAGAGGGTCAGGTAGTACTTTGCAGCCTTGACGTTCTTTTTCCACTCCTCCCTGCCGGCGGGGAAGAAATCATCGAAGTGTCTGAGGATTTCGCGCTTGCCTAGAACTGACATCTCCGTTTATTCGGAGAAGACTCAAGGGTTCCTTTAGCCGTCGGCTAGCGTTCCTCGTACGAGCTCGATCTCCGCTGACATGGATTGGTCCGCCCGAGCGGTATCAATCGCTATCACGGGAGTCACAGTCCAAGCTTCGACGAATTCGACATACCTTGCGTTCAAGGTGTCGATGTACGAGTTGGTGATCTCTTGCTCTGCCGGTCTTTGGCGCTTGGTGATCCGTTCCATGATCACCTCGGTGGGAGCGTGAAGGTGCACCAGTAGGGTTGGTTGGCGCGGCAGAGAAAGGGCCACATTGCGGAGGCGGGAGAAGATCCGCATATCCGCTTCGCTTAGGTGTCCTTCGTCGTAGAGGATCTGACAAAAAACGTCGAGCGACTCGTACACGGTCCTGTCCTGCACGACCGGAACGTCACTCGGTGAGCTGACCTGGCGATGCATGGCGTCGGCGGCGAAGGCCATCTGAGAGTGGAATGACCACCGCGCCGGATCTCCGTAGAAGCGATCGAAGAACGGGTTCGCCTCTATCTCCTCCAGTAGCGCTTCGGCTCCCAGGGCGTCGGCGAGCTTGCTGACGAAGCCGCTCTTGCCGACGGCGATGCTGCCGGCGACAGCAACGAAGGGAGCTTCCGGTTGCACGGGTGCATCGTAAGCCCGGTTCTCTTCATGAAGCTGGAGGTGCTGCCATCAACTCGACCCGGTGCCCACCGGGAGCGATCGCCAGCACCCGCGGCTCGCCCCAGTGTTCGCGTTTCGGCTCGACCTCGAAGCCGCGCTCGCGCAGCCGGGCGACCGTGGCCTCGAAGTCCTCGACGACCACCGCCAGGTGCCCGGGCGAGGGCACCGTCGGCTCCTCCTCCGGCATCAGGTGCACCTGCGTCCCGTCGAGCTCCAGCCAGGTGAACTCGCGCAGCGTCTCCGGCGGCTCCACCCGCACGAACCCGAGCAGCTCGAAGAAGCCGACAGCGGCCTCGACGTCAGCCGGCGCAACCTCGATCCCGACGTGATGGAGCATCTTCAAAAATCTACAGAGATGTTCCAGTTACGTATGTTTTTGTCTGCTACGGTCTCAGACATGGAGGCAATGCTCGCGGACAGGGAGGCAGAGATGGTGGAGTGGAACGACGGACGTCTCGACGAGAGGTTCCGAGCGATCGACCAGAGGTTCGATCAGATGGATCGGAAGATGGACGACGGCTTCGCGCGCATGGATGCAGGGTTCGCCCGCATGGATGCAGGGTTTAGGGAGCTCAACGCTCGCTTCGATGCAGGGCTGCTAGGTCTCAACGGTCGTCTCGATGCAATGCAGCGGACGCTGTTGGGGGTGAGCGGCGTGATCATCGCCGCGTTGATCGGAGTCATCGCCACCCAGCTCTAGCGCTCAGAGCAGCAGCGACCCCAGCGCCGCCAGGACGACGATCGCGGTCGACCAGGTGACGGCCTCTGCGGTGATCTCCATGTCGAGGCCGTAGGCGTGGGCGATGACGAGTGAGTTGAGGCCGGAGGGCATCGCGGAGAGCAGGTGGTAGGCGGCGGGGAGGTCGATCAGGGGGGCGGCGAGGAGCATCAGGAGGGCGGGGACGACGGCGAGGCGGGTGGCGATCACCAACAGGACCGGGCGGGTAAGAGGCGGCGGCATCGGCAGGGAGCCGCGCTCGGCGTTCTCGGCCAGGGTGGCGCCGACGGCGAAGAAGCCGATCGGGAGGATGGCGACGATCAGGGCCTGGGAGACGTCGACGAGGACGTTCGGCGCCAGGGCATCCGGGGCGAGGATGCCGGCGACCGCCGCGTAGAGGGGCGGGTTGCGGGTGAAGAAGGCGCCGACCCGCTGGCGCGGGGTTTCGCCGGCTTTCGTTCCGAAGGCGGCGCCGACGGCGAAGGCGCCGAGCAGCAGGCACGGCCCGGTGACGAGGACGTCGTAGAGGACCGCGGTCGGCAGCTCGTCGCGCCCCAGCAGTGCCACCGCCAGCGGATAGCCGAGGTAGCCGGTGTTGACGCTGAGCACGGTGCAGATCACCGCTCCCACCTGCGGCCGGGTGAGGGTCAGGAACCGGGTCGCGACCGACCAGGCGAAGAGCGCTCCCAGCGAGGAGGCGAGGATCCCGAGCAGCAGCCCGACGCCGTGGCTGACGTCGATCTCGCTGGCGGCGATGTTGAAGAAGATCACCGGCGGCAGCAGGACGTAGAGCAGCAAGGTCAGGGCGCTGCGCGAGGCGCGCGCCGCCCCGGCCGGCCAGCGACCCTCGGACCAGACGCCGACGGCGACGGCCGCGACGATCGCGACGGTGGTGAGGAGGACCCCGATCGGGTGGTTCTACCCGAAGAGGGCTCTGCCGGCGTGTTCGGCGAAGTCCACGAGCGGCTGCGGGACGATGCCGAAGAACACGGTCGCGGCGGCGGCGAGGAGCGCGGGGCCGGCTACGTACCAGCGGCGGCCGGCCTCGGGATCGACCGGATCGGCCTCCGGCGAAGCGCCGGCGATGACCGGCCGCCCACCCGGCGCCGCTTCGGTCTCGGGCCGCATCCACATCGCTGCCACCACCCGCAGGTAGTAGGCCAGCGAGATCATCGTCCCGACCGCGATGAAGACCGCGAGCCAGGTGTAGTCGCCTTCGACCAGGGCCTCGATCAGGTAGAGCTTGCCGATGAAGCCCGCGGTCGCCGGCAGCCCCGCCAGGGCCAGCATCGAGATCGTCAGCGGCCAGGCCAGCAGCGGCCGCTCGGCACCGAGCCCGCGCACCCCGCGGATTTCGTCGCCGAAGACCGTTTCCCGCTCGCGGGCGACGATCACCGCGAAGGCGGCGAGGTTCATGAAGGCGTAGGCGGCGAGGTAGAAGACCAGCGAGCTGGTCCCGGACTCGGAGGCGACGACCACGCCGCCGAGCATGTAGCCGGCCTGGGCGATCCCCGAGTAGCCGAGCAGCCGCTTCAGCGAGTCCTGACCGAGGGCGCCGACGTTGCCGACGACGATCGAGATCGCCGCCAGGGCCGCCAGCGCCGGCTGCCAGGAGTCGAGCTGGGAGCCGAGGGCGACGTCGAAGAAGCGGAGGAAGACGGCAAAGGCAGCGGCCTTGGTCGCCACCGCCATGAACGACGTGATCGGGGTGGGGGCGCCCTGGTAGACGTCCGGCGTCCACTGGTGGAAGGGCGCGATCGAGGTCTTGAAGGCAAGCCCGACCGCCGCCATCGCGATCCCGATCAGGATCAGCGGGTCGCCGTCGAGGCCGTTGCGGGCGATCCCGTCGGCGATCCCGGCGAAGTCCGTGCTGCCGGTGCCGCCGTAGAGGAAGGCCATCCCGTAGAGCAGCGTCGCCGAGCCGATCGAGCCGACGATCAGGTACTTCAGCCCCGACTCGAGCGAGCCCTCGCGCCGCAGGTTGGTTGCGCAGAGGATGTAGAGCGGGATCGAGAGCGTCTCCAGGGCGACGAAGAAGGTGACGAGGTTCGTGGCCTGCGCCAGCATCGTCATCCCCAGCGCCGAGCCGAGCAGGAGCGCGTGGTACTCGCCGGAGCCGGCTTCCTCGGTCGCCCGCTCGCGGATCGAGAGCAGGACGCAGAAGCCGGCGGTGAGGATCGAGATCAGGGAGATCGAGATCGCCAGGTCGTCGAGCCGCAGCGCCCCGGTGATCAGCGTCTTCGGGTCGTCCCACTGCCAGATCAGGAGGCCGGCGGCGGCTCCAAGGGTGACCATGGTCAGCAACGGCGCGGTCCGGCGCAGGGGCTTGAAGACGGCGCTGAGGAGGACGACGCAGAGCCCGACCGTGAGCGCGATCAGCGGCGAGATGCCGGCGTAGTCGATGTGTGGCTCGTTGAAGTTCATGGTTTGCTCGCCAGCTTCGCCTCAGGCGTTTCGCCGCCCTGCACCCGCGCCACCGTCTGCTGCACCTTCGGCGCCGTCCGCTCGAGGATCAGCTGCGGGTAGAGGGCGAGGCCGACGATGCAGAGCACCAGCGGCACCAGGACGAGCGCGTCGCGCACCCCGATCTCCCTCGACAGGAGCCCCTGATTCTGTACTGATGGTGGCCGATTGTGCATCGTCCCCTGGTAGAGCCGCAGCGCGTAGTAAGCCGACATCGCGACCCCGCTGATCGCGACGAAGGCGAAGACGATCTTCGCCTGGAAGAGGCCGTTGAGGATGTAGAACTCGCCGACGAAGTTGGCCGAGCCCGGCATCGCCAGGGTCGCCAGGACGACGATCAGGAACAGCGCCGCCAGCACCGGCGCCCGCAGCGCCATCCCGCCCATCTCGCGGATGTCTTCGGTCCCGGTCCGCTCCAGCAGCAGGGCGACGATGACGAAGGTCGGGGCGACGACGAGGCCGTGGTTGACCATCTGCAGGACCGCCCCGTCGGAGCCGTCGGCGCGCAGGGCGAAGATCCCGGCGGTGATGAACCCGAGCTGGGCGACCGACGAGTAGCCGGCGATCAGCCGCACGTTGGTCTGGGTGAACGCCATCACCGAGCCGTAGAGGATCGAGGCCAGGGCGATCAGCAGGATCACCTCCTGGAATTCGACCGCGGCGTCGGGGAAGAGCGGCAGCACCACCCGCAGGAAGCCGTAGGCGCCGACCTTGGCGAGGACGCCGGAGAAGACGACCAGCGCCGGCAGCGGCGCCGCCCGGTAGGCGTCGGGCATCCAGCCGTGGAGGAGGAAGGCCGGCATCTTGACCAGGAAGGCGGCGGCGAAGAACCAGAAGATCCACTGCTGACTGCCGTGGCCGAGGCCGTGTTCGTTCAGGTAGGCGAGAGAGAAGCTGATATGGCCGCCGTCGGCGGCGAGGACCGCGGTCGCGATCGCCGCCACCAGCATCAGCAGCGACCCGATCAGGGTGTAGACGATCATCTTCAGCGTCGCCGCCGAGGCGGTGAGGCCGCCCTCGCCGGTTCGGTCGTGGCCCCAGGCGCCGAAGAGGAAGTAGAACGGGACCAGCATCAGGTCGAAGAAGAGGACGAAGAGCAGCAGGTCCTGGGCGAGGAACGAGCCCAGGGTCGCGGTCTCGGCGACCAGCATCAGGAAGTAGAAGGTCTTCGCCCGCTCCTGCTCGCGGCAGGCGGCGAAGGCGACGCCGCCGGTCCAGAGCACCGCGGTGAGCAGGATCAGGAAGA
>DATMBY010000014.1:0-27751 GCA_035558995.1 Solirubrobacterales bacterium
CCGGGCCCCCGCGGGCGCGACCGTAGCGGTCGCTTAGTGCGGCTGAGAGGAGTCGAACCTCCACGGGCTCTCGCCCACACGGACCTGAACCGTGCGCGTCTACCAGTTCCGCCACAGCCGCGCGGGAGAGGCAATTTACCGGTTGCGCGCCCAGCGCCCCCCGCCGCCTCCAGCGCGCTCCATGTGATCGACGTCTCGCGCCCCCGCCCGCCGGCTCGCTAAAATGCCCGCATCCTCGCCGCTATCGTCTAGGGGACTAGGACGCCGGATTCTCAGTCCGGAAACCGGGGTTCGAATCCCCGTAGCGGTACTTCACGAAAGCCCCGCAAATGCGGGGTTTTCTCGTTTTCGAGGCCGTTCGAATCGCAGAGTATGTCCCGAAACATGTCCCGAAGTCGTGCTAGAAACTTGGGACACGATGCAGCGGCAAGCGACCAGAGCGATCAGCGGCCACGTCTTCAAGGTCGAGCGCAAACGCGGCGCGCAGTGGTACGCGAAGTACCGGCTTCCTGACGGTCGCCAGGTCCAGCGACGGATCGGCCCGCACTGGACCGACCGCAAGATCGAGCCGCCCGCCGGCTACTTCACGAAAACCACGGCGCGGGCATGGTTGGACGAAACGCTCGCCAAGGCGCGGCGCGGCGAGCTGCCGGGAATGGTCCGCACCGGCACCACCTTCGCCGTCGCGTGCGACGACTGGCTCGACTACAAGCGCGACCGGAAGATCAAGCTTTCGACCCAGATCGACTACGAGCACATGGTCGACCGGATGAAGAAGGTCTTCGGCGAGAAGTTCGGTGACAAGGTGCGCCTCGAGGAGGTGACGCCGGAGATGGTCGAAGGCTTCCGGGACGCCCTGGTGGCCGAAGACCTCTCGGATCGAACCGTCAACAAGTACCTCACCGTGCTGCATGGCCTCTTCGTCTGGGCGCAGCGCCGCTACAAGCTGCCGGCGAATCCGGTGGCGAACGTCGAGCGCCGCCCCCACGCCAAGCGCGGCAACATCGACGTCTTCTCGCGAGAGGAGGTCTTAGCTCTCGTGCGAGCAGCTGCGTCGGAGCAGGACGGCACGATCTACCTCACGGCCGCGTTCACCGGTCTGCGCTTAGGCGAGCTGCTGGCCCTGCGGTGGCGTGACGTGGACTTCACCAACAGCGCGATCCACGTGCGTCAAAGCTTCACCAACGGCCGGGTCGATACTCCAAAGAGCGGCCAGGAGCGCACGGTGCCGATGGCCGACGAGGTCGCGCAGGCTCTCGCCACGCTCAGCCAGCGCGACGAGTTCCGAAGCGACGACGATCTCGTCTTCTGCGGAGTCAAGGGCGGCCACCTTTCCGGGCACAAGCTCCGCGACCGCTACAAGGCCGCGATCAAGAAGGCCGGTCTGCGGAATCTACGCTTCCACGACCTCCGCCACACCTTCGGCTCCCACGCCATTCGCACCGCTGACTCCCGTGAGGTCATGGAGTGGATGGGGCATCAAGATCTGGCGACGACCCAGCGCTATCTCCAATTTAAGCCGAGACGGGATGCCGCTCGCCGGATTTCCGAAGCGTTTGGGGCGAAGGCATAGGTGACCGGGGACGGCGAAAGCAAGCACGGAATTGTTGGGCCAGTCGATCTCGAAGCGCTTGCACTTCACGTGGTCAAGCTCTCAGGGGCACTAGAGCGAGCATGGTCTGATGCGCTCGATTCAGGTGTCTTGAATCGGGCAGAAGATGAGTTAAACACGGAGCTGGGCGCACTTGTCACGGCGATGACTGGAGCGCTTCAGGAAACCGATGAGAGGCTTGAAGCAGAGGGTGTCGATCCAAAGATCTATTCGTGGCCTTACGACCCAGATACCTTCAAAAAACTTCAGCCCGGTAAAGATGCCGCTTCTCGCCGTGGCAATCTAGTCATTGCGCAGATGATCGCTCTGCGGGAAGTTCTTGAGGCCTACCGCGCCCTGCAGGAACCGAGTGGAGAAGAGATCGACCTGGTGGCGCGGTCTCGCACCCAATGGTTTGAGGCTGGCGCATTCGCGCTATTCAGAGACCGAGCCAAGCTCTTGCTACGAGTGACGCGAGAGGTTGATCGCGTAGCCGATGCTCTGCTGGGTGAGGCAGCGCCCCCCACATTAGATCTCTCTATTGAGGCTGCCGATGAAAGTTTGCGAGCGGCGCAAGCTGCTTATTCGCACGGAGATCTTGACGCCGCCATCCTTCACAGTCGAAGCGCTTTGCGAGGAGCCCTCGAGTCGCTCCCGTTCATTGAGAGTGGCGACCCGCGCCTCTCAGAGCCGGGCGCTCTTCTTTCTAGGGCTCCATCGCTTTCTGAGTATGCCTCTGGGCTTTGCCTCCTTGACGACGAGGCGAATGCCCTGAGCAGTCGTTCTGTCGACCTTGGCCTAGCTGTTCCTCTGATCGATGGATTGCTGCCGGTGATAGCAGCCATCGTGCATGAGCCGCCAATTGTCGAGCTCCAAGACATCTTCTCCACCGAATCAAGTGGGAGTTGATGGAGCGACCCCCTGGAGATCCACCCGGGAAGGCAACCGCGGAAATCGGAGGCGTAAGAGTGCCCATCGTTGGGGGCAACTTTGTATCTGCTCTCAATGAGTTAGATCGAGCTTGGTTCTCGGTCGAGATGAATGCCGACCTCCGGCTTGAGTACCTCGCGCCTGTGAAGGTGGACATTGATGGACACCCGATGATTGAGGGTTCAGTTGTCGCCGCATTCCCGCAAGGCGCGATGGTTGAAATCCACATCCAATCCGCCATCGCGATGACCGAGGAGAAGATGCATGGAATGGTCGCCCAAGAATTCGGGCCGCAGGACATTGCATACGCGATCGCAAGGCGCTCAGGGTTCGAGGACGAGAAAATTGTTATTCACGAACTTGACGATCTTCCGCACGAGGTATTTGAGGTCGTAGTCGGAATTGATGGCATTGAGGCTCAATTGCCAATGCGGATCGGGGCGGTGACCTTCGTAGCCCCGGAGCAGGGCCGGCGGATCTTGGATCAGTTCGATCCTCAGCCTGAGTGGGCAGGGGAGTTTGAAGACGCTCCGAGCCATGCCGTGGTTTACACGACCACTCAACGCATGCACAATGCCCAGGTCGAGGCCTTAGGAGAGATCGATTGGGCTTTGAGCTGGCTTGCGATTCGTACCAGGTATGGACTCAGCCATCTGCCCGATGGAACCCTTCATCGCTACGACCGCAGCGAAAGCAACGCGACTCCTTCGCGTCGTGATTTAGTCGCCCTTCGCGGGCTTCAAACCGGGCGGCGTTGGATACAGCGTTTGGGGCCGAGGCTAAGAGCGAGCGCGCTTAATCTTGGCGCTAGGTCGCGTTTGGAGGAGCCCTCTCTTCCAAGAGACCTTCCCTTCGAGATCCGGCAGGCAATGCTTTCTGCGGGGCGGGCACTTAGCGATGAAGATCCAATCCAGCGCTCTCAAGCACTTTGGGAGTCACTTGAGTTCTATATGGCGGGTCGTGCCAGTGAACGATTGTTCAGCCCATCGGAGCGAAAGGAGCTACTGAGTTGTCTGCGTGCGGCGGTTTCGAAGGATCAGCATCAACGGGTGGCGGATCTTCTCAACTGGATTGATCAGCCTCCGCCGAAAGCAGCATTGAGGAGAGCTATTGATGAAGAAGGCGTTCCAGTAACCGAGTCGGAGTTCGGCCTACTCTTCAAGATTCGCACGGCTCGAAACAAGGCAACTCACGGTGGAGAGGTCGAGATCCCTAGCGATCAGGATCTGGACTATGCATGCAGCATCCTCAGCCGGATTCTGGTTTATCGCGTCGACGCCCTTGGGGTTGCCCCTTAAATAGTCCCTGGCCCGCATTTTCTCGATGGTGACAAACTGGCAATATGCTCCGCTTCCAGCCACCATCAATCTCTAGCGGTCTACGTCAGGAGGAATGGCCTGACTTCTCGCTCGGCGAACCTTCGACGGTTTTTTCACCGCGACCTCCACTGCGAAAACTTGTGGTGGTTATTGACTACGACCTCTTAGAAGCACCAGCTCTCCACATTTCGAGTGAGCGCAGTCTCTTTGGCGGCCTTCTCTCTCATTCATATGTGGAGGTCTTTCGGATCGGTGACGAGGGACCACCTGACACCGTGGAGCGATGTACGACCAAACATGGAACCGAGTACGTGCCGGGCTGGATCGTCATAGGAGAGCAATCAGCTGAGAACGGAAGTACCCCACTGGTCCAAGCGAACGGCGACGGGAGCCGCATTGTCCGGCGCGCACTGATTGGGAATGCACCCGAGGTTGCAGAACGTGATCCAACCTCCACCGCTTACCAAGAGCGGGGGGAGGCTGGTGCTGCCGCTCAGCGCGCCTTGGACATCAAGATGCTTGAAGCAGCTCGAGAGGTGGAAGCTGATCTCTTCGTCACTACAAGGCCCTATCTCACTGGGCTCACGTGGGGATTTGCCCGTGAGGTAGCCGTCGGCACTCCCGAGCAGGCTTTGCCACTCGTCAGTCTCTACCTGAGGCGGCAAGGTGTCTTTCTTGTCTACCGCTCCCCGGACGGTAGCGCGACCGACTCCTTCAACCGGGGGCTCTTTTATTGGGTGGGAACGCGCGATCTACTTCCAGCCGGATGGCGGTGGTTCAGCGCCTGCGTTCACCAAAACGGGGAGCAGAGTGGGTTGGTCTACCTAGGACAATCTCTCTTCCAGCGGGTCCAGCGCGCGCTTCAAGACCGCGATGCTGCCCTCTGGGCGCTTAACCAGCCGCAAAACAACGACACTGCCGACGACGCGCTCGGAAATTTGGACAACGTGCTCCTCGGGCTAATGGCGGCAGTCGATATAACCGCCCGTGTCGCACATAGGGCTCTGAAGCTGGGGGACGAGGAGTACGGCGCGGGCTGGCAGAAGAAAAGGTGGCTCAAGAAGGTCAAGCCCTCAGCCCCAGAGTTGGCTGCGGTTGTAGCCCCAGGCTCTCGCGGGGCGCATGTCCTAGAGATACTTCGTCTTCTGCGCAATTCGATTCACGGGGCTGCGCTCCAGCCAATGGCTGTGAGTTCGAGCCCCAGTGGGCGTGATGCCACTTACGTCAGCCTTCCTCCGGCTGACGCGGAGGATCTTCTGGTGGCCATGGATGCCGTGGGCGGCCGAGCCGCCTTCGGCCTGCGCAGGCTTTTGCCCGATCGCGTTCATGCCGACCCCGGAAAGTTGCTTGACGCGATCTTCAGCAGAACGATGCGCCTCCTCGATCAGCTCATGCGTGAAACGCCCGTGGAGCGGATAGCCGGAGCATCGTTATCCGAATCTAGGGATGGACCGCCAAGCGATGGCATCTTTGACGATCAGACTCGGGAAACCATCAGATTGCAGTTGGGGTTTGAAGACGAGATCGAGTCGAGGGGTAAGAGCGAATAGGCTGCGCTCGATGTCTACTGACCCATCGCGCAACGCCGCCGCTAAAGCAGTCAAAGCAGCTCAGAGACAGTTCGAGCGCGATAGCAGAGCGGCACGCGAAGCAAGGCGTAAGGCTTTCGCGAAAGCGCAGAAGGATGGACTTTCACTTCGTGAGATCGGCGAGCTGGTGGGCCTCGATCACTCCCGAGTCGGTCAGATCATCCGAGGCGACTAGGGTCTCTGCTGTGGAGTTTTTCTCCACGCTCTGCTAAGTTCGGACGATCCGACAAAAAGTGCCCCCGCGCTGCGCAAACAGCCGGGGGCGTGGCACAGGAAGGGATGCTTCCCATGCGCAACAAGCCTAGTGGCGCGGACGATGAACGCGCCGCGAGCACCGCCGATGAAGATGCCCGCGATCAGGCGGCGGTCTTGAGACACGTCCTCGATCTGCTCCCGGAGACGCTGACGCTCGATGAGCTAATGCGCGAGATGCTGATCGGCGTCTCGTCCTCTGAGGTCGCGGCAGAGGACGACGCGACCAGAAGGGCCGTCCGCGACCTGGCGGCGGTCGGCCTGCTCCACGAAGAAGGCAGCCGCGTCATTCCGACGAGGGCCGCTGTCGTCTTCCACAACCTCTTCGAAGCCTGATGGACGGCAGGAGAGTAGATCGACAGGCGGCCGAGCGCATCGGCCGCAACGTGTTCATGGCTCGCCGCCGTGCCGGGTTCTCGCAAGAAGAACTCGGTGCGCTGGCGGGCCTTCATCGCACTGAGGTCGGGATGGTGGAGAAAGGAGAGCGCTTGCCTCGCGTGGACACGCTTCTCAAGCTCGCCGCCGCGCTGGCGGTGCCGGTGGGCGAGTTGGTGACCGGCGTCGAGTGGATCGTCCCAGCCTCGACCCGCCCCGGCACCTTCGCCGTCGCCGGGGGGTGAGGAGGGTGGATCAAGCCGAAGTAGACGCCAAGGTCAAAGCGGCCGAGCGGAAGATGATCTTCCTGCTGGGGCACCCGATGCGGAAGCAGCTGCTCGCCCTCTACGTCGAATCCCGAGAGCCGCTTAGCCCCAAGGAACTTGCCGACTACACGAAGCAGTCCTTGTCAGTGGTCGGCTACCACGTCCGCGCCCTTCGCGATCACGGGGCGGTCTACTTGGTCGAGGAGCAACCGAGGCGCGGTTCGGTCGAGCACTTCTACGCGGCCACGGGCATGGTGGACGTGGTGCGCTGGGCGCGGGAGGCGCTGGGGGTGAAGTCCCTCGCCGAAGCCGTCCAGAAGCTACGCGAAGACCCCGAGTACATGGAGCGCCTGAACCGCCGGCTTGAGGAAGACCGGCCAGTTCTGGAAGCCCTCAGAAAGTCCGAAGAAGAAGAAAAGCAGCAGCAGAAGCCAGAGAACGAAGACCAGTAGCTCGATAGGCCTGAGCTACCAGCTCCACCACCGACAGATACAGAGGCTCTAGGGCCAGATCCAAAGGCCCTAGAGCCCAAGCATCAGACCTAACAGCAGAACCCCTCACGCACTATCACTGTCCCGTGATCCGTCCACCAGCCGGCGCCGGCATCCGGACTAGACGGAATCCTTTGCAGCGTGACCAAACCCAAGCCGGAGGATCAGCCCGGGTGTCTCGGGACGCTCGTCAAAATGCTGGTGGCAGCTTTCTTCGCGGCGCCGCTCTTCTTGGTGCTCTTTACGTCAGGCGCTCTAACCGAGGCGCGCGGTTCAGAGGCCTTTTATGGAGGCGCCATCGGTCTCCTTGGTGCGCTGGTGATCTCTATTGCTTTTCAGGCCAGAATGGCGGCGGACGCCCTCTGGCAATTCTTCGGACGGGGGGACACGATCCTGATGGTTGCGATCTTGTTCGGATATCTCGGAACCTTGATCGGAGGTGGTGCGTCAGCGCTGACGGCGTTGCAGGACTGCGGCAAAAACTTCTGCGGTAGCTCGGGAGATTTCAACAACGTGATCCTGGCTCTTATCTCCGGATCCACCTTTCTCGCGACCGTGTTCATCGTCTCGGTCTACCTTCATTTGGTTGATCTCAAAAAGGACGATCAAGACGCAGCCGAAAGCTAGAAGACGTAATCAGCACGATCCAAGTTTCTAGGGGCGGTATGGCCTTGTTGGCCATTTCTGCTGCATGGATGTCTCCGTGCCCGCTCTACCGATGCAGGCGCGCCTCTCGGTGGACAGCAGAGGCATGGCCGCCGCCGTCACACGAGGCTCGCGCTGATGCTCTCCATCGGAAAGATGGGGACAGGCCAGGAGGGCTACTACCTCGGCAAGGTCGCCGAAGGGGCCGAGGACTACTACTCCGGCGAGGCTGAGGCCGAGGGCTACTGGCTCGGTGACGCCGCCGATGATCTTGGTCTTCAAGGCAAGATCGATGCCGACCAGCTGACCGCGATGCTGACCGGCACCAACCCGGCGAGCGGTGAGCCGCTTGGACTTCGCCACGTCGAGGGCGGCCCGGTTCCCGGTTTCGATCTCACCTTCTCAGCCCCGAAGTCGGTCTCGGTCCTGTGGGCGCTCGGCAGGCATCCCGTCGCCGTCGAGGTCAAAGCCGCCCACGCCGCCGCTGTGGAAGCCGGTCTCGGCTACCTGCAACGGGAGGCCTGCTGGACCCGGCGCGGCGCCGGAGGCCGGGAGTTCGTCCAAGGCAACGGATTCCTCGCCGCCGGCTACCTCCACCGCTCCTCCCGCGCCGGCGACATGCAGATCCACACGCATGTCCTGATCGCAAACGCCACCTTCGCCGAGGGCCGCTGGACCCGGCTCCACCACCCGTCGATCTACGAACACGCCAAGGCTGCCGGCTACATCTACGAGGCCCACCTGCGCGACGAGTTGACGCGCCGCCTCGGGGTGCGCTGGCGCGAGGTTGTCAATGGGCTTTCGGAGATCGAGGGCTTCGACCCCGACCACCTACGCGCTTTCTCGACCCGTCGCGAGCAGATACTCGAGGCGGCTGGGGAGGGGGCCAGCGCCCGCGCTCGACAGGTCGCGACCTTGGCGACCAGGAAGGCGAAGGAGCGTGACTTGACCACGGAGAGCCTTCGCGACCTGTGGCGGGAGAAGGCTGAGGAGATCGGCTTGGATCGCGAGTCGATCCGCTCCACCCTCGGCCATGAGCGCCAAGCGCCCGAGGGCCGGGTCGCGGTTGCAGACGTCGAAGCCGCCCTCACCACCCACGCTTCTCACTTCGACCGCCGCGACGTCATCCAAGCGGTCGCCAACTGCCTTCCGGCCGGTGCGCCGGGAGATGAGGTCTGCGAGCTTGCCGACGCCTACCTCGCGACCCCGGACGTGATCGGGATCGCGACCACCGCCAAGGGCGAGCGCTTCACCACTCGCACCATCTGGGAGCTTGAGCGCCGAGCGCTTGATCGGGTCGAGGTCATGGCCGCGACGGACGACCGCGCCGGGGTCTCGGAGATCGTCGTCTCCCGCGTCCTCGCTAAGCGGCCTTCGATGAAGCCCGACCAGAAGGCGATGGTCGAGCGGCTGCTCGGCGGCGGCGAGGGCGTGATCGTCGTCGTCGGCGAGGCCGGGACCGGCAAGACCTACGGCTTGACCGCTGCGGCCGAGGGTTGGGTGGCGACCGGAGCGGAGCTGCGGGTCGTGGCACCGACTTGGCGCGCTGCCAACGTCCTGCGCTCGGAGGGCTTGCAAGCAACCTCCGTCGCTTCGTTTCTCGCCGAGTTCGACCGCGCAGCTGGGAGAGGTGAAGCGGCGCTTGGACACCGAGCGGTCTTGGTGGTCGACGAGGCCGGGATGGTGGACTCGCGCAGCCTCGCCCGCCTGATCGACCACGCCCAGGAGGCCGAGGCCAAGTTGGTGCTGATGGGCGACCCCGCGCAGCTGGGCGAGATCGAGGCGGGAGGGCTGTTCGCGTCGATCGCGGCGAGGACGGAGCCGGTGGTCCTCGATGAAGTGATCCGCCACCGCCATGAGCTTGAGCGCGAGGGCGCGAAGCTGATCCGCGAGGGGGCCGGAGGAGAGGCCCTTTCGATTTACCAGGGCGCGGAGCGGGTCACCGTCTCCGACGACCCACTCGCCCGCCGCGAGGCGATGGTCGAGGACTGGTGGCGCAGCTATGAGCGCAGCGAGGACGCGCTGATGGTCGCGAAGCGCAACGCCGAGGTTGTCGAGCTGAACGCTCTGGCGCGTGAGCGCATGAAGGCGACGGGCAGACTCGGAGCTGAGGAGATCGAGATCGGCGGCGCTCGCTTTGCTGCCGGCGATCAGGTCATCACCCGCATCAACGACCAGCGCAAGAACATCTACAACCGCGAGCGCTGGCGGGTGGAGCGGGTCGATGAAGCTTCGGAGCGTTTGTGGTTGGTCGGAATCGACACCCGAGGGCGGGTGTGTGTCGATTCCGACTACCTGGGGCGCTTGAGGGAGAGGGACGGAGGGCCTGCGATTGAACACGCCTACGCCGCGACGACCTACCAGGCCCAGGGAGCGACGGTGGACACGGCCTTCGTCATGGCCGATCCCTCGATGGATCGCCAGGAGTTCTACGTCGCCACGTCGCGCACCAGGGAGGAGACCTACCTCTACGCGACTCCCGAGATCCAGTTCGACCGCGATGAGTTCGCGCCGCGCTCGCCGCATCTTCGCCAAGGGCTCGACCACATCGCCGAAGCCGCCGAGCGCGACGGCGCGCAGGTCTCAGCCCACGACGAGGTGCTGCGCCAGGAGTTCGGCCAGCTTCCCACCGAGGAGCTCGCCCGCCGCCTCCATGAGCTTCGCGCCGAGGCCAGTGCCGAGCAGCACAACCACAGCGCGCATCGGCGGCTTGACGAGAGGCTGGGGGAGGAGGCCGAGAGGCTTGAGTCGATCCGCGCCCAACGCAAGGCGATGCCCGAGCCTCGGCGGCGGGAGCGTCGCGAGGAGCGAGCCGAGCGCTCCGCACAGGAGCGATGGATCTCTTTGCGCGAGGAGGGGACTGGCAAGAAGATCGAGCAGCTGCGCTCTGAGCGCGCCGAGCTTCCGGAGGTCGGCCACGATGCACGCGCCAGGGCAGCAGTCGCCGGACACGTCCTCACCGAGCGCGAACGGGCCGCAGCGACCGCCGCCCGTCTCTCTCCTCCCGACTACATCAAGCGCGAGCTGGGGGAGAGGCCGAGCGATCCGACGAAGGCGGCGGCGTGGGATCGGGCGGTGCGCGGGATCGAGGGCTACCGCGTCAGAAACGGCGTGGTGGACAGAGACAGCGCGCTCGGGCCGAAGCCGAAGGATCGGGCACGACAGGCAGAGCAGAGGCAGATCGGGGAGCGGTTGCAGCGCGCACAGCGCGAGTTGAAACTGAAGCGACGGACTCTTGAGCGGTCCAAGGGCCTCGGGATCAGCCGATGACGCCGCAGGCCGAAGATCGACGGGCCATCGGGTCGCTAAGTGAACCGCTGCTCAACGCTGAAGAAGCGGCACAGCTACTCCACGTTCCCCGCAGCACCCTCTACGAGCTGGTTCGTTCTCGACACCTTCCGCATATACGGGTTGGGCGGACTCTCCGCTTCACGCGGCAGGATCTAGCTTGGTGGGTGCGGCGCAATACCTTCAGATAGACCGCGAGGGGGTCCACTCTTCCTCGTACAATCGCTCTATGGCGACGTTCGGTAAATGGGGAGTGGGTGGGGGCTATATCGGCGCGGACATCGCCTCTGCGCTGAATACCAGCGAAACGCTCAGCAAGGCCCTCGGAAACCTGGACACCACCCGCCTTATGAAAGACGCCGTTGCCTCGATGCAGATCGGCAAGGCATTTGACCCGATGGATACGAAGAGCATCGCTGCGACTCTGAAGACCAGCGACATTCTCGCCGACTCCCTCAAGGGGTTCGACAGCAACCGCCTGATGAAGGACGCTCTGGCCTCGATGCAGATCGGCAAGGCGCTCGATCCAGTGGATATCAAGGGGATGGTGCCTGCGCTGAAGAGCAACCAGATCCTCGCCGACGCCCTTGGAAACCTGGACACCACCCGCCTTATGAAAGACGCCGTTGCCTCGATGCAGATCGGCAAGGCGTTCAACCCAATGCGGGTGAAATCTGCTGCCGAATTGTTCGGGACCAAGCTGGCTGGTCTGGGGGCCTTGGAGGGTCAGGCCGATTTTGAGAGCGTTTTCGAGACCGACTCAGAAGGCGATCCCGAGGCTTCATTCGTCCGGGCTCTAATCGGGGGTTGGTTCCTTCAGCTTCCCTGGGGGGTCCGGGCTGGGCTTGTGCTGGCAGCTTTAGATTTGCTCTTGGTCTCCGGCGAGTGGCTTGAAGCGGCAGATGTCGTAGAAGCGCCCGAACCAGCCACTCTGGTGATTGGAACGGCCATCGCCCTCGTCGCCTTTGTTCTGGCAGCGGGAAGCGCCAAGGGCAGCAGCTCTTAGTTGTCCGGTGATTTGCCTCGCAACGTGGCTGCGGTCTTCCCGCCGGACGACCGACTCGGAATTGCTGTGCTTTCGCTCTGCATGGCTGCCAACGACGTGGAGTACGCGGCCTTCAGGGCGGCAGATGCGAACCCGCCGGACCACCCCGACCCCGACGTCATCCACCGTCGCCGGTTCTATTACCTGATCCGAATCGCACAGGG
The DNA here is from genome assembly GCA_035558995.1 of Solirubrobacterales bacterium. Classification (GTDB taxonomy): domain Bacteria; phylum Actinomycetota; class Thermoleophilia; order Solirubrobacterales; family 70-9; genus VAYN01. The sequence goes on from DATMBY010000014.1 coordinate 11,956, forward strand.
CCACCTGTTCGAGGCGATCGCTGCCCTCCGCGCCTGGGAACAGGGCGAACCGGAGCTACGCAAGCTGATCCAAAACCTCGACACCGCCGGCCGGAACGCGGCATCGCGGGTGCGGGGACTCGAGCAGCGGATCGGCTCAAAGGCATTGGAGACTGTGCGCCACTCGACCTTCCACTACCCCGCCCCTTGTGCTGGCCTGTCAGAGCTAGGGCTGGTCGAAGCGATCGAACGCGAGAGCGATCTGTCTGCCGCGCTCGATCTGAGCGACGAGGCAGGAGCGCCCTTCAGATTTGCAGACCAACTCGCGATGTCGATGGCGCTCGCCAACTTTGACGATGAAGAGTTGGACCATCACATCGCCGCGATCATTCAGGGTTCGGGCGCGTTCGTCCGGCTGGTGAAAGGGATCTTCGTCGCCTACTGCAAGAAACGGAAAATTGGTCACCAAGTTGTCGATTAGCCCAGGGAGACGCCGTGTCCCGAGATATGTCCCCGACTCCACCGAACTCCGCTCAACTGGACTGATCTCCTTGGACACCACAGGCACAGATCGGCCGCAAATGGCTCCACAGAGGCAATTCTCAGTCCGGAAACCGGGGTTCGAATCCCCGTAGCGGTACTTCGTCCAGATGGCTGGCTCGCCGCCTCCTCACTGGCTAGGGTGCTCCTCCTCTAAGTCCACGCGGGCTCGTCCGTGTTTCCCCTGTCGCTCACGTCTCGGCAGCGGCACTAGATCTGATCGCGGGCTTCGTCGATCGCCGCCCCTAGGGCTGCAACTATCCGCGGTCCTCGGCGTCGGTAGCCGAGGGTGGCGATCGCCTCGTCGCGCAACTCGGCTTTGGTTCGCAGCAGACCGTCGGACTCGATCCAGACGATCAGCGAGATGAGCTCGTCGAGGGTGTACTCGTCGATGCTGCGACCGCCCGCGCGGGGAATCGGCATCGGCCCGTTGCGCGACGACGGCCGCTGCTCTGCTTCGACTGCCGGCGGGGGCTCGGTCGCGTTCCCCGCGGGGTCGCTGGGAACCTGCGCGCATTCGCCCTCCGGAGGGCCACCGTTGGCCGCCAGCAAGGCCGTTCGATAAGACCCCTCGACTCGCGCCACCTCGCGCTCCTTGTCGGCGAACCAGTCCTGGGACCAGATGCGGTGGAAAGTCCAGCCGAGCCGTTCGAGCTGCTCTTGACGCAGCCGGTCGCGGTCGCGCGCGGTGGGCGCCGAGTGGTAGCTCGCTCCGTCGCACTCGATCGCCAGCACCATTCGGCCGGGCTGGTCGGGGTGCTTGACAGCGAAGTCGATCCGGTAACCGGAGGCGCCGAACTGCGGCGCCAGATCCAAGCCGGCGCGGACGAGGCGATCGCGAACGTCTATCTCGAATGGATTCAGAGGCGGACGCTCGCCTATGACCTCCCCTAGTTTCGTCCCGTTGCTGTGGCAGTACTCCAGGTAGGCGCGCAACAACTCGACCCCACTCGCGCGTGACCGTTCTGGATCCATGTCGCGGTGGTCGAAGGACGAGACCAAGGTCATTCGCTCCTTGGCTCGGGTCACCGCCACGTTGAGTCGGCGCTCGCCTCCTTCGACGTTGAGGGGCCCGAAGCGATAGAGCAGGCGCCCGTCCGGGTTTTTGCCGTAGCCGATGCTGAGGATGATCGCGTCCCGCTCGTCCCCCTGTACCCGCTCCAGGTTCTTGACGAAGAACGGCTCCTCGCGCTCTCCGTCGAAGAACTTCTCGAGGTCCTTGCGATCGTTTCCGACGGCGGACCAGAGCGACTCTTCGATCCGCTGCGCGTGTGCAACTCCCATCGCGATCACTCCGAGGGACATCTCGGGATGGGTTTCCGCGTGCTCGAGGATCAGCTCGACGACCCTCTCCACCTCCGGGTCGGAGCTGGCCGTGTTGGTGGCGCGGTTCGGGTCGAAAGGAACCCCGACGTGTCGAATGCAGTCGGGCCCCGCGATGCCTGGGAAGGTGGTCAGGCTGCGGTCGTAGAGATGGGCGTTGCTGAAGGCGATCAGGCGCTCGTCCCGGCTGCGGTAGTGCCACTGCAGCATCTTGAATTTGACGAAGGGATCCATCGCCTCGAGGATGCTCTCGAAGCTGGAGTCGATCTTGAGGGGGGCTTCATGATCCTCTTCGTCCTCGAGCTCGAGGTTGCTGCCGGAGAAGAAGTCGGTCGGAGGGAGCTGTCGCTCGTCCCCCGCCACAACGAGCTGCCGTCCTCGCAGGATCGCCGGGATTGCCTCCGCCGGCCGCACCTGGCTTGCCTCGTCGAAGACGACGACGTCGAAGTAGGGGCGGTCGGAGGGGAGGACCTGGGAGACGAGCAGGGGGCTCATCATCCAGCAGGGCTTGAGCGAGGTCATCACCTCCGGCGCTGCCGAGAAGAGCTGTCGGATCGGCAGGTGCTTGCGTTTCTTCGCTGCCTCGCTCCTGATCAGCGCAGCGCCTTGTTCGTCCTCGTCCTGGGCGGCCACGGCGGCTTCCGCACAGGCGCGGCGGACTCGCCTGGCGGTGGATTCGACGTGCTCGCGGTCCGCCTGCTGGAAGTCCGCGACCGCGCTCCCGTGCACTTCGCCGTCGAAGGTCCCAATCCGCTGGTCGGTCAACTGCAGATGCTCGCGCAGCGAAGCGAGCCAGGCGAAGTCGAGGATCTGCGCCGCGCGGAGAGCGTCGACGTCGCGCAGTTCCAGCTCCTCGAGCAGGACATCGAGGCCCCTCCCCCGCAGCGCGGTTCCGAGGCGGTGCAGCTCCGGCAGCTTGCCGAGCGTCTGGAGGTCGTTGAGGAGGCTCTCGAGCAGCACCCGGACCTCGATCGTCGAGTCGTCCAGGGCTTTGGTCCCCACCGCCTCCTCCAGGGACGAGAAACTCGCCCGGAACCCGTCGAAGGCGGCTTGGATCTCCCGGCGTTCCCGGCAGGGTCGCGGCGTCGAACCGGGCTCGCTGCGGAGCTGACGCCACCGGTCGAGGAGGGTCACCGCCTCGCTTGCCGCTGCGTGCATCTCGCTTGGGTGCGGCTTGGACCCCTCGACAAGATGGGCGCGGAGGCTGTTGCGGGCCTGGCGGTAGTCGGAGCTGGTGAGCGTGGCCGTGGCGCGGGAGGCCGCTGAGCGCGCCAGCGGCAGGCACTCCGGAACGATCACGGCCAGGTCGAGCTCGTAAACGCCAGATCGATAGGTGCGTTCCACCTCCTCGGCCTCAGCCCAGGCTTCCAGCAGCTGCGTCCACCCGGCGATCGTCAGGGGTTCCGTCAGACCGGTTTCCGAGGCGGCCTGGCGGAGCCTGACCATCAGTCGGTCGAAGTCTCCCCGCAGGTTCTCCACCCGCTGCTGCAGGGCCACCGCCTCCTCGGTGGAAACGACGGTCGCGTTGGCCCACGGCGAGCCGGAGCGAGCGAGAGCGAGGCCGCCGAGGCCGAGGTAGGCGCTTAGGTCCTCGTGAGCCTGCTCGACCGCGGGTCCGCTCAAAGCCTCGAGTTGCTGGCCGCGAAATCGAATCTCGGAGCTCGCCTCGGGAGGCAGGCCCATCAGCCGGCAGAGAACGTCGTAGAAGCTGAGCCCCCAGGGAGAGCGGTGCTCGTGCAACGCGGCGACGCGTGAGGTCAGCTGGGAGCGGCGTTGCTCGAGCCTGCGGTGGACCTTCTCGAGATCGGGCTTCGTCAACTGTGCGTTCTTGTTCAGGGCCAAGGCAAGCGCCTGGGCGGTTTGTCGCCGGGATGACACGCCCCCGTGCAGGTCGAGCACGAGGTCTCCGAGGTCGACGTCTTCCAGGCGGCGCAGCACGGCGTCGATCGCCGCCCGCTTCTCGGCTACGAAGAGGACCTTCTTGCCTCGGGCCACCAGAGTGGAGATTAGGTTCGTGATGGTCTGGCTCTTGCCCGTCCCGGGTGGTCCTTTGATGATCAGGCTCTGGCCGGCGAGCACCGCGTTGATTGCGTAGTTCTGGCTCGAGTCGGCGTCGAGGACCAGGAACTCGTCCGCGGGCGGCGTGTAGTCGGGATCGGGGATCTGCTCTGCTGCGCCTTGTTGTCGGAGGGCTTCCTGGGCCCCGGAATCCCCCGCCAGGGCCGCGATCAGATCGTGCTCGGCCATGGCCTCGAGGGCGCCCTCGAGGTCCCGCACCATCGGTAGCTTCGCGTAGGAGAAGTTGCCGACCACGAAGCGGCCGGAGACCTCGAATCCCGGCACCGACGCGCACTTCTTCCGCAGCCACTCAAAGGTGACGTCGAGCTCCTCTGGGGTGTCGATGACCCCCTCGATCCCGGCCGAACCGAGAAGCTCCTCGGGATCGCACTCGACCTCGAACTCTGCCTTCAGCATCTGCAGGAGAGTCGGGTTCACCTCCAGCTCACCGGTGACCGTCAGCTCGAACTCTTCCTGTGCCGCGCCTTTCGGGGCCAGCCGGAGCGGGACGAGGAGGACGGGGGCGGCGGGTGTCGCGTAGCTTTTCTGTCCCGTCCAGGTGACCATCCCCACGGCGAGGTAGAGGGTCTCCAAGCCGCGCTCCTCGTAATGGGCATTCGCCTTGTTGCGAACCGCCCGCGCCCGCTTGATCGCGTCCCGCAACGCCTCCTCTTCCTCGAAGAGAGCGCTGAGGAGGACGGGCCGGCCTTGCAACGCAGAGAACAGCAGTCGCCGCGGGCAGGGGTCGAGCGGCAGCGAGCCGACCCTGAGGTCGCGGTAGTAGAGGAGGTTGTTGCGGCCGGTGAGATCGACCAGCTGACCCGTCCAGGCCTTGCCGGCCCGTTCGACCTGCTGCGAGCGGGCCTCCTGGTCCACGGTCATGCCGGGGTCGCGGCCGACGTCTCCGTCAGAGCGGCGATCTCGGCCGCGATTCGTGCTTCCCGCCAGTCGAGGAAAGCCGGGAAGTCCCCTTGCATCAGCGGCGAGTCCTCGCCGGCGGGAAGGATGTGTGAGGAGAGGACTTCGCCGAAGGCGTCGTGGTCGACGGGGACGAACTCCTCGCGCACCTCGCCCAGGTACTCGTTCGGAGGGCGTTTGCCGATCCGCTGGTTGGTCTCGGCATCGATCAAGGTGCGATTGAGGATGCAGTCCACGAGCTGGCGCGGGTAGGCGGGCGTCTCGTCGGTGGGGTTGAGGTAGGCGCGGGGGAAGATGTGATGGTCATCCACCCGGCGTGCCGCTATCGAGGAGGCGGTCAGCTCCGTGCCGCGGTGGAAGTCCTTGGCCTTGTTCCGCAGGACCACCGCCATCAGCGCCTTGTAGATCGCCTGCTGCTTCGGAGTTATCTCGCGCAGCCGGTCGGGCTGGAAGGAGAACTCGGCGACCGTCGCCGGCTCGGGGCCGTCGCCGATCCACCGGCTCAGCTCGGCATAGTCCCTCCCGGCCTGGGTGTTGGCGGCGCGATCGTAGGCCGCCGAGATTCCGCTGCACCAGAACCAGCGCTGCAGCCGCGACCGGTTGGCCGCGGAGGCAGGGCCGCCGATCTCGATCGCCTGATCCCAGATCGCCGCGAGGGGAACGAGGAGGTAGCCGTAGGGGAGCCACTTTGCGGTGAGGACCCCGCACTCGTCCCGAAGCATCTCCAGCGCCGCCCGGTAGCCGGCCGTCACCGACTCCCAGTGCTCGGCGATGTCTCCCACGGAGAGCTCAAGGACGTCGCCCCGCTTCACCGACCCCCGCGCCCGCAGTGCCACCGACTGCAGGACGTAGTAGCGGTTGATCTCGAACTCCTCGATGATCGGGTGCAGCTCGACGGTCTGCTCCCACATGCGGCGTAGATCGAGCCCGTGGGCGTAGAAGCGAGCGGCAAGGAGGTCAAAGACCGACAGCTTGATGCCGGTCTTGTTGAGCGTCTCGAAGATCGAGCAGACGGCTTCCAGAGAGGTGCCGGGAGCCAGCTCTACGACGGGGAAGCGGTAGTCCTCGATCGGCTTGACGCTGCGCTCATACGCCTCCCGCACCGCCGTCCTCAGGGTGGTGAGCTCGGGCGGCTGCATCTCGAGGTGGCTGGTGAGCTGTTCCAGCCAGGCATGAAAGCCGTCACCTCCGAAGAGCACTCCCAGGGGCAGGACGAGCTGCTCGGCCTGCTGCTCGACGGTGGCGTACCTCCCCGCCCGGTTCTTGTGTCGGTAGAAGATCGCCTCTTCGACGTCGTCGTCCTCCAACAGAGGCTTGAAGTCGACGAAGTAGCGGTATTCGCCGACCCCGTAGCAGGCCTGGTAGAGCGAGCTGAGCCGCTGCTGTCCGTCGAGGATGAGCTTCAGCGGCGTGCATCCGTCAAGCGAAGGGGCACCCTGGATCTCACGAGGGCTGAAAGTGTCCTCGCGCCAGGACATGAACAGCAGGCTGCCCGCCGGAAAGGAGCGGGAGATCGACTCGAGCAACCCCTCGGTCGCGCGTGCGTCCCAGACGAAGTCGCGCTGGAAGTCCGGCAGCGCCAGCTCCCGCTCGTGGATCGCGCTCAGGAGATGCTGCAGGGATGCCGGATTGGTTTGGAACGCCTCCACGCGGGCGCGGATTCTTTCAAGGCGCCGGGGATCTATCAACCGTTTCTGTACCGAAACGGAAAAGAGGTGTCCCTAACGCTCCGCCGCGCTAGTCGGGTCGTTGGGGCTCGCCTGGCGCGGGTCGTTGGACCAGGCGCCGGGAGGCTCGGGGACCGGGCCGTCGAGGAGCGGGTCCTCCGTGGCGCGCATCCACTCGAGCAGGCGGTCGCGCATTTCGCTGAGGATCTGCTGACGGGTGGGGTCGGTGGAGAGGTCGTTGAGCTCGTTGGGGTCGAAGAGGAGGTCGTAGAGCTGCTCCTCGGGGACGCGCTGCTCGCCCCAGCCGGCCTCGACGAGGATCTGCTTGCTGGCGCTGTCGTCGCAGTTGGCGAGGACGGGGCGGTCGTAGTCGTCGAAGCGGCGGATGTACTTGAAGCGCTCGCTGCGGACGGCGCGCAGGGGCTGGTAGGCGGCGTGGTAGGTCATCTCGGCGAAGAGGACGTCGTTGACCTTGGCGGTCTCGCCGCGGACGAGGGGCATCAAGCTCGTCCCCTGAAGCCAGGGCGGTTCGGCGATCCCGGCCAGCTCGCAGAGGGTGGGGTAGATGTCGAGGTGGCTGACGAGGCCGTCGAGGACGCGGCCGCCGAGGAAGCCGCCCGGCCCGCGCATGATCAGCATCACGCCGATCCCGCGGTCGTGCAGCGTCGCCTTCGCGTTGGGGAAGGCGAGGCCGTGATCGGTGGTGCAGATGATCAGCGTCTCGTCCTGGAGGCCGAGCTGGTGGAGGCCGTTGAGGACGGCGCCGATCCCCTGGTCCAGCGAGCGGGCGCTGGCCTTGAACGCCGCCATGTCGGCGCGGGTCTCCGGCGTGTCCGGCAGGTTCGCCGGCGGCAGCGAGTAGAGCGTGTCGCGGACCGAGGTGGGGGCGCGGTAGGTGCGGTGGGTCTCGAAGAAGCCGACCGACATGAACCAAGGGGCCTCGGTGGCGCCGAGGCGCTCGATCGCGGTCGGGGCGATGTCGGCGGCGTGGTGGCTGTCGACCTCGATCACCTCGTCGTAGCCGATCACCTCCGGGTCCTCGGAGATGTGCTGCTCGCCGATCAGGACCGAGCGGTAGCCGGCCTCGCGCAGGGGGTGGACCAGGTGCTGGCCGTAGTCGTTCAGCTCCCAGCCGCGGTGGGCGAGGCCGAGCAGGCCGTTGTTGTGGCAGTACTGGCCGGTGAGCAGGGAGGCGCGGCTGCCCGAGCAGGTGGGGGCGGCGCAGAAGGCGTTGCGGAACAGCACCCCCTGGTCGGCGAGCAGCTGGATGTTCGGCGTCGGCACCGGGAAGCCGTAAGGCTGAACGTAGCGCCCGGTGTCGTGGGAGTGGATGTAGAGGATGTTCGGAAGCTTGTCGATAAGAAAAGTATACAATTCGGATCCGAATGAACCTGTTTGGTCTCCACCACGTCTCCGCGATCGCCTCCTCCCGCAGCGAGTGCGAGCACTTCTACGGCCGCCTGTTGGGCCTCGAGGCCGCAGCCGACGCGGGCGAGGGAACACTCGCCTTCGACGCCGGCCCCGAGCACGGCGGGGGAGTCCTCAGCTTCGTCGTCTCTCCCGGCGCCGCGCCCGGCGTCGCCGGCCGCGGCCTGGTCCACCGGCTGCAGTGGTCGGTCCCCGACGCCGCGTCGCTCGACAGCTGGCGCCGCCGCCTCGAGCGGGCCGGCGTTGCCGTCACCGCCTGGCTCACCGGCGCCGGCGACCCCCTCGCGCTGCGCTTCAGCGACCCCGACGGCCTCGAGCACGAGCTCGCACTTCAATCGGCGTTCGTCCTTTTCGGGGCATATGACCGGGAAAGGACGAACGCCGATCTGGTTCTCACCGGCGTTCGTGCCTACGCGGCCGGCAGTGTCCAGAGCGGGGACCTGCTTGCCGGACGGCTGGGGTTCGCGGCCTGTGGCGAGGGGGCTTGGCGGGTCGGCGCTGGGGCCGGTGCGGTCCGTTACGAGACCGAGGCGCCGCCGCCCTCGCGTCCGGTCGAAGGCGCCGGCTCGGTTCGCCACGTCGCCTGGAGCTGCTGCCCCGGCGAGGAGCGGGCCTGGCGGCAGCGGGTGATCGGGATGGGGGCGACGGTCAGCCGCTTGATCGATTGCGACGGCTACCGCTGCTTCTTCTTCCGCGAGCCCGACGGCGTCCTCTTCGGCGTCGCGACGCTGCGCGGCGCTCCCGCCGAGTCCCGCCCGCGCTTCGAGCTGCCGCGGCCCTCGGAGATCCCGCCGCGGATCGCGCGGCCGATCGGGATCCTCGCCGCCGCCTAGCGCGCCGGGGCGGAGCGCTCCGCCGGCACCGCCCGGTGCAGCAGCTCGCGGCGGAGGAGGATCAGCGGCACCCAGAGCGCCGGCAGGCCGGCGGCGAGTAGGGCCCCCACGCGCCAGCCGCTGCTCTGCACGAGAGGTCCCGCCAGGGCCGCGCCGGCGCTGGCGCCGACGGTCAGCGACAGCGCCAGCCAGGTGAAGGCTTCGGTGCCGGTGCCGGGAGGCATCGCCGCCTGGGCGATCTGGTTGCGGAGGTTGCTGGCGGGGGCGATGTAGCTGCCGGCGAGGGCGGCCAAGGCGAACATCGCCGCGGTCGAGTCAGCGAGCAGGAGCGGCGCGACCGCGAGCGGCTGGTAGAGCGCCAGCGCGATCGAGCCCTGGGCGGCGGTGCGGAAGCGGCGGGCCTGGGAGCCGTAGACGAGGGCTCCGATCGCCGAGCCGATCGCGGTGGTGGCGATCAAGGGGCCGCCGAGGGCGGAGCTGCCGTGGTCGGCGCCGAAGGCGGGATAGATGACGTCGAAGACTCCGAAGCTGATCCCGATCGGGACGCCGGTGAAGACGAGGAGGCGGATCGCCGGCGAGGCGAGGGCGCCGGCGCGGGTGCGGTGCTCGGCCTGTGCACGCTCGAGCCCGCCGACGGTCGGCACGGCGGCGAACCAGAGAGCGCCGAGGAAGCCGAAGCAGGCGGCGGCGATGAGGGGGGAGGCGGGGCCGATGACGGCGGCCATCGCTCCCGTCAGCAGCGGGCCGGCGACGAAGAAGACCTCGATCAGCAGCGAGTCGATCACGTAGCCGCCGACGAGGTCGTCCTCGCCGACAAGGCGCGGCCAGAGCTGCCGCAGCAGGCCGCCGATCGGCGGCGTCGAGGCGCCGGCGAGACCGGAGACGGCGACCAGCGCCGCGGTCCCGGCGCCCGCTTCGGTGAGGACGACGACGAGGACGAGGGCCAGCGCCGTGACCAGGGCCGCCGGGATGATCACCGGCCGCGGCCCGCGCCGGTCGACCAGCCGCCCGAGCAGCGGCGAGGTGGCGCCGAGGCCGACCGTGAAGGCGCCGGCCGCGAGGCCGGCGACGCCGAAGGAGCCGGTGCGGTCGTGGAGGAAGATCACCAGCGCCACCGACCCCATCCCGACCGGCAGCCGCGCCAGCACCGAGGCGGCGCAGAGGGCGAGGACGTTGGGCTGGGCGAGGATGCGGCGATAGGCCATGGCAGCGGAGGTTAGGCTGAGCGGCCATGGGCCTGCTCGATCCCGCACCGCCGCCGTTCGAGGTCTCCGAGTGGCGGCGGCTGCCCCACCTGGAGCGGATCAAGCCCCTGGCCCAGGACTGGGCGCTGAACGGGTTCGGGACCCCGGTCGCCGTCTACTTCCTCTACGTCTTCAAGATCCTCGCCTATGCCGGCCTCGGGGCGCTGCTGATCTTCGCCACCAGCGGCTGGCCCGCCTGGTATGAGCCGATCGTCTTCCAGAAGGCGGTTGTCTGGACGATGCTCTGGGAGGTGCTCGGGCTCGGCGCCGGCTCGCTGCCGCTGACCCTGCGCTTCAGCCCGATGGTCGGCGGCTTCCTCTACTGGCTGCGGCCGGGGACGACGCGACTGCCGCCCTGGCCGGAGAAGGTTCCGGGGACGCGGGGGACGACCCGGACCTGGCTCGACGTCGGCCTCTACGCGGGGCTGCTGGCCGCGGCGCTCCACCTGCTGCTCTCCACGGGTGACGTGCTCGAGCCCGCCGCGGTCGGCGTCCTGCTCGCCTTGCTCGCCGCCCTCGGCCTCCGCGACAAGGTCCCGTTCCTGGCGGCGCGGGCCGAGATCTACGGGACCCTCGCGATCGTCTTCCTCTTCCCGCTGACGAACATGGCGATCGCCGCCCAGCTCGTCTTCTTCTGCATCTGGTGGGGAGCGGCGTCCTCGAAGCTGAACCGCCACTTCCCCTTCGTGGTCACGGTGATGATCAGCAACACGCCCTGGAACCGCTCGCGGGCGTTCAAGCGCCGGCTCTACCGCGACCACCCGGAGGACCTGCGGCCCTCGCGCCTGGGGGAGCTCGACGCTCACATCGGCACGCTGACCGAGTTCACCCTGCCGCTGATCCTGCTGCTGACCCAGGGCGGCCTGCTCGGGACCCTCGCCCTCGCCGGCATGGTCCTCTTCCACGTCCACATCTTCTCGACCTTCCCGCTGGCGGTCCCGCTGGAGTGGAACGTGTTCATGATCTTCGGCCTCTTCTTCCTCTTCGGCCACTACGCCGACGCCCCCTGGTCCACGATCGACGACCCGCTGCTGCTGGCGATCCTGGCGCTGATCTGCGTCGGCCTGCCGGTGCTGGGGAACTTCCGGCCCGACCTCGTCTCCTTCCTGCCCTCGATGCGCTACTACGCCGGCAACTGGGCGACCAGCCAGTGGCTCTTCCGCGGCGCCGGCGATGGGGAGGAGGAGGGGGCGGAGGCGAGCCTCGACCGGGAGATCGTCAAGGCGGCGCCGATCGTCACCAGGCAGCTGGAGAAGTTCTACGACGCGGAGATGATCGACGTGCTCGTCTACAAAGGCCTCGCCTTCCGCTCGATGCACTCGCACGGGCGGGCGCTGAACGCGCTCTCGATGCGGGCCGTCGACGACGTCGAGGAATACGACGTCCGCGAGGGCGAGCTCGTCGCCGGCGTCGTCCTCGGCTACAACTTCGGCGACGGCCACTTCCACGACCATCGTCTGCTTGTCGCGGTGCAGGAGCGCTGCCGCTTCGGCCCGGGGGAGCTGCGGGTGGTGACGCTGGAGTCCCAGCCCGCGCACGTCCAGCGCCAGCGCTACCGGATCTGGGACGCCGCGGACGGGCTCGTCGAGGAGGGCTGGGTCGACGTCCGCGACATGGTCGTCCGCCAGCCCTGGCTGGTCGGCGACGAGCCCTTCCCGGTGCACTGTGACGAATCGAATGCACCCGCCGCACCCGTGCCGGGATGATCCGAACATGAGCAGCGTCGTCGTGGTCGGATCCGGGCCGAACGGGCTCGCGTGCGCGGCGACGCTGGCTAGCCGGGGGGTGGAGGTGACCGTGATCGAGGCGGGGGCGACGATCGGCGGCGGCACCCGCAGCTCGGAACTGACCGAGCCGGGCCTGCTGCACGACGAGTGCAGTGCCACCCACCCGATGGTCGTCAACTCACCGGCCGCCGTCGCCGCCGGGCTCGAACTGGAGCGCCACGGGCTCGAGTGGGCCTGGCCGGAGGTCGACCTCGCCCACCCGCTCGACGGCGGCGGCGGGGCGGCGATGCTGCGCTCGCTGGAGGCGACCGCGGCCGGGCTGGGGGAGGCCGGCGGCCGCTGGAAGCGCGTCTTCGGTCCCCCCTCGAAGAGCTACGAGCCGCTGACCGAGGACATCTACCACCCGCTGATCCACGTCCCCCGCCACCCGCTGCGGCTGCTGCGCTTCGGGCTCCCCTCGGCGCTGCCGGCGACCGCGCTCGTCCGCTACCTCGGCACGCCGGAGGCGGCGGCGCTCTTCGGCGGCATCGCCGCCCACGCCTACGCGCCGCTCGACCGGCCGCTGAGCTCGGCGATCGGGATGGCCCTCACCTGCGCTGGGCACGCCTGCGGCTGGCCGGTGGCGAAGGGCGGCTCGATCGCGATCGCCAACGCCTGGGCCGAAGTGATCCGCGAGAGCGGCGGCCGGATCGAGACCGGCCGCCGAGTCCGCTCCCTCGCCGAGCTGCCCGCCGCCGACGCCGTCGTCCTCGACCTCGCCCCCCGCGGGGTCTTGGAGCTCGCCGGCGACCGCCTGCCCGCCCGCGTCGCCCGCGCCTACCGCCGCTACAAGCACGGCCCCGGCGCCTTCAAGCTCGATCTCGCGGTCGAGGGTGGCGTCCCCTGGACCCAGGAGGCGGCACGCCGCGCCGGCACCGTCCACGTGATCGGCTCCTTCGAGGAGCTGGTCCACGCCGAGGCCGAGATCAACCGCGGCCGGATGCCGGAGCGGCCCTTCGTCCTCGTCGGCCAGCAGTACCTGGCCGACCCCCAGCGTTCGCGCGGCGACCTGCACCCGCTCTGGCTCTACGCCCACGTCCCCGCCGGCTACACGGGCGATGCGACCGAGGCGATCCTCGACCAGGTCGAACGCTTCGCCCCCGGCTTCCGCGAGCGCATCGTCGCCCACGCGGCCCGCACCCCGGCCGAGTTCGAGGCCGCCAACCCCAACTTCCCCGGCGGCGACATCCTCTGCGGCGCCAACACCCCGCTGCAGACCGTGCTCCGCCCCCGCGTCGCCCCGGTCCCCTACTGGACCGGGGCCCCCGGCCTCTTCGTCTGCTCCGCCGCGACCCCGCCCGGCCCCGGCGCCCACGGGATCTGCGGCTTCAACGCCGCCGAAGCCGTCCTGCGCACGCTCTAGTCCCCAGCCTCGACGGGGCGCGGGGACGGCACCGGGCCAGTCGCGCCGGGGCGGAATTCGAGGCGGCGGACCCCGGGGACGAGGAGGACGCAGGCCTGGCAGACGGTGACCGCCGCGGCGCCGAGGTAGAGCGTGGTCGAGGCGCCGAGCCCCGCCGCCATCGGCCCGACCAGCGCCAGGCCGATCGGCTCCAGAGCGAGGGCCCCGAACCAGTCGTAGGCGATCACTCGCGAGAGCGACTCCGGTGGGACGTGCTGGGCCACCACCGTGTCATAGACGACTTCGCCGAAGCCGACCGTGGTCGCGGAGACGAGGGCGCCGATGGCGATTGCCGCGGTGGAGGCGGGAATCGCCAGCAGCAGCGCCGGGATCGCGATCAGGCAGATCAGGCCCTCGCCGACCAGCAGCGGACGGCGCGGCCGCAGCGAGAGGGCGGCGGCGGCACCGAGCAGGCCGCCGGCGCCGAAGAGGGCCATGATCAGCGCCCAGGAGCTGGAGCCGTTCAGCGATTCGTTCGAGACCACCGGGCCGAGCACCTGGAAGACCGGGAAGAAGATCCCGTTGCTGATCCCCGCCGAGAGGACGATGGCGACCATCCACTTGCGGCTGAAGAACTCGCGCCACCCGTGCCGCAGCTCGGAGAAGAACGCCGGCTCCTTGTCGCCCGGCAGCTTCGGGGCGTGGACTCCGAGCAGGCAGGCGGCGCTGACCGCGAAGGTGGCGGCGTTGACGGCGAGCGCGGATCCCGGCGAGCCGAGTGCCAGCAGCACGCCCGCCAGCGCCGGGCCCACCACCTTGCCCCCGTGGCGGGAGATGTTGAGCAGCGCATTCGCCTCCTGCAGCCGCCGGCCGGGCACCACCTGGGGGACGATCGCGGTGGAGGCCGGGTTGAAGAAGGCCGTGGCGGCGCCGTCGATCGCGTAGAGGAGCGCCAACTGCCAGATCTCGGCGACGCCGGTGAGCAGCAGGACGGCGAGGAGCGCGGTCGAGATCGCCCGGGCGGCGTCGGCGCCGAGCATCGCGATCCGCGGCGAGACGCGGTCGCCGACGACGCCGCCGACGAGCAGGAGGGCGATCATGACGACCGCGTGGGCGGTGAGGACGAGGCCGAGGTCGGTCGCCGACCCGGTCAGGTCGAGGACGGCGAAGGAGATCGCGATCGGCGCCATTCCGTCGCCGATCAGCGAGGTCGTGCGGCCGAGGAAGAGCCGCCGGTAGTCCGGTTCCCTGAGCACGGCGAGACGTCCCGATCCTGGCACCCGAGCCAGGATAGGCGGGGGTTAAAGAAGCTTCTCCCAGGGGTAGGTCGGCCTCAGCGGGCGCAATGGGAACTTCATCCAAAACCGAGGGCGAGACCGCCCGCCGCGGCCACGAGTTCGGCTCCTCGCCGCCGCTGACGATCGGGGTCGAGGAGGAGCTGCTGCTGGTCGACGAGGGGTGCGGCCTCGTCGCCGACGGCGAGGGGGTGCTGGAGCGGATCGGGGAGGCGAGCCGGAAGTCCGTCTCGACGGAGATCTTCGCCACCCAGATCGAGCTCAAGACCGGGATCTGCCTCGACGCCGGCCAGGCCGCGGAGGAGCTGGCCGAGGTGCGCCGGGCAGTCGTCGGCGTCGGGGCCCGGCTGATGGGCTCGGGCCTGTATCCGGACGAGAGCGGGGAGCCGGAGCTGGTCGAAAAAGCCCGCTACGAGACGGTGAAGAAGGACCTCGCGAGCCTGCTGGCAACCCCGCCCTGCGGGCTCCACGTCCACGTCGGCGTCCCCGATCCCGAAACCGCGGTCGCCGTTGCCAACGCGATGCGCCACCACCTGCCGCTGCTGGCGGCGCTGACCGGCAACTCACCCTTCCGCGACGGCGCCGACACCGGCCTCGCCAGCGCCCGCGCCGCTGCCGTGCGCAGCTACCCCCGCTTCGAGCTGCCGCGCGCCTTCCGCGACTACGAGGACTTCCTCCGCGTCGCCGACCAGCTGATCACCGCCGCCGGCGTCGACGACTACACCTACATCTGGTGGGACGTTCGCCCGCACCCCAACCTCGGCACGGTCGAGGTGCGCGGCATGGACGTCCAGGCCGCCCCCGAGGCCAATGCCGCGATCGCCGCCCTGATCCAGGCCCTGGCGGCGAAGGAGATCGACCGCCCCGGCGCCCCCGGCCTCGCCCGCGAGGCGATCGAGGAGTCCTACTTCCAGGCCGAGCGATACGGCCTGCAGGCCCGGCTGATGGTCGACGAGTCCACCGCCGCTCCCGCCGCCGAGGTGGCCCGCGGCATCCTCGAGGAAGCCCAGCCCTACGCCGAGCAGCTGGGCGGCGCCGGCGCCCTCGAAGAGATCGAGCGGATCGTCAGCGAAGGCAACGGCGCCGACCGGCAGCGCCGGGTCCACGAGGAGCGGGGGATGGAGGGCCTGCTCAGCGACCTCGCCGAGCGGACGCGGGTTTAGTTCGGCGCCGGGATTTTCAGCCGTTTCCGCGCCGCGACGACGGCGGCGACGGAGGAGCGGCAGGCTTTGGCGATCTCGCCGTTGCCGTGGCCGGGGCGGCGGCGGACCTCGAACTCGACGAGGGCGGCGCGGCGGAGCTTGGCGCGGTCTTCGAGCGACTCGGTCTGGGCGGCGTCAAGGGCGGCCTGGGCGGCGCGCTCACGCCGGCAGAGCAGGCAGAAGGTGCCCTCCTTGGAGCTG
>DATMBY010000015.1:0-17689 GCA_035558995.1 Solirubrobacterales bacterium
CTACCTGCTCGTCCAGGGGATCAAGTTCCTGCGCCCGGAGATGCTTTGGACCCCGGCCGCCGCCGGCTTCTCCGAAGGCGAAACCGGCGGCTTCTCCGACGCCCTCTTCGGCACCCTGATCGTCGCCGTGATGGGGATCTCGCTGGCGCTGCCGACCGGCGTGGCGGTCGCGGTCTGGCTGGTCGAGTACGGCCGCCCGGCGCCGCTGGCGCGGGTCACCGAGATGACGATCGAGGCGATCGCCGGCATCCCCTCGATCGTCCTCGCCCTGTTCGGCACCGTGATCTTCTCCTCGACCGCGCTCGGCTTCCTCAGCCGCACCTCTCACGGCGTCGTCTTCGGCCGCTCCTTCTTCGCCGCCTCGGCGATGCTCTCGCTGGTGGCGCTGCCGCTGATCGTCGCCAGCGTCCGCGAGGGGCTGAACTCGATCCCGCGCCACGTCCGCGAGGCCTCCTACGCGGTCGGCAAGACCAAAGCGGCGACGACCCGCCGCATCCTCCTCCCCACCTGCCGACCCCAGGTGGCGACGGGGGCGATGCTCGGCCTCGGCCGGATCATCGGCGACACCGCGATCATCGTCGTCCTCCTCGGCGCGACCCAGAACTTCGCCCCGGTCGAAGGCGTCGGCTTCCCCTTCAACTACCTGCGCGGGGCCGGCACCACCCTGACCAACTTCGTCTACGAGGCCTCCCCCACCGGGAACCTCAACCAGCCGCAGAAAGCCTACGCGGCGGCTTTCGTCCTGCTGCTGATGGTCCTGGCCCTGAATGCGGCCGTCGACGTCGTCCATCGCCGCGCCCGAAAGGTAGGAACGTGGAGCCACTGACCCGAAGCGCATCCGATTTGGACCCCACCAGGGTGGGGCAAAACTCGGATGCGTGGGCGCCGCCACCGATCCGGCGGCTGGCGCTCGATGACCCCGCGGCCGCGACGGAGGTGCTGCCGAACGATCCGAGCAGCAACGGCCATGCCCCGCAGCAGAGCGGCTTCACCACCGCCAAGCGCTCGGTGGGCGCGCCCCAGTTCTCGATCCGGCGGATGGAGATCGACGAGGTCTCCGTCCACTACGGGGCCAAAGAGGCGGTCAAACGGGTCTCGCTGCCGGTCCGCCAGGGCGAGGTGCTGTCGCTGATCGGCCCCTCGGGCTGCGGCAAGACGACCCTGCTGCGCTCGCTCAACCGGCTCACCGAGCTGACCTCGGCCGCGCGCCTGACCGGCCGAATCCTCCTCGACGACGTCGACATCACCGAGATCGAGCCCACGCTCCTGCGGCGGCGGGTGACGATGGTCTTCCAGCAGCCGAACCCGTTCCCGATGAGCGTCTTCGACAACATCGCCTACGTCCTGCGCGAGCAGGGCTCGCGGCGGGCGCGCAAGAAGGCGCTGGAGCCGAAGGTCCACAGCGCGCTGGACCGCGCCGGCCTGCTCGAGGAGGTCAAGGACAACCTCGACCACCCGGCGCTGAAGCTCTCCGGCGGCCAGCAGCAGCGGCTCTGCATCGCCCGCGCCCTCGCGGCCGAACCCGAGGTGCTGCTGCTCGACGAGCCCTGCTCGGCGCTGGATCCGAAATCGACCCAGGTGATCGAGGACCTGATCGTGAAGCTGCGCGACGACGTCGCCGTCGTCATCGTCACCCACAACCTGCAGCAGGCCTACCGGATCGCCGACCACGTCGCCTTCATGTACCTCGGCGACCTGGTCGAGTACAACAGCGCCACGGCACTGTTCGGCTCCCCGCGCGAGCAACGGACCCAGGAGTACGTGAGCGGTGCCTTCGGTTAAGCGCAACCAGCTGGCGGTGCTCGCCCTCGGCGGCGCCCTTGCGGTCGCCGGCCTGACCGGCTGCGAGACGACCCAGGACAAGGCCGCCGCCCACCGCGCCGAATCCGAACGGATCCTGAAAGCGCGCGAGAAGCGACAGCAGGCTCGAAAGCACCACAAAAGCGACGCCGGCGGGCCGAAAGTACGCCTATATGGAGGGAAATCGTCCCGTCGGCGGGAGGGGGAGCAATGACGGAGGTCATACGGAAACCGCAGGCGTTCGAGCCGTGCGAGGAGTGCGGGGCGCCGATGGACCCCCAGCAGCGCTACTGCGTCAACTGCGCGGCGCGCCGCGGCAACGGCGCCAACCCCGCCTCGCGCTACTTCGCGACGATGAGCAAACGGGCGCGGCGGCCGCTGGCCCGCCCGGCGGCGAAGCAGGCCCCGACCAGCCGCGCCGCCGCCGTCGGCTTCTTCGCGCTGCTGCCGATCGCCGTCGCCCTCGGGGTGATGGTTGGCCGGACGGGAACGGGCGGAGACGACAGCGACGCGCTGCTGCAGGCGCTGCGCGAACGCCAAGGGGCGGCGGTCGCGGCGGCGCCGGCGACCACCGCGGCGACGCCGAAAGCGAAAAAAGCCGCCAAAGGCGCAAAAGCGAAAGCCAAAGGCGAGGGCAAAGTCGTCGCCCACACCTCCAACGGCGACGTCCACTCGGTCACCGACTTCCACGCCTCCAAGCAGAAGGAAGAAGAAGACACCCAGATCGTCGCCGAAAACCCCGAACAGACGGGCGAGAACTACATCAAGGCGCAGCAGAACCTGCCCGACGTGATCGTCGTCGGCGGCGAAGGCGGCGGCACCGCCCCGGCCCCCTCGGGGGTGGAACCGTGAGGCGCCCGCAGATCCCCGAGCGCCTCCGCGAGCTGACCGCGCGGGCAAAGCCGCAGCCCAAAGCGCCCGAGAAACCGGCGAGCCCCGAAGCGGTGCCCGAGAACAAGGAGCTGCTGGCCCAGCGCGACCGGCTGCTGGAGAAGTTCACGGTGATGCAGGCCGACCTCGGCGGCGCCTTCTACGAGATGGCGATCCGCGACCACGTCCGCCTCGACGTGCTCACCCGCAAAGCGGCCGAGTTGCAGCGGGTCGACGCCGAGCTGCTCACGGTCGAGCGCCTGCTCGAGCTCGAACGCTCCGACGCCGCCGGCCTCTGCCCCAGCTGCGGCTCCCCCTACGGCCCCGCCGTCCGCTTCTGCCCGCAGTGCGGTCACTCCCTCGCCCCCGAGGCGGCGGCCGCATGAAGCTGCTGCAGAAAGCGACGGCTGCGGCCGCCAGCCTCAGCGGCAGGCGATTCTCCCTCCTGGTCGCCTCCTCCCTGGTCGCCACCTCCGGGATCGTCGCCGTCGGGATGAGCGGCAGCGGCGGGCTGAGCCCGATGGAGGCCGCCGCTGCCCGGGCGCTGATGGAACAGGGTTCGACCCCCGTCGCCGCCGCACCCACGGCAGCCGAAGCGCCGGAAGAACCCTCCGGATTCGCTTCCTCGCCGGAAGCGACGCCGAGCGCGGGAGCGGCTTCCTCCGGGCCGCTTCCCGCCCCGGCGCCGGCGCCCGCGCCCGCGCCCGCACCGGAAACGCCGGTCCCCTCCTCCCTCGAACCGGAAGCCCCCGAAGCCGGCCCGGTCAAGCACGTCTTCCTGATCTCGCTTGCCAGCCCCGGATACGAAGCGGCCTTCGGGGCCGGGGCGCAGATGCCCTACCTCGCGGGAGAGCTGCGCCCGCAGGGCGTCCTCCTGACCAACTACTCCCTCCTCGACACCGCACCGCTGCCGAACAGCCTCGCGGCGGTCAGCGGCCAGCCGCCGAGCGAGGCCAGCAAGGCCGGCTGCCCGAAGGTCGAAGAGTGCCTCTACGACGTCGAAACGCTGAGCCTTCCCGACCAGCTCGCAGGCGGACGCTACAGCTGGCACGGCTACTTCGAAGGGATGACCGACAGCGAAGGCAAGCCGGACAACTGCGTCCAGCCCGATCCCGCCGCCCCCGGCGCCGAGACCCCGACGGGCTACTCCCCCAGCCTCAACCCATTCGTCTTCTTCCACTCCCTGCTCGACCTCGGCGACTGCAACGAAAACGACGTTCCCCTCGACGACCTCGCAGGCGACCTGAAGGGGCCGGAAGGGCCCGCCAACTTCTCCTACGTCTCACCCAACCTCTGCAACGCCGGCTTCCGCGGCAAGTGCCCGGAGGGCATGCCCGACGGGGCCCCGGCCGCCGACGCCTTCCTGGCCAAAGTCGTGCCGCAAATCCTCGCCTCTCCCGCCTACAAGGCCGACGGACTCGTGATCGTCAGCTTCGGCGCCGCCGATCCGGCGCCGCCGGCCGATCCCGCCGCGGCGCCTGAGGACCCGAAGAAAGTCGGCGCCCTGCTCCTCTCCCCTCTGCTCGCCCCCGGCGGCACCGACGGCGCCCAGTACAACCCGTATTCGCTGCTGCGCTCGGTCGAGGACCTGTTCGCGCTCGAACCGCTCGGCAAGGCCGGGGGTGCCAAAGTCCACTCGTTCGCGTCGGCCTTCGTCGCGAGCAACGGCGGCGACTGAGATATGGCACGCTGCACGGGTGAGCGCGCAGGAGCAGCAGGGTGAGCCGATCACCGAGGAGGGCCTGGAGGAGCTGAAAGCCGAACTGGCCGAGCTCGAAGGCCCCGCCCGCAAAGCGATGGCGGCCCGAATCAAGGTCGCGCGCGAGGAGGGCGACCTCAAGGAGAACGCCGAGTATCACGTCGCCAAAGAGGACCAGGCGCACATGGAGACCCGGATCAAGCGGCTGCAGGAACGGCTGCGGAACGCCGTCGTGGTCGAGGTCTCCGAGCTCGACAGCGACTTCTTCTCCTTCGGCCGCACCGCCGAGGTGCTCGACGAGTCCAAAGGCGAGACCGTCGAGTGGACCCTGGTCGGCTCGACCGAGGCGAACCTGGCCGAGGGACGCCTCTCCGCCGAGTCGCCGATCGGCCGCGCCCTGATGGACGCCAAGGTGGGCTCGACCGTGAAGGTCGAGACGCCGAAAGGCGACCGCTCCTTCAAGGTCGTCAAGCTGGTCTCCTGAGGTCCGGATGCTGAGGCTGCGCTCCTCCGTCGCCCACCACCGGGCCGAGGAGTTCGGAGCGCTGCTGCGCGGCCACCAGGGTGTGCGCCGGGTCGTCCAGCAGGTCGACGCAGGACGCGATGCCAAGTCCTACGTCTTCGTCGCCGACGTCGAGCCGAACTGCGCCGACTTGCTGGTCGAGCAGATCGCCGCGCTGGAGATCCCCGTCGACGACTACGTGCTGACGAAGATGGAAGTGGTCGCGCCCCAGCACCGCCACCGCTTCGGCGAGGGCGGCGTCGACGGCTTCGCCTGGGTCGAAATCCTCGGCCAGGCGAGGGCGAACTCGCGGCCGCTGGCCCGCTACCTGGCGCTGATCAACGTCGCCGCGGTGATCGCCGCCCTCGGCGTCATCACCAGCAGCTCGATCCTGATCGTCGGCGCGATGGCGGTCAGCCCCGACCTGCTGCCGATCTGCGCCACCTGCGTCGGTCTCGTCCGCGGCGACCGCGAGATCGCCCGCCGCGCCTTCGTCACCCTCACCGTCGGCCTCGGGCTCGTCGTCGTCACCGCCATGGTGCTGAGCTGGTTCCTCGACGTCTTCGGCTTCCTGCCCGCCGGCTTCAACGTCGAGGAGAGCAGCCTCAGCACCCTCGCCAAGACCGACTACTCGACGGTGCTGATCGCGCTCGCGGCGGGGGTTGCCGGGATGCTCTCCTTCGAGACCAGGGCGAGCACCGCGGTCGGGGTCGCGATCTCGGTGACGACGATCCCGGCCTCGGCCTACCTAGGAGTGGCGCTCGGCGCCGGTGGCATCGAGCACGCGATGGGCGCCCTCGTCGTCCTCGCCATCAACGTCACCCTGCTGATCGTCGGCGGCACCCTGACGCTGCTCGCGCAGCGGGTCCTCCCAAACCGCTCCGGCGCCCCGCTGTAGCGACGACCAGGGCGCGGGCACCGGGGTCCGCTCGAAGTAAACGACCTCGGTACTCGAGAAGCGGTCTTCCCAGCCGCGCCGGCGCTCGCCGAAGACGACGCCGAGGAAGCCAATCCCGAAGCTGACGACGGAAAGGCCGAGGCCGATCAGCCGCCGGAAGCTGCGCCGCGGCGGCAGTCGCTGCTCGGCCAAACGGATCCCGAGGAACCGCATCCCCGGCGTCTGCCCCGCCAGCGACCAGAAGCCGACCAGGTAGATCGCGCCGAAGGAGAGCCAGGCGGTGGAGCCGATCGCGATCGCCAGGCCGCTGCCGCCTTCGCCCGTGCCTCCGAAGATGTTGGCGGCGAGGGTGACGAGCGCGACGAAGGCGGTGAACGCGAGGTTGACGAAGACGCCGTCGACCGCCATCGCCAAGGCGCGGCTGACGAAGCCGGCGCGGTCGCTCGGCAGCAGCCGCGGGGGGCGGAGGAAGAGCCGGCGCACGATCCGCTCGAAGCGGTCGTCGAGGCGGCGGGCGAGGTTGCCGATCGTCCGCCCGATGTCGCCGATCAGGCCGATCCCCTGGGCGCTGATCGCGGCCCGCACCTCGGGCGCCTCGGCGATCCGCTCGACGACCTCGTCGACGAGCTCGCTGTCCATCGCCTCCAGCACCGCCCGCTTGACCGCGTCGCTCTCCAGCGCCCCCTGGACCGCCTCCGCGACCAGCGGCCCTTCGACCACCCGCGCCATCGCCCGCTCGACCGCCCCGCTCTCGACCGCGGCGACGATCGCCTCCTCGGCGGCGGTTTCGACGGCCCGGTCGATCCCGGTCGCCTTGGTGACCGTGCGCGCGCCCCGCACCCCGACCCCGAGGAGGCGCGCGGGAATCGGGGACCTACCGTTCTGGGAAGCCCCGTTCTCCATCTTCCGACTCTAACCGCTCCAGCAAGCGATCCAGAAGCTCTGCCTGCGCGGGAATGATCTTCTCCCGCGCCGCCTCGAGGTCGAACCACTCCGCCTTGTCGACCTCGGGGAACTCCTGCTCGCTGCCGCTGCGGGGCGGCCACTCCATGCTGAAGGTGTTGCTGTCGAGCTCGGCGGGATCGAACTCGGCCTCCGCCGCCCAGGCCTCGACCACTTTTCCCGCCCGCTGCTTGATCGAACCGAGCTCGATCAGCTGCTCGGGGTCGAGGTCCGGCGCCCGCCCCAGCTCCTCCCGAAGCTCGCGGATCGCGCAGGCGCGCGCCTCCTCCTCGTGCTCGATCTGTCCCTTCGGGATGGTCCAGGCCCCTCCGTCTTTGCGTTTCCAGAAGGGGCCGCCGGGGTGGACGAGGAGGAACTCGACCCCGCCCGCGGCGTCGCGGCGGAAGAGGAGGACCCCGGCGCTGTGCTTGCTCGCCATCGACCCGAGTCATACCGACTCGGGTCGATGGGCGCAGGCGCCGCGGCGGAACGGCCCCGAAATGCCGCCTTATCCACCGAGCCTGTAGGCCACCAGCTGCGGCGTCTGCCCTTCGGCGGCGGGCAGGCCGGCGCCGGTGACGAGCATGTCACCGGTGACCATGACCCCGGCATTCGAGCCCGAGGGCAGGGCCGCCTGCCAGACTTCGCCGCCTTTGGTGGCGTCGAGGGCGTGGATGGCGCCGTCCGCCGTGGTCGCGAAGACGACGTCGTTGGAGACCAGCAGCGACCCGTAGGCCGGCTGCGCCATTTCCGTCGTCCAGAGGACCTTGCCGGTGGCGAGGTCGAGGGCGGCCACTTCGCCGGTCGCGGCGCTTTCTTCGCTCGCTTCTTCGCCGTTGATCAAGGTCGAAGAGTGGTTGACGAGCGGAACGTAGATCCGCTTGTCGTCGGCCGCCGGCAGGGCGACGACGCCTCCGAGCGCGCCGGGGTAGACCTCACCCGGCTTGATCTTGTCGTAATCGCCCTTCATCGCGTGGATGTTGTCTTCGTCGTGGCCGTTGTGCTTGCCGACGCTGGTCCGCCAGACGGGCTTTCCCGTTTTCACGTCGACGGCGACGACGAAGCCGGACTTGCCGGAGCCGATCGCCACTTCCTTGCCGCCCGCTTTGGTGATGATCGGCGAGTTCTGGAAGTCCCAGTCGTATATGTTGTGCGGGGTCTCCTGGTAGTACCAGGCGAGCTTGCCCGTCTTCGGATCGAGCTTGACCAGCGAGTCCGCGTAGAGGTTCGGCCCCGGTCGGCTGGAGCCGAACGGTTCTCCCTTGGCGCCGGGCAGCGGCGCCGGGTTGCCGGTGCCGGCGTAGACGAAGCCCTTGCTGTCGAAGGAAGGCGGGTACCAGAGGCCGCCGCCGGAGTTGACCTTCGGCTTGCCCCAGAGGCTTTTCGGGACCGTGTCCCAGTGCCAGAGTTTCTTTCCGGTCTTGCCGTCCATCACCCAGAGGGTTCCGACCGCCCCCGCTTCGTATTCGGCGGCCGGCGTCTCCGGCACGGTCGAGACGTAGACCCGCCCGTCGTCCACCCCCGGCGCCATGTCGATCGCCCCTTCGAGGTCGACCTGCCAGGCCGTCTTGCCGGTTTCCTGGTCGAGCGCGAAGGCTTCCGAGGAGGTCGTGCCGTAGACGAAGCCGTCGGCGACCGCGACGCCGTTGGGACCGTGGCTCGGCGATTCCCATTTCTTGGTCCAGAGGACGTCGCCGCTTTCGAGGTCGATCGCTTCGACGTTGGATTCGAGGTCCTGGGAGTAGATCACCCCGTTGACGATCACCGGAGTCGAGGCGTAGCTGCCGTAGACGCCGACACCCTTGACCGGAAGCGACCAGACTTCTTCCAGTTCGGCGACGTTGCCGCTGTCGATTTTGCTGTCCACGGCGCGGGTGCTGGCGGCGTCGACGTTCGGGAGGGCGTCGCCTTTGAAGCTGACGTCTCCAGAGGAGGAGGAATCCGAGGAGCCGCATCCCACTGCGAGCGCTCCCAGCACGACGAGCACCGCGAGCAGCGGCAGGCTCCAGAACCTAGACGGCATCGACATCCCACTTCCTCCCTAATCGAGTAATAAGGACTTGTCTTCTATCGTTTCAGAAATGCCTGCAAAGTGGACACCGAGTTCACTCAGCAGCGGTTGCAGAACGCGGTTGGCGAGCAGGCCGAGGCTGCCGAGGTTGGCGAAGCCGGGGCCCTGCCGCAGGCCGCCGAGGCCTGGAATATGGAGGCGCGGTCGCACGCCCTCCAGTTCCAGCCCGCGGCCGACCGGGACCTCGGTCTTCGGCGGGCCGTCCCAGAGCGGGCCGCACTGTTCTTCGACCTCGTCGCGCACGGCGTCGGGGAAGAGCCCGCGCAGCTGCCGCAGCAGGTCGAAGCCGGTGCAGTTGACGACGAAGTCGTAGCGTTGGGACCGCTCCCCCTCGGAGGGGCTGTCGAATTCGAGCAGCGCCGCCTCGCCGTCGGCGGCGAGGGAGACGTGCATCGCGCGGCCGCAGACGAAGGAGAGGTGGTCGTCGTCGGCGATCCGCTCCAGCACGCTGGAGTCGAAGACGCCGCGATCGCAGTGCTTGACGAAGTCCCGCCGCGTCTCGAGGTCGAGGTGTTCCCAGTCGACGTTGTCGGGGTCGGCGAAGACGCGGTTCTCGAGGAAGCTCTCGCCCCGGCTCAGCGGCAGGGTCGGGGTGTAGACGGTCAGCCGTGCCTGCGGCCGCAGCGCGCGGAGGAAGACGAGGGCGCTGAGGGCGCTCTCGCCACCGCCGATGATCGCGATCTCCACCGGCTCGCCCTCCGGCACCCGGGCCAGTTCCTCGCGACGGCTGTCGCAGTGGAAGACGCGGGACTCGACCTCGGGGTCGTGCGGGAAGTGGCGGTGGACGCCGGGGCCGGTGAGGACGAGGACGCGGCCGCGGTGGCTCTCGGAGTCCTCCGGGCGACCGCGCTCGGCGACCTCGGCCTGCCAGCTCTCGTGCCCGTCGGCAACCGAGACCTCGGTCACGCGGCCGTCGTAGATCGAGATCCCCTCGGTAGCCCGTTCCAGCACCCAGCCCAGGTACTCGCCGTAGTCGCGGTGCATGACCGAAGGCGAGCCGGAGTTGACCCAGGCGGCGTATTCGTGCCGCTCCATCGCGAACCGCTGCCAGGTGAGCGGCAGCAGGGCGGCGTCGATCTCGTCGCCGAGCTCGCCGAACTGGCGGCTGCTCTGGTAGGGGAAGCCGACGTCCTTGATCGGCGGGATCGCCAGCGGCTCCTCGCCGGAGGTCATCCCGTTGCGGCCGAGCCAGGAGGCGGCGGGCTCGGTTTTCTCGATCACGGTCATCGAGATCTCGGCCAGGCCGAGCTTGTTGATCGCGTGGACCTTGGCGGCCAGCGCGGCCGCCTTGGCCCCGGCGCCGACCACGAGGATGTCGCTCTCGCTCATCCCTCTCTCCTCAAACGGACGCCAGCGGCCGCGGACCGGCCGGCTCGTTTTCCCTCGGTTCGGCGATCACCAGCCCCTTCTGGTCGGGGGCGAAGGAGATCGCGCTTTTGCGTGCCCGCTCGGCGTCGTTCTCGACCGCCCGCAGCTCGGTCGTCTCGAGGACGATCCGCAGCACCCGCTTCATCTCCATTTCCGCGTAGCTGGCGGCGAGGCAGCGGCGGACGCCGCCGCCGAAGGGGATCCAGGTGTAGGTGCCCGGCTGCTTGCCGAGGAAGCGCTCGGGCAGGAAGCGGTCGGCTTCGGAATAGTGGCGCTCGTCGCGGTGGATCAGGTGGATGCAGGGGGCGACGGTCGTCCCCGCCGGCAGGTCGTGGCCGCCCAGCCGCATCGGCTCCAGGAGGTTGCGGACGACGACCGGGACCGGCGGCCGCAGCCGCAGCGTCTCCTTGACGACGGCGTCGAGGTAGGAGCCGTCGCCGCCGAGGACGTCCTCGCGCAGGCGCTCGACTTTGTCGGGGTGGCGCAGCAGCCGCTCGAAGGTCCAGGCGAGCGTGCTCGAGGTCGGCCCGTCGGAGAGCAGCGTCACCAGTTCGTCGCGGAGGTCCTGGTCCGACAGCGGCGAACCGTCCTCGTACTCCGCCCGGACCAGCATCGAGACGACGCCGATCGAGCCGCCCTCGGGGTCGGCCTTGCGCCGCCGCACCTCCTCCATCACCGCCTCCTCGACCGCGCCCATCGCCTCGCGGTAGCCGCGGCTGCGCACGACCCAGCCGGGGCCGAGGAAGGCGAGCATCGCCAGGTTGCGCGGTTCGTTCATCCAGGTGGTGAGCGTGCGCAGGCGTTCGCGCAGCGGCTGCAGGCGCGGCGTCCGCGAGTCCGGGCCGAAGACCGCGCGCATCACCACGTCGAGGGTGATGTCCTGCATCCGCGGCCAGAGCGCGAACGGCTCCCCCAACGGCCAGCGCTCGATCTCCTCCCGCGCCACCGCCGCCATCATCTCCGCGTCGGCCTGGACCGCCTGGCCGTGAAAGGAGGGCAGCATCAGCTTGCGGCGGGTCATGTGCTCGGGTTCTTCCAGCAGCATCACCGAGCGCGGGCCGAGCAGCGGCCCCAGCAGCGGGTTGGCGACGTCGACCCCGACCGCGCGGCCGGCGGTGAAGACCTTTTTCACGTCGTCGGGGTCGGCGAGGATCACCCAGTCGCCGTAGTGGCGGATCCGCAGGGTGAAGGTGTCGCCGTAGCGGCGATGGCACTTCTCCAGCCAGGGCAGCGGCCGCTGCGTCCAGCCGACGGCCTGCAGGGCGCGGGGCAGCCGCGGCCCGGGCGGCAGCGGGCTCACGCGGCATCCCTCCCGTCCTGCCCCGCCAGCTCGTCCATCAGCTCGTCCTCGAGCCGGCAGGTGGTGCCGATCAGGAGCTCGAAGAGCTCGGAGGAGAACTGCGGCGGCAGGTCGTGTTCGGCGCCGCGGGCGAGGTAGCGCTCGCGCACCAGCTTCACCCGGTCGGGCTGCATCATCGGGATCCCGTGCTCGCTCTTGTGAACGGCGACTTCGCGGCAGATCTGCAGGCGCTCGCCGAAGAGCTTGGCGATCGCGTCGTCGATCTCGTCGAGGCGGCGGCGGAACGGCTCGAGGCCGTTGTCGGGGCCGCCCATCACTCCCCTCCCAGCAGGCCGGTGGCGAAGGCGTGGCTGCAGTCGGCGAGCTCGTCGAGGGCGTAGCCGCCCTCCTGGATCACGCAGACGGGCAGGCCCGAGCGGGCCAGCAGGCGACCGATCTCGGCGAAGATCTCGGGGCGGAAGCTCCAGCCGCCGTGCGGGTCGCCGGCGACGGTGTCGTAGCCGAGCGAGACGACGAGGGCGCGGGCGATCTCCGAGAGCTCGTGGATCGAGTGCGCCACCTCTTCCAGGTAGGTGTCTTCGTCGGGGCTCTCGGCGAAGGCGACGGCGCGTTCGCCCGCCATCCGCGGCAGCCGCGTCCCCGGCGGCAGGTTGGTCACCGGCGAGGCGTGCAGCGAGTGCAGGGCGGCGATCGGGCCCATCCGCTCGATCAACGCCGAGGTCCCGTTCGGGTAGTGGAGGTCGAGGTCGACGATCCCGACCGGCTTGACGCCGCCCTCGGTGAGCCGGCGCACCGCCGCGACGGCGTTGTTGAGGTAGCAGTAGCCGGCGTGGAAGGCGGGGCCGGCGTGGTGGCCGGGCGGGCGGCAGACCGCGTAGGTGAAGCGTGCCCCTTCGAGCACCCGCTCGGCGGCGGTGATCGAGGTGCGGATGCCCTCGCGGGCGGCGGCGACCAGCGCCTTGTTGACGGGGATGTCGGGGTCGAGCCCGGGCGGGGCGAAGTCCGGCATCACCACCGGCTCCTCGCTCTGCAGCTCGGCCAGCGCCCGCAGGTACTCGCTCTCGTGCAAGGCCTCGAGGGTCCGCTGCACCTCCTCGTCAGCGGCGTCGGCTTCGACCGGCCGCACCCCCGAGTGGCGGACGAGGCCGGCGCGCAGCTCGACCAGGCGCAGGTTCGAGTCCTGGCCTTCGATCAGCCGTTCCCCTTCCCGCACCCAGAAGGCGGCGTCGCCGCTGCCCTGGCGTTGCTCGACCATCAACAGCTCAGACATGACTATCGCGCTCCGCTCTCATGCGAGGAGCCTCCGCATCCGCGGCCCGAGGTGCTCGAACCCGTTGCGCCTGTAGAAGGACTCGGTCGAAGCGATCGCCGCGAAGGTCTCGCGCGGGAGGCCGACCTCGAGCCGACTGACCCCGCGCGTTCGCGCCTGGGACGCGATCGCCTCGACCAGTTCCGCCCCGACTCCGCGACTGCGCCAGGCCTCGTCGACCCAGAGGTCCTGGATCGTCGCGTAGACGCCGGGAACGTGTATCGCCCGCTGCCAGCTGGCGCTCAAGACGCCGACGATGCCGCCGTCGGCCTCCGCGATCAGCACCGAGCCTCCTGCCGGATCCTCCAGCAGGGCGCGGACCTCGGTTTGAAGCTCGTCTGAGGAAGGGGACCGGCCGCCGAGCTCGCCGAGGAGGCTGCCGACCGCGGCGGCAACCCCCTCGACGTCTCCGGCATCCGCCTCCCGAACCGTCAGCTCGCTGGCCGCCGCTTCGGTCACGCCGCCTCCACCTGGCGGGCGACCGGCTCCAGCTCGACGCTCCAGGCCTCGCCCTGGGCGTCGTTGCCGGTAACGGTGCGGGCGATCGCCGCCATCGGCGCCCGCGCCTTCAGCAGGATCTCGTCGAACTCCTCCTGCGGATCCGACTGCATGACGATCGCGCCGCCGGCGCCGATCGTCGTCCGTCCCGGCCGCATCACGATCGTGCGGATGACGATGTTGAGGTCGGTGCTGCCGTCGGCGCCGAAGTAGCCGATCGAGCCCGAGTAGACGCCGCGCGCCTCCTCCTCGAGGGTGTCGATGATCTCCATCGTCCGCTCCTTCGGGGCCCCGGTCATCGAGCCGCCGGGGAAGGTGGCGCGGACGCAGTCGACGGCGCTGCGGCCGTCCTCGAGCCGGCCGACGATCGTCGAGACCATCTGGTGGACGGTCGCGTAGGGCTCGATCACCATCAGATCCGGGACGTGGACGCTGTCGACGTCGCAGACGACGCCGAGGTCGTTGCGGAGCAGGTCGACGATCATCAGGTGCTCGGCGTAGGTCTTCTCGTCGCCTTCCAGCTCCTGGCGGCGGGCGGCGTCCTCGGTCGGGTCCTCGACCCGCGAGATCGTCCCCTTGATCGGGCGCGCCATCACCTGGCGCTCGCGGTCGACCGAGATGAAGCGCTCGGGCGAGGAACTGACGACCGCGTACTCGCCGAAGCGCAGGAAAGCAGCGAAGGGCGATGGATTGCTGCGGCGCAGCTGCCGGTAGAGGTCGAACGGCTCGGGGCTGGCGGTGGTCGAGAACTGGTCGGTGAGGCAGACCTCGTAGGACTCGCCGGCGAGCAGTTCGGCCTGGGACTTTTCGATGTCGGCGAGGTAGCGCTCGCGACCGCGGCCCGACTGGAAGGCGACGTGGCCGCCCGGCTCGCTCGGCGGCGCCAGCGGCCGCTCCGGCGGCGGCGCGGCGATCGCGGCGGCGATCAGCTCCTCGGCTGCGTCGAGCCAGCGCTCGGCCTCGGGATCCTCGCCGCGACAGAGGGCGAAGACGTAGGTCTTGTCCTTGGTGTGGTCGACGGCGACGACCCGGTTGGCCAGCATCAGCGCC
This sequence comes from Solirubrobacterales bacterium, assembly GCA_035558995.1. Classification (GTDB taxonomy): domain Bacteria; phylum Actinomycetota; class Thermoleophilia; order Solirubrobacterales; family 70-9; genus VAYN01. Next base: position 14,308 of record DATMBY010000015.1, read on the forward strand.
GCGTCGGGCATGTCGGAGCTGTGGACGTTGGGTGAGCCGCAGTCGGCCTTCAGCTCGTAGCCGAGGTAGCCGACGTAGCCGCCGACGAGGCCGCGATCGACGCCCTCCGGCGGGTCGACCTTGATCCGGTCCAGCTCCCGCTGCAGGTAGTCGAAGATCGACTTGTGCTCGACCGTCTCCACCCCGGAGCGGTCGACCGAGACCTCGCCGGCGTCGACGTCGTAGGTGACGAAGCAGCGCTCGGCGCCGGCGGTGGTCCCCATGTAGGAGCACTGCGCGAGCCAGGTGGGGGCGTCGGCGCTGTCGAGCCAGAAGGAGGGATCGTGCTCGGCGAAGAGCCGTTCGTAGACGTGCTCGGTCGGCGCCTGGCCCTCCAGCGTCCGCATCCGCAGCTCCAGCTCCCCCTCGCCCTCGTCCCTGACGACGGGCCGCGGCGCCGGTTTCGACACCTGCGGGGCGATCGTCGCCCGTCCCGCCGGCCTCTCCCCCGGCCGCTTGTAGCTCGCCGCCAGCTCGAAGAAGTTCTGGGCGATCTTCAGCCCGTACTCGGTCGAGATCGACTCAGGGTGGAACTGGACTCCCCAGATCGGGCGTTTCGTGTGCTCGACCCCCATCACCACGCCGTCCTCGGACCAGGCGACGACGCTGCCTTCCGGCCCCGGCGGACTGGTGATCGCCAGCGAGTGGTAGCGGACGACCGAGAACCCCTGGGGCACGTCCTTGAACAGGCCCTTGCCTTCGTGCATGACCCGGCTGAGGCGCCCGTGCATCGCCATCGGCGCCCGGTTGACCGTCCCCTCGAGCAGGTTGCCGATCCCCTGGTGGCCGAGGCAGATCCCGAAGACCGGGACTTCGCTCTTGCGGAGGATGTCGCTGCAGACGCCGAAGTCGTGCCAGCGTGAGGGATGCCCCGGGCCGGGCGAGAGCACGATCGCGTCGAAGTCCATCCTTGTCAGCACCCGCCAGCTGACCGCGTCGTTGTTGACCACCATCGGCTCCTCGCCCGAGGCCGCGGCCAGCAGGTGGAAGACGTTGTAGGTGTAGGAATCGTGGTTGTCGACCAAAAGCGTTTTCACGTCAGGCTCCCTCTAGTCCCAGGCCGCGCAGGCCCTGCTCGAGCACCGGCTGCACGACCGCCTCGACCTCCGGTGCGCGCTCGTCTTCCCTGTACCAGCGCGCGAAGTGGGAGAGGTACTTGGAGAGCGGAGCGACGTCGAACTCCTCGACGGCGCTGCGCAGGTGCACCCGGTAGTGCTCGGACTGGACCACGGCGAAGCGGTAGTCCGGGTCCTGCGCCGGGCGCTCGCCCTCGATCTCGCTGGATGCGTGGTGGGCCTGGGCGCGCGCCAGGTCCCAGCCAAGGCTCCCTTTTCCTTCGACCATAAGCTTCTCCTTGCCGAACCTGACCTGCTTGGTCGTCGGCTGCAGGAGGAAGTAGCCGAGCGCGACCTGGGCCGGCACCGACTCGGGGTGCGGGTGGCGCGCCATCTCCTCGGCCAGCTCCGGGTTCCGCTTCAGCTCGTCCTCGAGCCACTCGACCAGCTCGTCGATCAGCAGCGCCCCTTTCTTCGAGGAGCTGATCGATTCGTTCTCCCGCGCGACCATGCCGTGGAAGATGTCGTAGGTCGGCGGCCCTCCCCCGCGGGCCGAGCCGTTGCCGTTGCCGTTGGTCAGCCCCATCTCGTCGATCAGCTTGCGGCGGCAGGTGACGTGGGCGACCCACTCGTTGCCGCAGACCTGCATCGAGATCACGTCGTCGAGCTCGTCGGCGGCGGCCCAGTAGGCGAGCGCCCGCATGTGCTGGGTCGGCAGCCCGTCGGAGCGGACCAACGGCATCTCTTCCAGCTCCTCGCGTTCGGTCTCGTACATGACCATGTCGTCGCCCCAGCGCTTGGTCAGCGTGCCTTCGGCAAGGCCCTTGTTGGCGAACTCGCGCACCTCCGGCAGGAAGTCGGACTCGTAGATGACCCTGTCGAAGGTGATCCCGAGACTGGCGAGCGTCTTGCGCTGGCCCGAGACCACCCAGGAGCGCGTCCGCGACCACAGTTCCAGCGCCTTCTGGTCGCCCTCGAGGACCCGCATCATCAGCTCGTCGGCCTTGTCGTTGTACTGCGTCGACTCGCGCGCGACCGAGTCCTCGGCGCCGTCGTCGCCGCCTCCCCCGTTGCGGCTGGCGGTGACGTAGTCGGCGTAGCAGAAGCCGACGAAGTGGTCTGACTTCTCGTCAGCGTCGGGGCCGGAGTCCTCGCCGGCGCGGGTGGCGACACCGGCCATCGCCTCGCCCATGCTGCGGCCGACGTCGCAGATCAGGCTGCGGTTCTCGACCCGCGCCCCGGCCTGCTTCAGCGCCCCGGCGATCGCGGCGCCGACGGCGAGGTTGCGGAGGTGGCCGATATGCAGGGCCTTGGTCGTGTTGGCGCCCCAGAAGTAGACGGCGTAACGGTTCTCGGCGGCCATGTCGGCGAGATCGGCCTCTCCCTGGGAGCCGGACCTGATCGCCTCGCCCTGCGACTCGATCCACTCGTCGCTCAGCCTGACGGTCGGCTGCCTGCCCTCGCGATCGATCGAGGCGACCCACGGCTCGGCCTCGATCCGGTCGAGCGCCGCCTTCGCCTCCTCGCTCTCGCGCCAGTCGCTGCCCTTCGGCAGCCGCGGGATCAGCATCAGGTCGAAGCCCGGCTCCGGCCGGTACGGCGCCCGCGCCGCCCACAGAGCCGTGCCGCTCTCGCCTGCCGCGACCTCGTCGAACCTGTTGAAGATGTTCTCGCCCATAGCTGTGATTCCGAACCTTCTGCCTTCGAATTGACTTGTTCGAAATGCACCCGCCGGGGCTCGAACCCGGATCTTTGGCTTACAACGCCAACCCTTTAACCGATTAAGGCACGGGTGCTAGCTATGTCGTCCCTGCCCAAGAGCAAACCCTGATTGCTCAAGCGCAGCGGCAGCATAGACAGGATCTCTGCGCTAAGTCAAATTATTTGATTAAACGCCTGGAAATCGATCCATAGCTGCTGGTTGGGGAGGAGTGGGTGCCCCTCTCGCTCCCTGGGTTCCTGGCCTTTAAGTGAGCTTCTCTCGCTGAGTGATCTGTGCCAGGAACAGGACGCCGGTCGCGAGAGGGGCACCCACTCCTCCTGCGACAGTTCCTGAAGGACGCCCATTGCCAGGACGGGGGTGGGAAAGCTGCGGCGACTGGGCCGTCCTGAAAGTGCGTGTTGTAGAGGGGGTCGGCACCCCTCCGCAGGAATGTTCGGCGATATGCAATCTGATGTTTGCGGCGTAGCCGCAGCAAGTTCTCCCCGGAGCGCAGCGGAGGGGAGGTCAATTCCGGAGGAGGGGTGCCGACCCCCTCCCCCGCCACCTACGCCCTGCCAGCCTCCAG
>DATMBY010000016.1:0-6434 GCA_035558995.1 Solirubrobacterales bacterium
TCGACGTCTTCGAGCAGGAGGACCTCTGCGGGCACGTGCTGCGCAAAGAGGGCGAGTTCCGGCAGATGCTCGAGTCCCTGCACGAGCTGCCGATCGTCGGCGACGTGCGCGGCGCCGGCTACTTCCACGCGGTCGAGCTGGTCAAAGACAAGGAAACGAAAGAGAGCTTCAACGACGAGGAGTCCGAGGAACTGCTGCGCGGCTTCCTCTCCGGTGAGCTCTACAAGCGCGGGCTGATCTGCCGGGCCGACGACCGCGGCGACCCCGTGGTGCAGCTGTCGCCGCCGCTGATCGCCGACACCGAGCAGTTCGAAGAGATCCACGACGTGCTGCACTCGGTCCTCGGCGAGGCCTGGGATCGGGTGGTCGGCGGCTCGCGCAAGGGCTCGTCCGCGGAACCCCGACGGCGGTCGTCGCTCTAAAGGGGGCGGCGGTGCTCACCGTCCAGAGCCTGCTCGACGAGCTCGACCTCGAGCTCGCGGCCGGCGCTGACGCGGCCGCGGCGCCGGTGCGCTGGGTCCACATCTCCGAGCTCGCCGACCCGACCCCGTGGCTCTCGGGCGGCGAGCTGATGCTGACCACCGGGATCCCGCTCGACAGCGCCGCCAAGCAGCGGGCCTTCATCCGGATCCTCGCCGACCGCAACCTCGCCGGCCTCGGCTTCGGGACCGGCTTCAACCACAAGTCGCTGCCGAAGGCGCTGGTCGACGAGGCCGAGAAGCACGAGTTCCCGCTCTTCGAGGTGCCCTACTCGACGCCGTTCATCGCGATCACGGAGAAAGCCTTCGCCCGCCTCGTCAACGAGCAGTACGAGGTTCTGCAGCGGGGGATCGCGGTGCAGCGGCGGCTGGAGCGCCTGGTCCTGGAGGAGCGGGGTCTGGAGGAAATCGCCGCCACCGTCGCCTCGGCGGTCGGGGGGACCGTCGCCGTCCTCGACGGCCGCGGCGAGCGACTGGCGGGCAAGGGATTCCGCCGCCAGCTCTCGGCCGAGGCGATCGCGACGATCCGCAAGGAAGCGCTGAGCCACGCCGGCGACGGCCACCCCTTCGTCCCTTCGCACCCGAACGTCGCCGGGCGGGCGCTGGCCCACCCGGTGATCTCCCCCGGCGGCGGCCCGCCGCAGGCCTGGGTCGTGATCGTCCGCGACTCCGGCGGCCTCGGCGACTTCGAGCGGCTGATCCTGCAGCAGGCGGTGGCGGTGGTGGCGCTGGAGCTGATGCGGCGCCGGGTCGCGCGGGAGACCGAGCGGCGGCTCGCGGGCGACGTCCTCGCCGCCGCCCTCGGCGGGCGGATGGACCCGGCCGAGCTGCGCCGCCGGCTCGAGCCCTTCGGGATCGGTGAGGAAGCCGCGGTCCTCGTCTTCCAGCTCGACGACCCCGGCGAGGCGGCCGCGTCGCTGGAAGCGGCGCTTGCCGCCGAGGGCTGCTCAGGCGTGGTCGCCCCCCACAGCGCCGGCGGCCGGGAAGTGCTCTGCGCCGTGGTCGACTGCGCCGATCGCGACGCGGTCGAGGTGGCGACGGAGGCGCGGCGCGAACTCGCCCGCGAGCGCGGCGCGGTCCGGGCCGCCGCCAGCCGCCCGGCCCCGCCGGACCGCCTCCGCCACTCCTTCCACGAGGCGCGCTGCGCCCTGGAGGCGACCGCCTTCGACAACGGCTCCGCCCCGGAGGTCGCCTCCTGGCGCGACCTCGGCGCCTTCACCCTGCTGCTCTCGATCCAGGACGACGACGCACTCGACCTCTACTGCGACAGCGTCCTCGGCCCGATCGAGCGTGGCGACGAGGAGTACGGCGGCGAGCTGCTGCGCTCGCTGGAGGCCTTCATCGAGCAGAACGGCCAGTGGGAGCGGGCGGCCCGCCAGGTCTACTGCCATCGCCACACCCTGCGCTACCGGATGCGCAAGGTGGAAGAGCTGACGGGCCGCGACCTCTCGCGCGCCCACGACCGCATCGAGTTCTGGTTGGCCCTGCGAGCGAGGGAGCTGGTCGCATGAAGATTGGAGTTCCGACCGAGATCAAGTCCGACGAGTACCGCGTCGCCGTCACGCCGGCCGGGGTCCGGGAACTGTCCGAGCACGGGCACGACGTGCTGGTCCAGGCGGGGGCGGGCGAGGGGAGCGCGATCACCGACGCCTCCTACGAGGCGCAGGGGGCGACGATCGTCCCCGACGCCGCCGACGTCTTCGAGGCGGCGGAGATGATCCTCCACGTCAAGGAGCTGCAGCCGAGCGAGATCGAGATGCTGCGGCCGGGGCAGCTGCTCTTCACCTACCTGCACCTGGCGCCCGACCCCGAGCAGACGCGCGGGCTCTGCGGCGCCGGCGTCACCGCGATCGCCTACGAGACCGTCGAGGACGCCCGCGGGCGGCTGCCGCTGCTGGCGCCGATGAGCGAGGTGGCGGGGAAGATCGCGACCCAGGCCGGCGCCTTCATGCTGGAGAAGCCGATGGGAGGCCGGGGGATCCTGCTGGGTGGGGTGCCCGGCGTCGCCGCCGCCAACGTGATGGTGATCGGCGGTGGCGTCGTCGGGATGAACGCCGCCTTCATCGCGATCGGGATGGAAGCCGACGTCTTCGTCTACGACCGCTCGATCGACCGCCTGCGGGAGCTCGAAGTCGACTTCGGCGGTCGCTGCTCGACCGTCTACTCGACGACGCTGGCGATCGAGGAGATGCTGCCGCAGGCGGACCTGGTGATCGGCGCCGTGCTCGTGCACGGGGCGCGGGCGCCCTACGTGATCCGCCGCGAGCAGCTGGCGCTGATGAAGCCGGGCGCGGTCCTGGTCGACGTCGCGATCGACCAGGGCGGCTGCTTCGAGACCTCGCGGCCGACGACCCATCGCGAACCGACCTTCGAGGTCGACGGGATCACCCACTACTGCGTCGCCAACATGCCCGGCGCGGTGCCGATCACCTCGACCCACGCCCTCACCAACGCGACCCTGCCCTACGCGATCGCCCTCGCCGACCACGGCGTCGCCGAGGCGATCCGGCACGATCCTGGGCTGCGGCTCGGGGTCAACGTCGCCGGCGGCAAGGTGACGCACCCGGCGGTGGCCGAGGGAGTAGGGATGGAGTACGTGGCGGCCGAGGACGCCCTCGGGCTGGAACAGGCCGTCAAGGGGTAGAGCGAACTTTGGAAACGAGCATCCATACGGGGGGAGTCGAATGAGCACCTACGCAGTTGTCAACCCGGCCACCGGCGAGACCGTCAAGGAGTACCCGGAGATCAGCGACGAGGAGCTTCGCGCCGCGATCGACCGGGCCGACAAGGCTTCGAAGACCTGGCCCGCTTCGACCTCCGTGGCCGACCGCGCGGCGCTGGTGCGCAAGGTTTCTGAGCTGCACTCCGAGCGGCGCGAGGAGCTGGCCGAGATCGTCGTCCGCGAGATGGGCAAGCCGATCGAGCAGGCGCTGATGGAGGTCGACTTCGCGGCGATGATCTACGGCTTCTACGCCGACAACGCCGAGGATCTGATGGCCGACGAGCCGATCGAGCTCTCCGAAGGCGAGGGCAGCGCGGTGATCCGCCGCAGCCCCTTCGGCGTCCTGCTCGGGATCATGCCCTGGAACTTCCCCTACTACCAGGTGGCCCGCTTCGCCGGCCCGAACCTGGTGATCGGCAACACGATCCTGCTCAAGCACGCGCCGCAGTGCCCGGAATCGGCGGAGGCGATGCAGCGGATCTTCGACGACGCCGGCTTCCCGGAGGGGTGCTACGAGAACGTCTACGCGACCAACGAGCAGATCGAGTGGGTGATCGCCGACCCGCGCGTGCACGGGGTCTCGGTCACGGGCTCGGAGCGCGCCGGCTCCGCGGTGGCGGAGATCGCCGGCCGCAACCTGAAGAAGGTCGTGCTCGAGATGGGCGGCTCCGACCCCTTCATCCTCCTCGGCACCGACGACCTCGACGAAGCGGTGACGGCGGCGGCCGAAGCGCGGCTCGACAACACCGGCCAGTCCTGCAACGCGGCGAAGCGGTTCATCGTCGTCGACGAGCTCTACGACGACTTCCTCGAGAAGTTCAAGGAGCAGCTGGGCGGGGCGAAGCCGGGCGACCCGACGGCGGAGGACACCGAGGTCGGGCCGCTCTCCTCGCAGACCGCGGCAGACCGGCTCGAGGACCAGGTCAAGCGGGCGATCGCAAACGGGGCCGAGGTCGTCGTCGGCGGCAACCGCGACGGCAACTTCTTCGAACCGACGATCCTCACCGGGATCGAGCCGGGCGACGAGGCCTCCCAGGAAGAGTTCTTCGGGCCGGTGGCGCAGGTCTACAAGGTCTCCTCCGAGGAGGAGGCGGTGGAGCTCGCCAACCAGACCCCGTTCGGGCTCGGGTCCTACGTGATGACGACCGACAAGGAGCAGGCGGAGCGGGTCGCCGACCGGATCGAAGCCGGGATGGTCTACGTCAACCTGGTCGGGGCCGACGCCCCGGAGCTGCCCTTCGGCGGCTTCAAGCGCTCCGGCTTCGGTCGCGAGCTGGGCCGCTACGGGGCGGACGAGTTCGTCAACAAGAAGCTGATCCGCAGCGCCTGAAGCTTTTCGCCCCGACGCGGGTTAGGTCGGGCATGACCAATACGATCCCGCCCTCGTGAGTCGCTTCCGGGGGGTCATCGCTTTGCTTCTGCTGGCATCCGCCGCTTTCGCGGCGATCGCCAGCGCGGCCGACAACGAAGGGGACGACGTGCCGCGCTGCCACGGCAGACAAGCGGAGATCGTCGGCACCGACGGCAACGATCTGATCCGGGGGACGCCCGAGCGCGACGTGATCGAGGCCGGCAAGGGCGACGACGTCGTCTTCAGCAGCCTCGGCAACGACCTGATCTGCGGCGGGCCGGGAACCGACGAGATGCACGGCGGCCGTGGCAACGACGAGGTCTACGGCGACGCCGGCGACGAGGACCAGGTGAACGGGAACCTCGGCGACGACAAGATCGTCGGCGGGCCGGGCGACCGCGACGAGGTGGCCGGCGACCTCGGGATCGACATCGTCAACGGCGGGCCCGGTGACGAAGACCTCGTCCACGGCGACTACGGCTACGACCGCATGTCCGGCGGCGCCGGGGCGGGGGACATCGCCTCGTTCGCGACCGCGAGGGCCGGCGGCAAGGGCAGCGGCGTCTGGGTCTCCCTGAAGGAGCACAAGGCCCGCGGCGACGGCCACGACAAGCTCTTCGGCTTCGAGAGCCTCGAAGGCTCGGCCTTCCGCGACACGCTGATCGGCAACCCGCAGGCCAATGTGATCTCCGGCGGTCTCGGCGACGACCACCTCGTCGGCGGCGGCGGGGCCGACCTGCTCGAAGGCGGCCAGGGCAGCGACGGCTGCGAGGGCGCGAAAGGGCGGACCGGCTCCTGCGGCAAGGAGCCGGCGCCGAGCGGCTCCGCCTACGTTCAGCTCAACCCGACGCCGGGCGGCGGCGCCGGCCTGCAGGTGGTCGGCGGCGGCGGCCGTGACCAGTTCGTCGTCGCCTTCGACGAAGCGACCCAGACCTTCGGCGTCACCGCGAAGAAAGGCGTCGCGATCGGCCCCGGCTGCACCCACGCGCCGCACAGCACCACCACCGTCTCCTGTCCCGCCAACGGCCCCGGCCGCTGGTTGATGGCCGACCTCGGCCCCGGCAACGACAGCCTCCGTGTCGAAGGGACGCTGGAGTCGATCGGCAGCGTCCGCTTCGCCGGCGGCTTCGGCAACGACACGATCCACGCCGGCCCCGAGGACGACCTGGTCGAGTCCGGGCCGGGGGCGGACAAGCTCTACGGCGGCGATGGCGCCGACGGCCTCGTCGGCGGCCTTCCCGGCCCGACCTTCCTCTACGGCGAAGGCAGCGGCGACCTGCTGGCGGCCGGCGGCGGCTGTGCCGGCGGCGCGCTGGTCGGCGGCCCCGGCCGCGACGACGCCTCCTTCGCCGAGACCCAGGCCCATCCCGGCCTCCTGGTCGTCTCCTTCATGGCGCACGCGGCCTGGGTCACGACCGTCAAGGGCTGCAAGCACGTCCACCTCTCGCCGACTGACGAGGACATGGAGGGCTCCTTCGACTGGGACGTCCTGATCGGCGACAGCGGCCCCAACGCGATGCTCGGCCAGCCCGGTGAAGACCGTTTCTACGGCATGGGCGGCGAAGACATCATCGACGCCCGCGACGGCGTCAAGGACTTCTCGATCCAGTGCGGCCGCGGCCAGCCCCCGCGGAAAGTCAAGGTCAAAGGCAAAGGTGGCAAAACCGAAACGAAGGAAATCGCAGGCACCGGCGAGCCCGAGGGCCGCGCCATCACCGACTCCTTCGACCCCGCCCCCTACAACTGCGCCACCGTCAAATACGGCACCCCAGTCCCCGGCCTCCACGGCTAGCCCCTCAATAGCGCACGGGCCGCGTTAAAGGCCGCAAAGTCGGATAGCCCCCAGGCCGCAGCGCCCGAGGGACGAAGCCGTAGGAGGGAG
>DATMBY010000017.1:0-4590 GCA_035558995.1 Solirubrobacterales bacterium
TGAAGCCCGGGAAGCGCTCGAGCCGCTGGCCGAAGGCGAGCGCCCGACCGTGGTCACGGTCGGCGCCGTCGTCGCCGCCCTGATCGCGCTCTCGATCGTCGTCGCCTACCTCGCCGGCGGGGACGTCAACGGGTCGAAGCCGAACCTGGCGCAGGTGGTGGCGCCGACGGCGATCATGGGCGCGATGGCCTGGGGGATGTGGCACGCCCGCTACTGGGCCGTGCTCGGCTTCCAGCTGATCCTCGTGATCGTCCTCTTCAGCGCCTTCTTCGGCCTCGTCGTCGGCGCCTCCAGCGCCGGCCAGATCCTCGGCACGCTCGCCCTGCTCGCGGTCGCCGGCACCTTCTTCTACTTCATGGTCAAGGCGATGGCGCGGATCCAGATGCCGAATCGAGAGCGCCAGTGAGCATCCTCACCATGCCCAAAAGCCGCCTTCTATAGGCTCAGGACGCATGGCCGACTCCTTCGACCAGATCGTCATCGGCGGGGGCCCAGGCGGGTACGTCGCCGCAATCCGCGCCGCCCAGCTGGGCCAGAAGACCGCGGTCGTCGAGCGCGACAAAGCCGGCGGCCGCTGCCTCAACTACGCCTGCATCCCGGCGAAGACGGTGCTGCGGACGGCCGAGATCTTCCACGAGGCGCAGAGCTCCGCCGAGCTCGGAGTCGTCGGCAACGACGTCCAGCTCGACTGGTCCGCGCTGCACAAACGGCGCGAGGACGTCTCGGCGACGCTCTCCGGCGGGGTCGAAGGGCTGTGGAAGAAAAACAAGATCGAGTTCATCCACGGCGACGCCTCGCTGACCGGTGACGGCAACGTCAAGGTCGGCGACGAGGTCTACGAGGCGAAGGCGGTGACCCTCGCGACCGGCTCGGTGGCGCTTCCGATCCCCGGCGTCGAGTTCGGTGGCCGCGTGGTCGAAACCTGGGGCGCCTGGTCGCTGCCCGAGCGTCCGAACCGGATCGCCGTCGTCGGCGCCGGCGCCTCCGGGGCCGAGCTCGCCTCCGCCTACGCCCGCTTCGGGACCGAGGTGCTGCTGATCGAGATGCTCGACCAGATCCTCCCCGCCGAGGACAAGGACATCGCCCGCGTCGTCGAACGCGTCTTCAAGAAACAGGGGATCGAGATCTCGACCGGGGCGCCGGTGGAGAACGTCGAGGCCGGCGAGTCCTCGGTCAAGTTCACCTACGGCGACAGCAGCGCCGAGGTCGACTACCTCTGCATCGCCGGCGGCCGCGCCCCCGACACCGAGGGGCTGGGGCTGGAGGAGGCCGGGGTCGAGCTGGAGGAGGGCGGCCGCAAGATCAAGGTCGACGAGTACGGGCGGACCACGAACCAGAAGGTCTTCGCGATCGGCGACCTGGTCAACCGCAAGGCGCTCGCCCACAAGGCCTCCGAGGAGGGCGTCGTCGCCGTCGAGGCCGCGGCCGGGGTGGAGACGCACCCGGTCGACCAGGAGCTGATGGTCGGCGCCACCTTCTGCCAGCCGCAGGTGGCGAGCGTCGGCCTCACCGAGGCGCAGGCCAAGGAGGCCGGCCACGAGGTCAAGGTCGGCAAGCAGAAAATCTCCGGCGAGGGCGCCGGCATCGTCTACGACGACAAAGACGGCCTCGTCAAGCTCGTCGTCGACGCCAAGTACGGCGAGGTCCTCGGCGCCCACGTCGTCGGCAACCGCGCCTGCGACATGATCGCCGAGCTGGTCGCGACGATGGCGCTCGAGGGCGGCTACCAGGAGCTGAGCCGGATCGTGCACCCGCACCCGACGGTGTCCGAGGCGGTCCTGGATGCTGCCCGTGCGGTCGACGGCTGGGCGATTCACGCCTAGTCGCGTGAGCCGCGCCACCTTCTACTACGACCTCGGCTCGCCCTACGCGTACCTCTCGGCCGAGCGGATCAGCGGGCTCTTCGCCGAGGCGGAGCTGGAGCAGCCGGAGTGGCAGCCGGTCCTGCTCGGAGGGCTGTTCCGTCGGTTCGACCGGGGGTCGTGGGCGGAGACGGAGGGGCGGGCGGAAGGGATGGCGGAGATCGAGCGGCGGGCCGCCGAGTACGGGCTGCCGCCGATCGCCTGGCCGAAGCCGTGGCCGGGGAACACCCTGGTCGCGATGCGGGCCGCGACCTTCGCCAAGCAGACCGGCCGCGCCGTCTCCTTCTCCCTCGCCGGCTTCCGCCAGGCCTTCGCCGCCGGCCGCGACCTGACCGACGTCGACAACGTGATGATCGCCGGCGCCGCCTGCGAGCTGCACCCGCGGGCGCTGCTGAAAGCGGTCGAAACCGCGGGGGTCAAAGAGGCGCTGCGCGAGGCGACCGACCGCGCCGGCGACCTCGGCGTCGAAGGCGTGCCGGCGGTGGTCGTCGGCGACGAGGTCTTCTGGGGCGACGACCGCCTCGAGGATGCGGTGGAGGCGGCGGCGCACTAGAGAACTCGAGGCGCTTTAGTGTCCTCCTGGTCCCCTAAGGCGCCTCGTCGGGCCGCGACGGGTAGTCCTCTACTGTGAACTCGATGGCTGATCTGCCTGACGCCGCCACCTGTTACGAGCTGCTCGCGCGGATGGCGCTGATCCGCCGCTTCGAGGAAGAGGCGGGGCGGCAGTACCAACGGGCCAAAGCCGGCGGCTTCCTGCACCTGGGGATCGGCGAGGAGGCGACGATCGTCGGCACCACCTCGGTCATGCGCCCAGAAGACTTCCTGATCGGCACCTACCGCACCCACGGCCACGCGATCGCCCGCGGGACCGAGCCGCGGCGGGTGATGGCGGAGCTGTTCGGCCGCGTCGACGGGACCAGCGGCGGTCGCGGCGGCAGCATGCACATCTTCGACGCCGAGAAGCGGTTCATGGGCGGCTACGGGATCGTCGGCGGCAACCTGCCGATCGCCGCCGGCCTCAGTCTCGCCTCCCAGTACAAGGGCGAAGACGCGGTCACCGTCTGCATGTTCGGCGACGGCGCCTCCAACACCGGCAACTTCGGCGAGACGATGAACCTGGCGGCGCTGTGGAAGCTGCCGGTCCTGTTCATGGTCGAGAACAACCTCTACGGGATGGGGACCTCGGTCGAGCGCCACTCGGCCCAGACCGACCTCTCGAAGAAGGCCGAGGGCTACGGGATCCCCGGCCGCCGGCTCGACGGGATGGACGTGGTCGCGGTCCGCGAGGGCGTCGCCGAGGGGCTGCGGCAGGCGCGCGAGGAGCAGCGGCCGACCCTGCTCGAGGCCTTTACCTACCGCTACAAAGGCCACTCCGCCGCCGACCCCGAGGTCTACCGCGAGCGCGAGGAGGTCGAGGAGTGGCAGGAGAAAGACCCGATCGAGCAGTTCGCGCGGCGCTGCCGCGAGGCCGACGTGCTGGGCGAGCGCGAGGTCGAGCAGGCGCGCGCCGCCGCTGAGGAGGCGGTCAAGGCGACGGTGGAGTTCGCGGAGGCCTCGCCCGAGCCCCCGCTCGACACGATGTACGAAAGCCTCTACGCGCACACCGAGCCGGGCGGCTGGTACGCGATCGACGAGCGCAGCCCGGAGCCGCACCGCGGCGAGGACGAGGCGGAGATGCCAGCGGCGGCGCGCGAGCTGGCCGAGGCCGGAGCCGCCTACGCTGGGCAGGGCGAGGAGCAGCGGCCGAACCCGGCGACCCACGGCGACGCGCAGGAGGGGGTCGAGCCGCGGGTCTCGGCCGAGCGCGAGGTCGGCGACGAGCCGGACGCCGAGGGCGCGATCAACGAGGGGGATGAGGGCTGATGGCGGAGCTGCGGATGCGGGAAGCCCTGCGCGACGCGATGGCCGAGGAGATGCGCCGCGACGAGGCGGTCTTCGTGATGGGCGAGGACGTCGGTGTCTTCCAGGGCGCCTTCAAGGTGACCGAGGGTCTGCTGGAGGAGTTCGGCGAGCGCCGCGTCCGCGACACGCCGATCTCCGAGAACACGATCGTCGGCACCGGCGTCGGCGCGGCGATGAACGGGCTGCGGCCGGTCGTCGAGCTGATGACGGTCAACTTCAGCCTCCTGGCGCTCGACCAGATCGTCAACCACGCCGCCGCGATCCCCTACATGTTCAACGGCCAGGCGAAGGTGCCGATGGTGATCCGGATGCCGGGCGGCGGCGGCCACCAGCTCGGCCCCACCCACTCGCACAGCTTCGAGGCGCTCTTCCTGCAGGTGCCGGGTCTGCTCGTCGCCTGCCCCTCGACCCCGGCCGACGGCAAGGCGCTGCTGAAGGCGGCGATCCGCGACGACAACCCGGTCATCTTCATCGAGCACGAGTCCCTCTACGGGACCCGCGGCGAGGTGCCCGAGGCCGACGAGGACGGCGCCGGACCGCTGAAGTTCGGCGAAGCCGCGGTGCGGCGCGAGGGCTCCGACGTGACGATCGTCGGCGTCCTCAAGATGGCCCAGGTGGCCGAGGCCGCGGCGGGCCAGCTCGCCGACGAGCACGGCGTCGCCGCCGAGGTGATCGATCCCCGCACCCTGCGCCCGCTCGACCTCGACACGATCCTCGCCTCGGTCCGCAAGACCAACCGCGCCGTGATCGTCGAGGAGGGCTGGCCCCACGGCGGCGTCGGCGCCAACCTCTCGACCTTGATCACCGAGCAGGCCTTCGACCACCT
>DATMBY010000018.1:0-5587 GCA_035558995.1 Solirubrobacterales bacterium
CCCGGGCGGCGATCGAAGAAACGGGGGGAAGCGTCGGCGACGTTTTCTCCGGTTGGCTAGGCGGCGATCATGCCGATGCTCCTGGCACGCCTCTCGGCTCGGGTGAAGCAGCCCCCGAATACCTTTACGACCACTACTCCGCCAAGGAACCGCGAGTGATCGCCGAAGCTGGCGGCTACAAACTCTATGCGTACATCGGCGCCGACGGCGGCCTGGGTTTCGAGCTCGGCGACACGGGTGTCGGAATGGGCTATGAAAGCGCGGCGGAACTCGGCGATGCCCCATTGCATGTGCTTGGTCCAGGGGCAATGCAACACGCTGACTCTCAGAACCAGGTTCCACTGTTCGGAATCGCTGCTCGGTCGGTGAGCAGTGTCGAGCTCACCTATGCCTCCGGGCCGCCGCTCCGGGTTTCTGAAGTCGACGGGGGCTTCGTCTTGCTCGCGGAACCGAGCCGCGGGCCAATCGAAGTCATCGCCTTCGATGCGACCGGAAAGGAGATAGGCGGACAACTCGTTGATGACTCGTCTCATCCGGGGCCGCAAATTGATTGGAATACCTATGCGCCATCAGGGAGCCCCGAACCCTGAAGCCAGGGCAGGTCCATAGCTCTGTGGTTGCGGCCGTCCTTCAACAGGGGCTGCCGGCTCGGCAGCCCCTGTTGATGCTGGAAGGTCGGGCCAGGACGTTCGCGGTTTGGAGCAGACTCCGACGCCGTTGAGGCAGGTCTCGCAACGGCGTCGCCGGGCGAGGTGATCTTGTCGAAGGGCTGTCCCCACCCTCGACTTCGAAACCGAACAGTGTGGCCTCGCGGCGAGACGATGGTAAGACAATGACACTTTCGCCATCGCCTTCGTAGACCTCCGTCTGCCACCCTGATGAGTCCGTCTAGATCATTCGTCTACTACACGTCAGTTCTTATTGGCACGTTTCCCACAATCCGTACTGACACGAGAGTTTTCCGCGAGATCTCTTGAACATTCGACTCTTGTGCATTAGCTTCCTCTCACTCGATCCAGGTGTGGGAAGCGCAGAGGCAACACACCGTTTCCGGTGCCGCCAAACGTGCGTGCCTTTCTTGGATCGGACCGGCGACGGTCACCCGGTGGAGTCCAGCGTCGGAGGAAATCGGGGCACCCTCCATTTCAGGGAACACCCCGGAATGCACAAGAAGTGGCCGGTCCCATTGACCGGACCAGGCCATCAACCAGCACATACTCAAAGGAAGAATCGAATGAAGATAGTACGGCTATTTCTCATGTCGAGCCTCGCATTCTTGGCTCTTTGCGGCGTAGCATCGGCTGCCGAAGTCCCGGCCGCTTCTTCGTCGCCTTCGGCAGAAGTGACGGAGGTCAGTACGACCGTGTCTCCGGAAGGCTCATTGACCACCTATTCCGACGGAGTTCAGCTGTTTGATCCCGTCTCGGCCTTTGGAATCTCTGACTGTCCATCGCAGTACTTTTGTCTCTGGGAGCACGCGAACTTCAGCGGTCGGCGTCTCCAGTTTGCAAGTGTCGGCTACTGGCAGAGTTTGGAGCCGTATGGATTCATGGATGAAGCTTCCTCGTTTTACAACAACCGAGGTAACGTCTCATATATCAATGGACATAAAGACGGCTCGGGCTTAGCACGATGCCACCAAGCGGGTGGTGCGGGTAACTACGGGCTAGACTGGAACGACAAGGCGAGAGCTGTATATGTGGCCTCTTGGGCATCCTGTTAGATTCGCCAGCTTTTCGACCCGCCGCTTTGCCCATGTGTGGGCGAAGCGGCGGGTCATCCTGGAGGAGGATGTCACCAAACTGTTCTGCACTCCTCCGGAGAGCGGCACTCTCCTCAAATCGTCTCCCCTTTAAGGGCACCCTCGAGCATTCGACACGCCCGGGTTTCCGTCCCATAGCGGGGGCAGAGATTCGAACCTGGTTCGGGTTATGAGCTCGATCAGAGGCCCTGTCACGTAGTCAAGCTCGGCCCTTGGCTACACGTCTAAGAAATCGGCTGCGCTCCGCTGCAACGGTGAGCTCAGGTGAGCCGAGGGGATGGGTGGCGGCATCGAAAAAGTAGATATCGCTTGCGCTGGCCCGTAGCTTGCCGTAGATGTCCGACTGCTGTTCGCGCAGCTTCCCTTTTGATTTCTTTCGCATCGAAATCGCCACCGGCCGCTCGGGATTTGCGTTGATGGCGTCGATCAAGTGTCGGTCCTGGTCACCGAGCGCATGACCGAAGACGACGAGAGGACCCTCCGTCTCCTGGAGCTGCTCGTAGGCAAAAGCGAGGTAGTCGTTGCCCTCGATCGCCCGCAACTTGTCACGAGGAGACGCCTCCGTGATGAGGAGAGGCCGCGCCTCCGGATCATTCGCGATCGGCTTGCCGAACTGGTCGAGCAGCGTCTGTCCCGACTTCGTCAACTTCCTGGTGACGCCCGATCCCTCGACGATCAGGTGGAGGGCACCGTGCATGTAGTAGACGGGGCGCGCGTTCGGGAAGATGTCGCAGTCATCAGGATCGAACTCATTGCGGTTGTTCCCCCAAAAGCAGTCGCAGAAGCGCCCGTAGTTCTCGTTGTAGCCGATCGACCAGTAGATCAACAGGTCATAGCTCGTGCTGAAGATGGCGTCGTAGCGGCGCAGCTCTACCTTGATCGCCGCCAGCGTCTCCGATGGAACCTCGGTCCACTCGAGGTGGACCCGCCGCACTGCGGCGCCCAGCGCGGCTTGCACGCTGCGGAACCGTTCCCGATAGGGCTTGCGGCTGCGGCCGAGGACGTCCGCCAGCGAAATGCCGTCGCGCAGCTTCGCCAGCACGACCTCGAAGTTGGTCGTATCGAACTCCTCGAAGATCGCGATGTCCTCGCGGTCGAGGCTGCCGTCGAAGTCTTTGCAGGCCTCCTTATAGAGCGAGTCGTAGGCAAAGCGGGGGGAAACGTTGATCGACATACCGTTGCCGATCAGCAGGCTCTCCCAGCCCATCTTGTCAAGGTCTGCCCAATCCTTGAGCCGGCCGTCTGGAGCGCGATCTGCCACCGGCTCAGGCTAGCGCTGAGATCTTCGCTCAGGGGAATGCCTAGGGGAATGAAAGGGGTCGGAAACAGCCCTTTTCTGACATTCGCTGACCTGCGTTGAACTCCGCGCCGATTCTGGCCGGTGTTGCCGCAATCCGACTTCGGGAGCCGGATTGCAGCCTACAGAGCCAAATAATTCGGCTGGAAAAAGGCTGGCTGGCAACGACGACTGCCAGCTTTGGAGACCGGTGCCTTAGCCAGTTTGGCCAGTGCCCCAGGGGGTGGATCGTAGCGGTCAGGTCTGCTTCAAGGTGATGCTCTTGGTCTTCTTTGCGGCGACGCCGGAGGTCGGCTTGAAGGTGAGCTTGGCCTTGACCTTGAGCTTGCCGAGCTGCTCGAGCTGGGCCTTGCTCGCGCCCTTGGCCTTGACCGTGATCTTCAGCTTCTTCGCCTTCTTGGCCTTCTTCTTCGCCTTGACGAGTCCCTTGCCTGCGACCGTCAGGGTGCCGGCGCCGGGGACCTTGACCGCGAGGGTCGCGGTGCCCCTGGCTTTGTTCAACTTCACCCCACCGAGCTTCAGCGTCGGCTTCGTCACCTTCAGCTTCGCGGTTTGGGAGACGCTGTCGCCGGCCCCGGTCGTGGCCGTCAAGGTCACGTCATATACGCCAGGCTTGGCGTTTTTCGGCACCGCCACCGTGACGCTGCGCGAGCCCGCCGGCGAACGATGGGTGTCGGGGTTGGCCGGGCCGGGCTCGAAGGTCGAGCTGGAGAGCTTCAGCGTCGCGTTCGCCAGCGTCGAGGCGGCGGCAAGCCCGAATCCGGGCGGCGGCGAACCGGTGCTGGCGAAGTCGAACGGGAAGGCGATCTCTGCCTTGCCGCCGATGAAGACTGCGGCCAGGGCAGGCGCCCCGATCTTGAGGTCGGAGGTGCCGAGCTCACCTTCTTCGTTGACTTCGCACCAGGCACTGCTGTCGGGTTCGGGCCCCGGTTCGAGCTCGATGCAGGCGACCGGTCGATCGGCCGGATGCGTCCCGTCGACCCCGCGCCATCCGGTTGCGATGGCGGCCTTGAACTGCGGGGACGAGCTGCCCCCGTCAGCCGCGGCGGGGAGGGGGAGGTCGAGGTCCACCGTCCATTCGCGGCTCGCGCCCGTTTCCTCGGCGAAGGTCGCCGAGAGATATCCGATCCCTTCGGTCCCGGCGGGCGGCCAAGGTTTATCGGGGTTGGCGCCGGGTTCTTCGGCGATCTCTTTCGCCACTTCGTCGTTGCGTGAGTAGACGATCGGCTGACCGCCGTCGACCGGTTGCGCCGTGATCGTCGCCGGCGGGGACCAGCCCGGCGGCACAGCTATGCCCAGCATGTACTGGGACGCTCCCGCTTCTTCGTTCTGATGGCATTCCGGCGAGTTTTCCCCTCCGGTGCAGAGTGCGAAGTGGACGCGGACCGAACCGAGCCCCCCGGGCTGGCTCAGCTGCAGCGAGCCTTCCTTGAAGATCGCGCAGGCGCTTATCGCGACCGCGAGAACGGCGAGGGCGAGGGCGACCAGGACCGGCTTGGCGAAGCGAGTAGTGCGGGACAAGACTTCTCCTTGGATCGGGACGGGACTGACGAGCAGCAAGATCTTCTCAGTGCGGGCGGAGGGACTTGAACCCCCACGGACTTTCGTCCACCAGGACCTAAACCTGGCGCGTCTGCCAATTCCGCCACGCCCGCGTGGCCGGGCCGGCCGGCCCTTAACGCGGGGGCAATGCCTCCGCGTCGCCGACAGATTCTATGATCGGAGCCGTGGCGGTAGGAGAGCTAAGGCCCGGCTACGAACTGTGGCGGCCGAATCGGGAAAAAGCGAGCTCGGTCACGACCAAGTTCATCGTCGTGCTGCTGCTGGCGGCGACGGCGGTCCTCGCGGCGCTGATCACCCTCGGCGGCTGGTCGCTGCTGAAGGGCGGCGGCGGGATGGGGATCGTCTGCCTGATCTACGCGATCCTCTACGCCTTCTTCGCCTTCCTGGTCGCCCGCTGGAGCCGCGGCATCCTGCCGGTGGCGGCGGCGCTCTCGATGATCCTCGCGATCTTCTGCGCGGTCGGCGCCGAAAGCTGGTTCAACCGCGACCGCGCCGGCTTCGACGAAGCGGCCTTCAGCTCCTCCGTGATCGGCGTCCTGGTGGTGATCCTCGGCCTGCTGCAGATCGTCCTCATCGCCGCCGCCCTCTACGCCTTCAACCAGGAGTGGCACGTCGAGGAGGAGCGCCCGATCGGCTCGGGAGAGGATTACGGCGCCGGCGCCTCCTCTCCGCAGCCGGCCTAGTCCCTCCCCTCCCCTCGCTCTATCTTTCCGGCAGCGCCGGAGTGGCGGAACTGGCATACGCGATCGACTCAAAATCGATTGCCCTTGCGGGCTTGTGGGTTCGAATCCCACCTCCGGCATCTGCATCCTGGGCCAGGCGGCCAATAGGCTGAGGCGGTGAGCGCCGCGACGGGGGAGCTGCTGTGGGAGCCGTCGGCCGAGCTGGTCGAGCGCTCGCGGCTGACCGAGTTCATGCGCTGGCTCGAGCGCGAGCGCGGCCTCTCCTTCGGCGGCTACCCGGAG
>DATMBY010000019.1:0-2548 GCA_035558995.1 Solirubrobacterales bacterium
GTGAGGCTGGCGGGGGACGGGGTGGTCTCGGCGGTGGTCGTCTTGGTGCTGACGGTCGCCTCGGGGGCGTGGTGTGTCGCTTTCCTCCCGCGTGGGGGGGAAGAAGGTGACACTGGTCTGGGACAGGCACTCCGCATCGGCTGGCCGGTGGCCATTGGCGCCCTCCTCGCCGCCTCGCTTCCCTTCGCCGTCGAAGGCCACTTCGGGATCCTCGGCACCAGCTTCAACCCCGACATGTCCCAGCACCTCCTGGCCGCCGACCGCCTCGCCGAAGGTCACTCCTCGCAGCTGTTGAACCAGGGCTACCCCCTCGGCCCGCACTCGGTCGTCGTCGCCCTCGACAAGGGCCTCGGCGTCAGCCTCGTCCAGGGCTTCAGCGGCCTCACCATCGCCGTCGCGATCCTCGCCTCCCTCACCGCGCTCGCCGCCTTCCGCGACCTCCCCGCGATCCCCCGCACCGCCGGCGCCCTCCTCGTCGCCCTCGCCTACGCGGTCGCCTCCTACTTCGCCCAAGGCGCCTTCAAGGAGACGATCCAAGCCCTCTTCCTCCTCGCTTTCGTCCTAGCGCTGCGCGAGTCCCAACGAGACTGGGCGAGTCTGCAACTGCGCTTCGTCCCAGCAGCCCTAATCGCAGTAGGCGCCGTGTACACCTACAGCTTCCCGAGCCTAATCTGGCTCGGTCCCGCCTTGGTCTTGTTCCTAGTCCTCTCTGCTGCGGGTGGCACGGTAGGGGGGACCATGTCTGAGGAAGCTTCAGCTACCGGAAGACATGGGGGGTCCCCTGCCGTGACAGGACCCGCAGCCCGAGCGCTCGGTCTAGCGGCGGTCACCTTCGCCGTCCTAGTCCTGCCCGAGCTCGGCCGCATGCTCGACTTCCACAGCTTCGAGACCTTCGACCCCAACGGCCCCGGCCTCGGCAACCTCTTCGGCCAGGTCTCGCCCTTCGAGGCCCTCGGCATCTGGCCCTCCGGCGACTTCCGCCTCGCTCCGGGTGACGGCGCGGTGCCGGCCGCCGGTTACTACCTCGGCGTCGCCTTCGCCCTCGCGCTTTTCCTCTACGGCCTCGCCCAGCTCTGGCGTCGCCGCGAGAGCGCGATCCTCGCCGGCGTCGGGGCCGCCGCCCTCGCCTATGCCGCCGCCCGCACCGGCGGCACGCCCTACACCGCCGCCAAGGCGATCGAGATCGCTTCGCCCCTCGTCGCGATGACGATCCTCCTGCCGCTGCTCGGCTTGGCGAGGCGCGAAAGTCAACCTATGGTTGACAAAAGCGCCTCGCCGCGGCTGGTTTTCCTCGCAACGGGTGCGCTCTTCGTCGGCGCCGCAGGGATCTGCTCGATCCTCGCCCTCGCCAACGCGCCCGTCGGCCCGACCTCCTACTCCTCGAAGCTCAGCGAGTACCGCAAGGCGGCAGGCGAAGGGCCGACGCTCGTCCTCGCCTCACCTCGACTTCTCGAAGAGGAACACGGGGAACCGTTCCTCGCCTGGGAAATGCGAGGCGGGCGGGTCTGCATCAAGTCGACCGAAGACCCGAAGGTGCCGCCGGGGGTCCGTTTCGTCGTCCGCGAAGCCGACGCAGGTTGGACGCTGAAAAAGGTCCACCCGCTCCCCGGCAGGAGTCCCTGCCCGCTGGTCGCCGAACGGCAGGCGCGGCAGGGACCCGCTGGATAGCAGCCCGCCAGTGGGCGCGCGCCTAATGGTCCGCGCCCACGTACCATTGCCCGGCATGGAGGCCGCGACCGAGAAGACCACCTTCACCCTGCCCGACGGCAAGCCGCTGGAGCTGCCGGCCGGCGCGACGGGCGCCGACGCGGCGGCGGCGATCGGCCCCGGCCTGGCCAAGGCGGCGCTGGCGATCAAGGTCGACGGCGACCTCCGTGACCTCTCCGCGCCGCTGCCTCAAGGCGGGGGAGAGGTGGCGATCCTCACCGATCGCGACGCCGAGGCGCTGGAGCTGATCCGCCACGACGCCGCCCACGTGATGGCCGAGGCGGTGGTGGACCTCTATCCGGGGACCAAGGTGACGATCGGGCCGCCGATCGAGAACGGCTTCTACTACGACTTCGAGTTCCCGGCCGGGACCAGGATCACCGAGGAGGACCTGCCGAAGATCGAGGCGGCGATGCAGGAGCACATCGGCGCCGACGAGGAGTTCTCCCGCCGCGACGTCCCCGTCGCCGAGGCGATCGAGATCTTCCGCTCCCAGAACCAGGGCTTCAAGGTGGAGCTGATCGAGGACCTCGTCCGCGACGAGGGGGTCGAGACCGTCTCGCTCTACCGCAACGGCCCCTTCGAGGACCTCTGCCGCGGCCCCCACGGCCCCTCGACCGGCCGCATCAAGGCGATCAAGCTCAGCTCGGTCGCCGGCGCCTACTGGCGCGGCGACGAGGAGCGCGAGAGCCTCACCCGCATCTACGGCACCGCCTTCTTCTCGAAGAAGGACCTCGAGGAGCACCTGGAGCGCCTCGAGCAGGCCAAGGAACGCGACCACCGCCGCCTCGGCCCCCAGCTTGGCCTCTTCATGCTGCGCAAGGAGGCGCCGGGGATGCCG
>DATMBY010000020.1:0-15162 GCA_035558995.1 Solirubrobacterales bacterium
CCCGACGAGCGTCATCACGACGTCTCCACGCCCTACGCCGCGTGCAGCAAACGCCCCCGAAAGCCCCGCCGACTGCGCGATCAATTCCCCGAAGTAGTGATCCCGGTGATTCCCCTCGGCATCGACAGCCACGATCCCCAACCGAGAAGCCGGCGACCGCTCCATGAGGTCCTCAATCAAGTTCACGGATCGAGAGTCTCTCAACCACTGTTACAAAGGGCCCGGGGGGTCCTCCTCCAGACACTCAACATCGAGCCATAGCGAGATGTGTCTGGAGGAGGACCCCCCGGGCCCCTGACCTACCTACCTGGCTACCGAAGTTCGGCGCTCGTCTTTTTCAGCAACTGCCGGGCGATGATCAGCAGCTGGATCTGCTGGGTCCCCTCGAAGATGTCGAGGATCTTCGAGTCGCGGGCCCACTTCTCCAGCAGCTCGTTCTCGCCGTAGCCGATCGAGCCGCAGAGCTCGACGCAACCGAGGGTGACGTCGACGCCGGTGCGCCCCGCCTTCGCCTTCGCCATCGAGGCCTGCAGCGAGTTCGGCTTCGAGTTGTCAGCCATCCAGGCGGCCTGGAGGGTCAGCAGCCAGGCGGCCTCGTAGTCGGCCTCCATCTCGAGGAAGCGAGCGGCGGCGGCGTGCTGGTTGTTGGCCGGGACGTCGTAGTCGATCTCGACCCCCGCCTTCTTCAGCTGCTTCCGCGTCTCTTCCAGCGCGGCGCGGGTGACGCCGACGGCCATCGCGGCGACCAGCGGCCGCGTGTTGTCGAACGTTTCCATCACCCCGGCGAAGCCCTTCTCCTTCACCTCGGGGTCGCCGAGGAGCGCCTCTTTCGGCACCCGGCAGTCCTGCAGGGTGAAGTTGGCGGTGTCGGAGGCGCGGATCCCGAGCTTGTGCTCGAGTCGGTCCAGCTTCAGGCCGGGATTGTCGCGCTCGACGATGAACGACTTGATCGCCGCCCGTCCTTTCGAACGGTCCAACGATGCCCAGACGACGATCAGGTCGGCCCGGTCGCCCGAGGTGACGAAGATCTTCTCGCCGTTGAGGACGTATTCGTCGCCGTCGAGCTCGGCAGTGGCGCGGATCGCGGCGGAGTCCGAGCCGGCTTCCGGCTCGGTGATCGCCATCGCCGCCCACTTGCCGCCATACTTCTTCAGCTGCTCCTCGGTCGCGACCGAGGCGATCGCCGAGTTGCCGAGACCCTGGCGCGGCATCGAAAGCAGCAGGCCGACGTCTCCCCAGCAGAGCTCGATGATCCCGAGCACGGTGGAGAGGTTGGAGCCGTTGCGGTTCTCGCCATCGGCGGCTTTCTCGCGGCGGACGCCGGCGGCACCGGCGCCGCCGATGTCGGAGCCCTCGTTCATCCCGTCGATCAGGGAGGCGAGCATGTCGAGCTCTTTCGGGTAGGCGTGCTCGGCCTCGTCGTACTTGCGCGAGATCGGGCGGAACACCTCGGTGGCGACCTGGTTGGCCTGGTTCGCCAGCGGCTTGAACTTCTTCGGTATCTCGAGATTGATCATCTTCAGTTCCTTTCGCTCGCCAGGCCGTGCCTAGACGAGCAGGGCGCCCTCCATCACGCCCGCGGCTCGGAGGTCGCGGTACCAGCGCTCGACCGGGTGCTCCTTGACGAAGCCGTGGCCGCCGAGCAGCTGGACGCCGTCGGAGCCGATCTTCATCCCCTTGGTCGTGCAGAGCTTGCGGGCGATCGCCGCCTCGCGGCTGAAGCTCTCGCCGCGGTCGGCGCGGCTCGCCGCCCGGTAGGTCGCCAGCCGCATCGCGTTCGACTCGATGCCGATGTCGGAGACCGCGAAGGCGACGCCCTGGCGGTTGGAGATCGGTTCGCCGAATGCCTGGCGGTCGTTGACGTAGGGGATCACGTAGTCGAGGACGGCCTGGGCGGTGCCGCTCGCAAGCGCGCACCAGGCGATTCGCGAGCGGTTGACGCAGGCGGCGTAGTCCTTGGCTTTGGCGTTCCCCTCGCCGAGCAGCGCGCTGCCCGGCAGTTTGACTTTGTCGATCAGGAGGCGGCCGGTGGCGGCGGGGCGCAGCCCCATCGCCGGCTCGTCCTCGATCGAGAGGCCTTTGGCCCCCGACTCGACGACGAAGAGCGCCGGGCCGATGCCCTCGGCGTCGGCGGCGATCACGAAGAGCTCGCAATCTTTGGCGCGGGCGAGCAGCGACTTGGCGCCCGTGAGGACCCACTCGTCGCCTTTGCGTTTCGCCTTCGTCTCCAGCTGGAAGGGATCGAAGAGCGGCCGCGGCTCGAGGATCGCCAGCGCCGCGGCGGGGATGTCCTCGCCGGTGAAGGCGGGGAGGTAGGTCGCCTCCTGCTCGGCCGAGCCCCAGAGGCCGATCGCGGTGGCGACCGCGCCCGGGGCCATCGCGGCGTAGGCGATGCCCATGTCGCCGTGGGCGAGCGCCTCGCCGATCAGGACGGTGGTGACCGCCGACTGCTCGGTCATCACGCCGCCGAGCTCCTCCGGGACGCCGAGCATGTTGACGCCGAGTTCGTTCGCCTGGTCGAGGATCTCCTTCGGCGTCTCGCGCACCTCGTCGGCTTTCAATGCAGCCTTGCGGATCTGGTCCTCGGCGAAGGCGCGGCCCGCCTCCTGGAACATCTGCTGCTCGTCGTCGGGCGAGAGGTCGAAGAGCCCGGTCGACTTGCCCTTCTTCTGGCGGGCCGGTTTGCCCAGCTTCTGCGCCGCCTTGAAGGTGCGGCCGGCCGCGGTCGCGCCCTTGAAGCCGTTCTTGGTTCCCTGGAAGAGGGCCTGCTCCACCTGCTTGCGGATGCGGATGCGGTCCAGCAGGTCGGAGCCGGCGAGGCGGTTGAGCGCCCGCAGGCCGTAGCCCATGCTGCGCTCCGCCATCCCCTTGTTCTCGGTGGTGGTGCTCACTTGTTTTTCCCTCCGGTTTTGGCGGATTTGGATTTGGTTTTCGACTGCGAGGCGTTTTTCGCCGGCTGCACGCGGCCGTCGAGGTGGGGCGTGCCCTTCTTCGCGTCGCGGACGGCGAAGAGGATCTCCTCGCCCCGCTCCTCGGAGGCGAACTCGACCCGCGCCGGCAGCAGGACCGGCTTGCGGAAGCGGACCTCGACCTCGAAGCTCTGCGGCAGCCTGCTTCCGAGCTGGGCGAGGGCCCTCGCCTTCGTCCACATCCCGTGCGCGATCGCCCCGGGGAAGCCGAGCGGCTTCGCGGTCAGCGAGTGCATGTGGATCGGGTTGCGGTCGCCGGAGACGCCGGCGTAGCGGCGGCCGAGGTCGCCGGGCAGCTTCCACTCGGCGCTGGACGGCGCCTCGGCGGGAAGGGACTCGAAGCCCTTCTGCTGCTTCGGCGCCTCGCCGTTCGACCTGCCCCGGCGCAGCATCGTGCTGACGCTCTCCCAGACGATCTTGCCGTCGACCAGGACCTCGGTCTCCAGCGAGAAGGTCTTGCCTTTCGGGTGCGGCTGCAGCTTCGTCGGCCGCACCCGGATCGTCATCTCCTCGTGGATCCCGATCGGCCGCCTCTGGGCGATCGAGTTCTCGACGTGGACGAGGCCGACGGCGCCGAAAGGGAAGGAGCCGTCGCTCATGATCGCCATGTGCAGCGGGAAGGCGAGTATGTGCGGGTAGGTCGGCGGCAGGGTGTCGCGGAGGGCGAAGCCGCAGACCTTGGCGTAGGCGGCGACGTCCTCCGGCTCGGCGACGATCCCCGCCAGCTCGAGGTCGAGCCCGTCGGGGATCTCGCCTCCCCCGCCCGGAACGAACGGGAGCAGCGAGGCGCCGGGGATCATCGGCAGCGCCGCCCGCGCGTAGAGCGGGAGGATGCTGGGGGAGCTGTCGAGGGTCTTCGCCATCCGGTCAGGCTCCCAGCAGGCTCTGGCCGCAGACGCGGACGACGTTGCCGTTGACGCCGGTCGAGGCGGGGCTGGCGAACCAGGCGATCGTCTCGGCGACGTCGACCGGCAGGCCGCCCTGGGAGAGGCTGGAGAGCCGGCGGCCGGCTTCGCGCGGGCCGATCGGCATCGCCGCGGTCATCTGGGTCTCGATGAAGCCCGGGGCGACCGCGTTGATCGTCGCTTTGCGTTTCGCCAGCTCCGGCGCCATCGCTTCGACCATCCCGATCACGCCGGCCTTGGAGGAGGCGTAGTTGGTCTGGCCGTTGTTGCCAGCGATCCCGGCCATCGAGGAGACGCCGACGATCCGCCCGTTGCCGTTCAGCAGTTTCCCGCCGAGCAGGGCGTCGTTGATCCGCTCCTCCGAGGAGAGGTTGATCTCCATCAGCTGCGCCCAGCGCTCCTCCGGCATCTTCGCGATCGTCCGGTCTTTGGTCACGCCGGCGTTGTGGACGACGACGTCGACCCCGCCGGAGAGCTCGGAGGCGATCGTCTCGGGCGCCTCGTCGGCGGTGATGTCGATCTCGATCGAGCGGCCGCCGATCGCGTCGGTCACCGCCTTGAGGTCGGCCGACATCTGCGGGATGTCGAGGCCGACGACCTCGGCCCCGTTGCGGGCGAGCGTGTTGGCGATCGCGGCGCCGATCCCGCGGGAGGCGCCGGTGACCAGCGCCACCTTGCCGGCGAGCGGCTGCTCCCAGTCGATCTTCGGGCTTGCGGCCACGCCTTTGCCGACCCGGATCACCTGGCCGGAGACGTAGGCCGATTTGGGCGAGAGGAGGAAGCGCAGCGTCGACTCCAGCTGGTCCTCGGCGCCCGGCTCGACGTAGACGAGCTGCGCGGTCGAGCCGTGGCCGCCGATCTCCTTGCCGAGCGAGCGGGTGAAGCCCTCCAGCGCCCGCTGGGCGATGTGGGCGGGAATCGAGCCGGCTTCCTCGGGCGGGGTGCCGAGGACGACGACGCGGCCGCTGCGCTGGAGGCGGCCGATCGCCGGGTAGAAGAAGCGCTGCAGCTCGACCAGCTCGGTCGAGTCGGCGATCCCGGTCGCGTCGAAGACCAGCGCCTTCGCCCTGCCCTCGGCGCCGGCCCGTTCGGCCTTGACGCTGTCGAGGACGGCGGCGATCGCTTTGCCGAGGCGCCCGGCGGGGGCGCCGTCGTAGAGGACCGGGCCGGCGACTACCGGCTGGCCCTCCTGGTAGCGGTCGAGCGAGACCGGCTGCGGCAGCCCGAGCTGCTTGGCGATCGTGCCGACGAGCGGCGCGTTGACAACCTGTGAGTAGCGGTCAGCCATCGTTACTTGGCACCTCCCGGGGCCTCGAGGATCGCGACGACACCCTGGCCGGCGGCGGCGCAGATGCTGATCACGCCGCGGCCTTTGCCGTCTTCGTTCAGTTGCTTGGCGAGGCTGGCGACGATCCGGCCGCCGGTCGCGGCGAACGGGTGGGCGGCTGCCAGCGAGCCGCCGTTGACGTTGAGCTTGGCGCGGTCGATCGGCCCCAGCGGTTTTTTCCGCCCGAGCTTCTCGGTGCAGAACGCTTTGTCTTCCCAGGCCTTCAGGGTGCAGAGAACCTGCGCGGCGAAGGCCTCGTGGATCTCGTAGTAGTCGAAGTCCTGCAGTTTCAGCCCCGCGCGGTCGAGCATCCGCGGCATCGCGTATGCCGGCGCCATCAGCAGACCTTCGCGCTTGTGGACGTGGTCGACGGCGGCGGTCTGGGCCTCGGTGACGTAGGCGAGGATCGGTAGGCCGCGCTCTTTCGCCCACTCCTCGGAGGCGAGGAGGACGGTCGAGGCGCCGTCGGAGAGCGGCGTCGAGTTGGCTGCGGTCATCGTCCCCTCGGGGCCGCCGAAGACCGGCTTCAGCTTCGCCAGCTTCTCCATGCTCGAGTCCGGCCGCAGGTTCTGGTCCCGGTCGAGCCCGATGTAGGGGGTGATCATGTCGTCGAAGAAGCCGCGGTCATACGCGGCGGCGAGGTTCTTGTGGCTCTTCACCGCGAGCTCGTCCTGCTCCTCGCGGCCGATCTCCCATTCGGTGGCCATGATCGCGCAGTGCTCGCCCATCGAGAGGCCGGTGCGGGGCTCCTCGTTGCGCGGGATCGCCGGGACGATGTGCCCGGGGCGGACCTTGGTCAGCGTCTTCAGCTTGCCGACGGTCGAGCGCTCGCGGTTGGCCTCGAGCAGGGTCTCGCGCAGGTCCTCGTTGAGGGCGATCGGCGCGTCGGAGGTGGTGTCGGCGCCGCAGGCGATTCCGGAGTCGATCTGTCCGAGGGCGATCTTGTTGGCGACGAGGATCGTCGTCTCCAGGCCGGTGCCGCAGGCCTGCTGGACGTCGTAGGCGGGCGTCTCGGGGGCGAGGCGGGTGCTGAGCACGCTCTCGCGGGTGAGGTCGCGGTCGCGCGAGTGCTTGAGGACGGCGCCGCCGGCGACCTCGCCGAGCGTCTCGCCCTGCAGGCCATAGCGGTCGATCAGGCCGTCGAGGGCGGCGGTCAGCATGTCCTGGTTGCTCGCGTGCGAGTAGACGCTGTTGGAGCGCGCGAAGGGGATCCGGTTGCCGCCGACGACGGCGACTTTGCGGGTTTTGGCGTTCATTTGGGGGAGGGTCCTCCTTGGGGTGAGTTGGAAGTGGGGGTGGGGGCCGTGCGGCCGCGGAGGCCGGGCTCGACGGTGGAGACGAGGAGGGCGGCGGCGTCCTCGGCGGTGATCGCCTCGGTTCGCAGCCACCAGCGCGCTAGCGCCTCGGAGGCGCCGAGCAGGGCGGTAGAGAGCGCTTCGACTTCGACCTTCGCACCTTCGCGGCGCCGCATCGGGATCTGCGCCAGCAGCGAGGCGGAGACGAGGTCGACGATCTGGCCGCGGTAGGCGGCGACGCGGTCGAAGACCTCGCCGGCCTGGGGCAGGGTCTCGTCGAAGAGCACCGCCCAGGCGGAGCGATCGCTGTCGAGGAAGGAGAAGAAGGCGCGGACGCCGGCCCCGAGCGCGTCGCCGGGGTTTTCGGTCTCCCGCACCGCCTCGGCGATCGTCGCGATCAGGGCGTCCCCGGCCCGCTCCATGCAGGCGATGTAGAGCCGCTCCTTGTTGCCGAAGTAGTTGTAGAGCAGCGGCTTCGTGACCCCGATCGCCGCCGCGATCTCCTCCATCGTCACCGCCGCGTAGCCGCGCTCCGCAAACAACGCGTGCGCCGCCTCCAGCGTCTGCTCCATGCGGTCGTCCCGCGAGAGCCGAGTGCGAACCGATGCATCCATCGGTGTAGACGTTACCGCAATATAAATTTATATCGGCGTAACGTGATGAACATCACTGGAGGCGCGCAAATAAGCAGGCTTGTTTAAGTAAATATCGGGTTTGGGTACGTATGAGTCTCTCAGGAGAAATGCAGTTCTCAAGAGGAGTGGAACCATGCCTAAGCTCAGATACCTCTCGGCAGCGGCAGTCTGCCTGCTGATCTTCGGGGTCCCTGGCGCATCTGCGGCAACGTGGACGATCCAGACGACTCCCAACGCGACCGGCGCAGAACACAGCAATCTCTACGACATCAGCTGCGATCCGAGTGCGACCAACCCCTGCGTCTCAGTGGGGAAACAGGAAACCAGCGGGAAAAGCGCTACCTATGCGCAAGCCTGGAACGGGAGCACCTGGACCAACATCACGGCCGGAATGCCAGAAGGAGCGACCGGAGGCGAATTCCAATCGGTCGAGTGTTTCCGGATAATTGGGATCTTCGGTTGCTACGCGGCCGGCTCATACACGAGCAGTGGGGTGACCAAGAGCCTCATCGTCAGCGGATCGAACACCGCCCTGGGTACCCTGCAGACGACGCCGAATCCAGAAGGTGCCAGCGAAACGGCTCTCAAAGGGATTTCCTGCAGGACCTTCACGGCGTGTGTGGCGGTTGGCTACAGCGTTAAAAGCGGTAAAAAAACGGGCTTTGCGCTGCGTTTCGTTGAATCCAAATGGGCGATTCAGTCGATTCCGGAACCGGAAGGCGCCACTTCAAGCGAACTCCATGGAGTCGACTGCCCCACGACGACCTTCTGCATGGCGGTTGGCAGCTACACCGACAGCAGTGGATCTATCTGGGCATGGTCGGCCACGTGGAACGGCACGACCTGGACTTTGCGAACCGTCGCTAAACCCACGGGCTCGATTCGCACCGTTCTTCTCGATGCTTCCTGCAGCACCGCCTCGGAATGTGCGGGCGTCGGTATCTACAGGGACTCTGGTGGCCTGCAGACATCATTCGTGGCCCGCTGGAACGGGGCTTCGTGGTCTCATCAGAGCAGCGCGAACCCCGTCGGCTCGACTAATACGGTGCTTCAGGGTGTCTCGTGCGTCGCCAGCTCACCGTGCGTAGCGGTCGGCGACTGGAACAACAGCAAATCCTGGCAGCCGATGGCCCAGGAATGGAATGGCAGCGCTTGGGTTCTGGACACCACCCCCAACCCTGCCGGAGCAACCGAAACGATCATCGAGGGCGTTGCCTGTCGGACCGGCTGTCTGTCATCGGGTTGGTACGTCAATTCTGAAGGGAAACGGAAAACGCTCGGCGAGAGCCGATAGGAGATGTCCGCGGGGAGAGGGTTTCCTCTCCCTCGGACTCCACCATCAAGCTGCCGGGCAGAGGGTGATAGGTCCTCCGCCCGACAGCAAGTAGTGAGGAGGACGGGGGACTCGAACCCCATCCGAGGAGCTACCTCGGACTCACGGTTATCAACCGTTCGCGGCGCCTCGCCGCTTCATCCTCCAGACCCTTAAGGCCGCAGCGACGAAAACTCTCCCCCTCTTGACGGAATTGGCACGGAGGACTAGCCTCGGCCTCGGTTATCAACCGTTCCGGGGGTAGCTCCCCCGCACGAAAAAGGCCCGCTTCGGCGGGTCTTCGTGATTCGGGGGCGGGAGCGGGGCGCTACGAAAGCTCGGTGCCGTCGTAGAGCTTCTTGACGTGCACGGTGCCCGGGGGGCTGGCTTCGATGCAGAGGCGGCAGAGGACGCACTCGTCGACGTTCTCGTCGACGATCTCGACCGTGCCGCCGGCGTCCTTGTAGATGTCGACGGGGCAGACTTCCTCGAGCTTGGCGGCGATCGCGGCGTCGTTCTTGATGCTGTCCTCGACGGAGATGTCGATGAAGATCTTGTTCATTGACTTGGGGTTCAGCTGCTCTGGCATCAGGCGGTCGCTCCCAGCTTCTCCTTGACGACGTCGGGGATCTCGTCGATGCGCTCGACGACGCGGATGCCGGCGGCTTCGAGGCGGGCGATCTTCTCGGTCGCGGTGTCCTCTTTGCCCTCGACGATCGTGCCGGCGTGGCCGAAGGACATGCCTTTCATCTCCTCGTCGTCCATGAACTTGCCGGCCATGAATGCGACGATCGGCAGCCGCGAGTCGTGCTCGGCGACCCACTCGGAGAGCTGGGCCTCCATCCGGCCGCCCGGCTCGGTGTAGATGACGATCGCCTTGGTCTCCTCGTCGGCCTCGAAGTAGGGCATCAGCTCCGCGTAGGCGGAGCCGATGATCGCGTCGCCGCCGATCGAGACGGCGGTGGAGACGCCGAGGCCGGCCTGGGTCAGCGAGGAGGAGATCTCGGTGGTCATCCCGCCGGAGCGGCTCATCACGCCGACGCGGCCGGGCTGGTAGGCCTTGGCGGCGTCTTTGGCCGGGCCGCCGATGCCGCCCATCTTGCAGACCTCCGGCACGATCAGGCCGAGGCAGTTGGGGCCGATGATGCGGGCGCCCCGCATGTCCGCCAGCTCGACCATCTCGGCGACGTCGCCGCGGGGGATCCGCTCGGTGACGACGACGATCAGCTTGATCCCGTTCTCGATCGCCTCGAGCACGGCGTCCTTGGTGAAGGCGGGGGGGACGGTGACGACGGAGCCGTCGATCGGGCCGCCGTGGTGCTCGACCGCCTGGGCGACGGTGTCGAAGACCGGGACGCCGTGGACCTCGCGGCCCTTGCGGCCGGGGGTGACGCCGCCGACGACCTTGGAGCCGTAGTCGAGGCACTCCTTCGTCAGGTTGACCGCCTCGCGGCCGGTGATCCCCTGGACGATGAAGGTCGTGTCCTTGCTCAGCAGGATGCTCATGCTGCGGCTCCCTGGATCTTCGAGACGGCGCGGCCGGCGGCCTCCCACATCGAGACCGAGCGGTCGCAGTACTCGACCCCGTACTTCTCGAGGATCTTGAAGCCCTCGTCCTCCCAGGCGCCGGGGATGCGGAAGATCGCGATCGTCTCGCCCGGGTCCTTGCCGAGCTCCAGGCAGGCCTTGATGACGCCGCGGGCGACGATGTCGACGCGGGTGTTGGAGACGATCGACATCATCACTGCGATCTTCTCGACGCCGTCCTTTTCCAGCACCTCCTTGGCGAGGCCGCAGGCCTTCTGAACGGAGGGGTTGCCGCCGATCTCCGAGTAGTTGGCCGGCTGGCCGCCCTGGTTGCGGACCGCGTCGGTGAGCGTCAGCGAGCCGCCGCCGGCGCCGATCACCAGCCCGAGGTTGCCGGTGAAGCCGTGGTCCTTGCCCTGGATCACGCCGCGGTGGTCGGCGGCGTCGATCGCGCTGACGTTCTTCTCGAAGTCGGAGGGCTCGTAGGTCTCGCGGGTGTCCTCCTCGGCGATCCCCAGCTCCTTGCGCAGTAGCTTCTTCTGCCGGCCGACCGCCTCGTTCTCCATCTCCATGTGGGCGTCGAGGGCGACGAAGCTGCCGTCGGTCAGCTCGGCCAGCGGGTTGATCTCGGCCAGCGTCATGTCGTTCTCGCGGAAGAGGCGGGCGAGGCGGGCGAGGACCGGGGTCGCGCGGTTCAGCTGTGAACCGGTGACGCCGGTGGCGGCGACGACCTGCTTGGCCTCGAAGTCGGAGACGGGGAGGAGGTTGGAGACGTGGCCTTTGCCGACGTGGTCGGGGTGGGTCTCGGCGACCTCCTCGATGTCGATCCCGCCCATGTCGCTGAACAGCATCAGCGGCTTCTTCGCGGTCCCGTCCCAGACGACGCTCGCGTAGTACTCCTGCTTGACCTCGGCTTTGGGGTCGACGAGGACGCCGCGCGGCATGTGGCCGTTGATTTCCAGCTCGAGGATCGCCGAGGCGTGTTCGGCGGCCTCCTCGGGGGTGTCGGCGAACTTGACGCCGCCGGCCTTCATCCGGCCGCCGGTCAGCACCTGGCTCTTGATCACGACCGGGCCGCCGATTTCCTCCGCGACCTTGCGCGCCTCGTCCGCGGACGTGCAGAAGCCGTACTTGGTGACGGGAATCCCCGCCAGCTCAACGATCTTCCGGGCCTCGTACTCGTAAAAGCGCATCAGCGGCGCGGAACCCTATCCAAGAGCCCTGGAAGAAGGTCGGGCGGGCGTGGTTGAGGGGCGGGGGTGCCCCTTCCGGGAGCACCTCCGCCGGGAGAGGCGTCCAACTGCTGGCGCCCGTAGGCCAATGGCCCGGCTCCATGCTGAGTACCCGGAAGGGGCACCCCCACCCCCTCCGCTGCACCGAGTCCGCGAGAACCCTTGCTCTAGACGGGTTCTCGCGGACTCGACGAAGAACGAGTCCTTCGTCTGCGGATAGCTGCTTCACCTCAAACGACGCCGGAGGATCAAGGCGGGGTCGGGTGGGGGTCGTTGGGTACTCAGCATGGAGCCGGGCCAAAAACCGTGTAGGCGTCAGCCTCGGGCGCCTCTCCCGGCGGAGGTGCCCCCAGCGACCCCCACCCGACCCCGCCTGCCCCGCCTCCGCGTCTCCGGCCCTTGCTTTACTGCCGCGGGTGCCTCCCGTCTCCCCCGGGCGGAAGATCCGCTTGCGGCTCTCCGTTCCCCTAGTGCTGATGCTGGTTCTCGGCCTTGTGGCGCTGCCCGGATGCGGAACTGTCGTCAGCCAGGAAAAGCTCCAGGACACCGTCCAGGCTTCGCTTGAAGACTCGATTCATGAAAAGATCAAGAAGGTCGAATGCCCTTCTGATCAGTCTGTTGACCCGGGCGCGACGTTCACGTGCGACGTGATTTTTTCCGATGACAGGCGGGAAGTAGCCATCTTGAAGATCCGCAACAAGGATGCCGACATCACCATGGTCGGCCTCAAACCGAAGAACTAGAGAGAGGCGAATGAGCGACCTGACGACTGCCCCGGACGAGTTGACGACCCATTCCAAGCTGCTCAGCTGGGTCGATGAAATTGCCTCTCTGGCCGAACCGGACTCCGTCTACTGGTGCGACGGCAGCGCCGAGGAGTACGACCGCCTCGCCCAGGTCCTGATCGATGCCGGCACCTTCGAGCGCCTCGACGAAGCCAAGCGCCCGAACTCCTACCTCGCCCTCTCCGACCCCGGCGACGTCGCCCGCGTCGAAGACCGCACCTTCATCTGCTCCGAGAAGGAGGAGGACGCCGGGCCGACCAACAACTGGCGCGATCCCGCCGAGATGCGCGCCACCCTCAACGACCTCTTCAAGGGCTCGATGAAGGGCCGCACGATGTACGTCGTCCCCTTCTCGATGGGCCCGCTCGGCTCGGATATCTCGGAGATCGGCGTGCAGTTGACCGACTCGGCCTACGTCGCCACCAACATGCGGATCATGACCCGGATGGGCAAGGCCGCCCTTGACGTGCTCGGGGCCGACGGCGAGTTCGTCCCCTGCGTCCACTCGGTCGGGATGCCGCTGGCCGAGGACGTCGAGGACGTCTCCTGGCCCTGCAACGAGGCCAACAAGTACATCGTCCACTACCCCGACACGCGGGAAATCTGGTCCTTCGGCTCCGGCTACGGCGGCAACGCCCTGCTCGGCAAGAAGTGCTTCGCGCTGCGGATCGCCTCGGCGATGGCCCGCGACGAGGGCTGGCTGGCCGAGCACATGCTGATCCTCAAACTGACCTCGCCCGAGGGCAAGGTCAAATACATCACCGGCGCCTTCCCCTCGGCCTGCGGCAAGACCAACCTGGCGATGCTGGTCCCGACCCTGCCCGACTGGAAGGTCGAGACCGTCGGCGACGACATCGCCTGGATGAAATTCGGCGAGGACGGCCGCCTCTACGCGGTCAACCCCGAGGCCGGGTTCTTCGGCGTGGCCCCCAACACCAGCCACAAGACGAACCCGAACGCGATGGACACGATCGAGCGGAACACGATCTTCACCAACTGCGCCAAGACCGACGACGGCGACATCTGGTGGGAGGGGATGACCGGTGAGCCGCCGGCGCACGCGATCGACTGGCACGGCAACGACTGGATCCCCGAGTCCGAGAAGCCGGCCGCGCACCCCAACGCCCGCTTCACCACCCCCGCCTCCCAGTGCCCCTCGATCGCGCCGGAGTGGGAGGACCCCGCCGGCGTCCCCATCGACGCCTTCCTCTTCGGCGGCCGCCGCGCAACCGTGGTGCCGCTGGTCCAGGAAGCCTACGACTGGGAGCACGCCGTCTTCATGGGGGCGACGATGTCCTCGGAGACGACCGCCGCCGCCGCCGGCGCCGTCGGCCAGCTCCGCTTCGACCCGATGGCGATGCTGCCCTTCTGCGGCTACAACATGGCCGACTACTTCGCCCACTGGCTGAAGATCGGCCAGCGCGAGGGGGCCCAGCTGCCGCGGGTCTTCTACGTCAACTGGTTCCGCAAAGACGCCGACGGCAAGTTCCTCTGGCCCGGCTTCGGCGAGAACAGCCGCGTGCTCGAGTGGGTCTTCCGCCGCTGCGAAGGGGAAGGCGAGGCGGTCGAGACTCCGGTCGGCCTGCTGCCGGCCGAGGGCGAGATCAATACGGAAGGGCTCGACATCTCCGACGAGGCGATGAAGGAGCTGCTCTCGGTCGACCTCGACCTGGTCAAGGAGCAGCTGCCGCAGGTCAAAGAGCATCTGGCCAAGTTCGGCGAGAGGCTGCCGGCCGAGGTCGGCGCCCAGCTCGAGGCGCTCGAACAGCGCCTGGGCTGAATCTGCGGGAACGTCGGGCGGCCGTGGCCGCCCGACGGCGTCACTCGGGCCGCAGGACGAACTGCCAGGCCCAGGGCCAGAAGCGCATCGGGCGCTCCAGCAGGCGCGCGATCCAGCGGACTTTCTCCGGGATCACCTCGGGCGGGTAGTTGAACTTCCGCACCATCGCCAGGCGCATGCCGCCGGCGGCGGCGTCGCGCCGCAGGTGCTTTGGGGTGACGACGAAGAAGTCGTGCTCCCAGGAGACCGGCGCCAGCTTCCAGTAGAGCAGCTGCAGGCGCATCGGCAGCCAACCCATGAACGGCAGCCGCGAGTGCGACTCGATCGGGAAGTAGGGGTTGGGGATCTGCCCGACGACGACGCCGCCGGGGCGCAGCACCCGCCGCATCTCCGCGAAGGAGGCGACCCGGTCCTCGGGGAAGATGTGCTCGTAGACGTTGGCCAGCATCAGGACGTCGAAGGAGTCGTCGGGGAAGTCGAGCTTGTTGCTGAACCCGGGATAGAGCGCGACGCCGTCGGGAGAGCGCCGCTCCTCCTTCAGCGCCGGGTCGATCCCGACCCAATCGAGGCCGGTCAGCTTCGCGTAGCGATCGGTGGTCCAGCCGTTCTGGCAGCCGATGTCGAGCGCCTCTTTGGCGTTATCAGGTCCTTCGCTGCGGACGAGCTCGGTCAGAGTCTCTGAAAGAACTCGGTTACGGACATCCCACTCGGCGTCCGATTGAAGAAGGGCATGACTAGGGGACGAACTCAAAAATGCCTCCAAATGTGGCTGCCTGGGATGGGTCGCGCGCCCGACCCTAGCAAGCGGGTCAGCGCCCTCTGCCTGCGTAAGATCGCGGGATGCCGCCGATGAGCAGCAGGGATTCCCGCGCCTCCGGACGCCGGCGGAGGCTGCTCGGGGCCGGTCCCTCGCCGCTGGCCCTGATCGTCCTCGGCGCCGCCGTCGGCCTCCTCCTCTGCGCCTACACCAACGCGCTCTCGCGCGAAGGCGGCGACCCGACCCAGCTCGTCTACTGGGCCGGGGTGCTGCTGATCGTGGTGCCGATCGCCGCTCGGATCAGCATGGAGGACGTCAGCCTGCGGGAGCGCTTCTTCCTCGTCGCCCTCTTCGGGCTCTCCCTCTACGCGGTCAAGGTGATCCGCGACCCCTTCCTCTTCACCTTCCCGGACGAGCCGATCCACGCCTACAACGCCAACCAGGCGATGCTCCACCACGGGCTCTTCAACGGCAACCCGATCCTTCCGGTGACCTCCGGCTACCCCGGCCTCGCCAGCGCCACCTCGGCCCTGATGTCGCTGAGCGGGCTCTCGAGCTTCACCGCCGGTGTGATCCTGATCGGCCTGGCGCGGCTGCTGCTGGTGCTGTCCCTGTTCGTTCTCTTCACCAGGGTCAGC
>DATMBY010000021.1:0-12446 GCA_035558995.1 Solirubrobacterales bacterium
TGGAGGCCGAAGCCGTCGAGCGCGGTGAGTCCGACAAAGTCCTCCTCGACGAGGAGGCCTCACCGACGGCAGGACGCAGGTTCACGCGGGCATAGCGAGTAGGTTTCGCGGCGTGAGCCGGCTCTCCCAGACTTTCCTCCCAACCCTCAAGGACGCGCCTGCTGATGCTGAGGCGATTTCGCACAAGCTGATGGTGCGGGCCGGGCTGATCCGGCAGCTGGGGGCGGGGCTTTGGACCTACCTGCCGGCGGGGTGGCGGGTGCAGCGGAAGGTCCAGGAGGTGATCCGCGAGGAGATGGAGGGGATCGGCTGCCAGGAGATGCTGATGCCGGTGCTGCAGCCCTCCGAGGCCTGGGAGAAGAGCGGGCGGTACTCGATTCAGGAGCTGTTCAAGCTCGAGGACCGCAAGGGCTCGCCGCTGGTGCTGGCGATGACGCACGAGGAGGCGGTCACCTACCACGTGGCGCGGGAGGTGCGCTCCTACCGCGACCTGCCGCTGATGGTCTTCCACCTGCAGACGAAGGAGCGCGACGAGCCGCGGCCGCGGGCCGGGGTGCTGCGCACGCGCGAGTTCACGATGAAGGACGCCTACTCCTTCGACCGCGACGAGGAGGGGCTGGCGCGCTCCTACGACCTGCAGGCCGGCGCCTACGAAAGGATCCTCGACCGCTGCGGGCTGCGCTGGTACCGGGTCGAGTCCGACGTCGGGATGATGGGCGGCTCCGGCGCCGACGAGTACATGGCGCCCTGCCCGGCCGGCGAGAACGAGGTGGCGCTGGCGCCGGGGTACGCGGCCAACGTCGAGGTGGCGAGCGCCGAGCCGCAGCCGGTCGAGCTGCCGGCGCCGCTGGACGCGCCCGAGGAGGTCGCCACGCCGGGACTGACCAAGGTCGATGAGGTGGCCGGCCACCTGGGCCTGCCGCAGGGCGCCTTCATCAAGACCCTGCCGATCGTCGTCGAGGGTCGCGGCATGGTCCTCGTGCTCCTGCGCGGCGACCACCGCCTCAACGAGATCAAGCTCCGCAACGGGATGAAGACCGACTTCCGTCAGGCCAGCGCCGAGGAGATCGAGAAGCAGCTCGGACCGGTCGGGTACCTGGGTCCGATCGGCAGCGGCCTGCCGATCATCGTCGACCAGGCGCTGACCGGCAACTCCTACGTCACCGGCGCCAACAAGCCGGACACCCACCTGCGCGGCGTCGACCCCTCGCGCGACTTCGAGGCCTACGCGATGGACGTGCGCACGGTCGAGGCCGGCGATACAGCCCCCGGCGGCGGCAAGATCGAGATCGAGACGGCGATCGAGGTCGGCAACATCTTCAAGCTCGGCACCCGCTACTCGGAGCCGCTCGGCGCCACCTATCTCGACGAGAACGGCGCCGAAAGCCCGATCGTGATGGGCTCCTACGGGATCGGCCCGGCCCGGATCGTCGCCGCCTCGATCGAGCAGCGCGCCGACGAGAACGGGATCGTCTGGCCGCCGTCCCTGGCCCCCTGGCAGGTCCACCTGGTCTCGCTGGCGAAGGCGGGGGAGCCCGAGCGCGAAACCGCCGACGGGATCTACGAGGAGTTGCGAGCGGCCGGGGCCGAGGTCCTCTACGACGACCGCGACGCCGGACCGGGGGAGAAGCTGACCGACGCCGAGCTGCTCGGCTGCCCGCTGCGGATCGTCGCCGGCCGCCGCGGCCTCGCCGAAGGCGTCGTCGAGGCGAGCGAGCGCGCCTCCGGCGCCGAGCACAAGCTGCCGGTCGATGGCGCTGC
This sequence comes from Solirubrobacterales bacterium, assembly GCA_035558995.1. Taxonomy (GTDB): domain Bacteria; phylum Actinomycetota; class Thermoleophilia; order Solirubrobacterales; family 70-9; genus VAYN01. The sequence goes on from DATMBY010000021.1 coordinate 1,762, forward strand.
CGCGGGAGCGCTGGAGCTGCTCGGCGGCCTCGGTCGCTCCGATGGCTAGCCGCGACCCCTTCGGTCGCGGCCGCCTGCGCCGCCTCTTCGGACTGGACCGCAGCGCGCCCCCGCCGCGGCAGACCCGCAAGGGCGAGCCGCTCAAACCCTGGACGATCCCCAACGCAGTCGGCTACCTGCGCCTGGCGGCGCTGCCGGTCTTCCTCGTCCTCGCCTACAGCACCGACGACGGGACCTCGCTCCTCTCGGCGATGGTCTTCTGGGCGATTGCCGCCGGCGACTACCTCGACGGCATCCTCGCCCGCGTCACCGGCCAGTACAGCCGCCTCGGGGCGCTGCTCGATCCGCTCGTCGACCGGCTGACGATCCTCGCCGGCGCCGTCGTCTGCTGGAGCTTCGAGCTGCTGCCGCGCTGGGCGCTGGCGCTGCTGGCGCTGCGGGAGCTCTCGATGCTCCTCCTGGCCCAGTACGGGCTCCGCCACGGCGTCGACATCGCCGTCAACTGGCCCGGCCGCATCTCCGTCTTCCCGATCATGGGCGGGATCTTCCTCGCCCTGCTCGCCCCCGGCTGGGTGGCGACGGCGCTGCTGATCTGGGGCCTGGCGATGGCGATCCTCGCCACGATCCTCTACGCGCAGACCGGCATCCGCGCGGTCCGCGACGGGCCGAACCGCAAGCTGACGCCCAGGTGACCCGAACCTTCAACCTAGGGTTGAACCTTGGTTGGCGAGGCAGCTATGATCGGCGTCCGCGCAAACGGAGGCGACGCCTCCTCGAGTTAGGAGCACGATGGAGGAGACCTTTCCCGATCTCGGATCCCTCAGCGACAAGGAGCTGAAGGACATGATCGACAACCTGACGGCCGAGGAGAACGAGATCTCCTACAAGCGCCGCGTCCTGCACGGCAAGATCGACATCCTGCGCGCGGAGCTCGTCAACCGCCTCCGCCACAAACGCGAGGCCGGGGAGTCGATGATCTCCGGCGATGACGTCGAGCAACTGACCAGGATCCTCGCGGGGGAGACGCCGCCGCCGACCGAGGACGACTCCGCCGCCTGAGCGGCGGTACCAGTCATGTCCGTCCACTGTCCCGAGTGCGGGTTCGCGAACCCCGAGGGGGCGAACTACTGCCAGAAGTGCGGTGCCTACCTGGGCGGCCCGAAAGAGGCCGGCGACGACCCGACGACGATGACCTACCGGGTCGACGAGACCGGGGAGATGACGCCGGTCGACATCGACGAGGTGGTCTCCGAGAGCGGCGCGGCGCTGGTGATCCGCGCCGGCGGTGGCCGCGCGGGGGAGAGCTTCAGCGTCTCCGAGGAGCGGGTCAGCATCGGCCGCAGCCCCGACGCCGGCGTCTTCCTCGATGACGTCACCGTCTCCCGCAACCACGCGCTGCTGGTCCGCCGCCGCGACGGCCTCTACATCGACGACCTCGGCTCGCTCAACGGCACCTACGTCAACCGCCGCCGGATCGAGTCCCACCGGCTCGCCGACGGCGACGAGATCCAGGTCGGCAAGTACAAGCTGAGCTACCTGGAGCGCTGATGACGGTGTCCTCCGGACAGCCGACCCGCGCCGCCGAGACGGGCAGCAGGCCACGCAAGGCGCTGACGATCGGCGCCGTCTGCAAAATCCTCCAGAGCGAATTCGACGACGTCTCGATCTCGAAGATCCGCTACCTCGAGGACCAGAAGCTGCTGAACCCGCGCCGGACCTCGGGCGGCTACCGCCTCTACAGCCAGTCCGACGTCGAACGCCTGCGGACGATCCTGCGCCTGCAGCGCGACGAGTTCCTGCCACTGCGGGTGATCCGCCAGGAGCTCGCCTCCGGCGGCGACCTCGTTCTCGGCGACGGCGAGCGCAAGCCGGCGGCGGGGGCGGTGCGGCGGGCGATCCTCGTCGACACCTCGCGCGCCTACCTCTCGCTGGAGGAGATCGTCGAGGAGACCGGGGCGCGGGAGGAGCTGATCTCCGAGCTCGAGAACTTCGGGATCGTGCAGCCGGAGAAACGCGAGGGAAAGACGGTCTACGACGAGACCGACCGCGAGATCATCCGCGCCGCCAACGAGCTCTCCCGGGTCGGCGTCGGCGCCCGCAACCTGCGCGTCTTCCGCTCCTCCGCCGACCGCGAGGCGAACCTGCTGGAAGCGCTGCTGGGCCCGTCGCTGCGCTCCCGCAACCCCGAACGCCGCAAAGAGGCGCTGGAAAGCCTGGAAAGCCTGGCGGCGACGGTCTCGCACCTCAAGCACCTGCTGCTGGTGCGGGACCTGCGGCGGCTCGCGGGCGAATAGCCTGCCCTCGTGGCCCGCGTCACCCGCACGCGCACCGTCGAGGCGCCGCCGAGCGAGGTCTGGAAGCTCGTCTCCGACCCCTACAACCTGCCGCGCTGGTGGCCGCGGACGGCGCGGGTGGAGAACGTCGACCGCAAGCCCGGCGGCAAGCGCACCCAGTGGACCAAGGTCCTGCAGACGAGCGAGGGACGCAGCGTCAGGGCCGACTTCCGCTGCGTCACCTCGGCCGAGGGCGAGCGCTACGCCTGGGAGCAGGACCTGGCCGGGACGCCGTTCGAGCGGCACCTGAAAGCGCTGCGGGTGGAGGTGAGGCTGCGCGAGCGCGACGGTGGCACCGAGGTCAGCCTGACCGAGGAGCAGTCGCTGAAGGGGATGTCGAAGCTCGGCTCGCCGCTGATGCGCCGCGCCCGCGCCGGAGTGCTCGACGAAGCGCTCGACGGGATCGAGGGGGCGCTGACGTGAGTGTCGCTTTTGTACGGCTATGCCTTACAAAGGCGACATGACCCCGCGGCGGGACGCGAAGTGGTGGGGGTGGGGCGATTCCGCCGTCGAACCGGCGCTCGACGGCGAGGCGCTGGCGGTGCTGCGGGAACGGATCGGCGAGCTGGAGCCCTGGCCGCTCGCACGGGAGTTGGACGAGATCGAGCTGCCGGCGGCGCAGCCGCTGCCGCGGGCGCTGGTCGAGGCGGTGGGGGAGGAGAACGTCTTCTCCGGCGAGGAGGACCGGCTGCGCCACGCGACCGGCCGCGGCTACGTCGACCTGGCGCGGCTGCGGAACGGGGCCGTGGCGGCCGCTCCTGACGCCGTCGTGATCCCGCCCGACGCGGAGGCACTGCGGCGGGCGATCGAGGTCTGCGCCGCCGAGGGGGTGGCGATCGTGCCCTTCGGCGGCGGCACCAGTGTCGTCGGCGGGGTCGAGCCGATCCGCGGGCCGCACGGGCGCCTGATCAGCCTCGACCTCGGCGCCCTGCAGGAGGTCGAGGTCGACCCTCGCTCGCTCACCGCTCGCCTCGGCGCCGGCCTGCGCGGTCCGGAGGCGGAGGCGGCGCTGGGCCGGGAGGGCCTGACGCTCGGCCACTTCCCGCAGTCCTTCGAGTACGCGACGATCGGCGGCTTCGCCGCCACCCGTTCGGCCGGGCAGGCCTCCAGCGGCTACGGCCGCTTCGACGCGCTGGTCAGCTCGGTCCGGCTGCTGACGCCCAGCGGCGAGATCTCGACCCTGGAGACGCCGCACAGCGCCGCCGGGCCGGCCCTGCGGGAGCTGGCGATCGGCTCCGAGGGCGTCCTCGGCGTGATCCCGGACGTCACCGTGCGGGTGCGCCCGGCGCCGGCGGTCCGGCGCTACGAGGCATGGATGGCCGAGAGCTTCGAGGCCGGCTCGGAGATCGTCCGCGGCCTCGCGCAGGGCCCGGGCCTGCCGAGCGTGATCCGCGTCTCCGACGAGGAGGAGACCGAGGGGACGCTGGCGCTGTCGGGGCCGCGCGGGCTCAGCGGCCGCCTCTTCGACCGCTACCTGGGGGTCCGCGGCCGTCGCGGCGGCGCCCTCATGATCGCGGGCTTCGAGGGCGACGAGGAGTCGGTCGCCCGCCGCCGTGCCCTCACCGTCCGCGCCCTGCGCGCCGGCGGCGCCGCCTACCTCGGCCAGGCCGCCGGCAGGGCCTGGGAGCACGGCCGCTACCAGGGCCCCTACCTGCGCGACACGCTGATGGGGATGGGAGCGATGGTGGAGACGCTGGAGACCTCCCACACCTGGAGCCGTTACGGCGAGCTGCACGCCGCCGTCGGCGATGCGATCCGGCGTTCCCTGGCGGGCCAGGGAACGCCCGGCCTCGTCTTCTGCCACCTCTCCCACGCCTACGCCGACGGCGCCTCGCTCTACTTCACCTTCATCTCGCGCGCTCGCCGCGGAGCCGAGCTGGAGCAGTGGGCGGCGGTCAAGCGCGCCGCCTGCGAGGCGATCGTCGCCCGCGGCGGCACGATCACCCACCACCACGCCGTCGGCCGCGACCACGCCCCGTACATGGAAGCGGAGGTGGGCGCGACCGGGTTCGGGGCTCTGCGGGCGCTGAAGGAGCGGCTCGACCCGACCGGGATCATGAACCCGGGCAAGCTCCTGGCCTGATCGCCCCGCCCCTATTCGGGGCTCGCCGAACCGACGAGGGCACCTTCGAAAGTGCCGCGAAGGACCGGCTCTCCGATGTACAGGGGATCCCATGGTTCGTCGCTCTTCAGGAGCGCTTCTCGCAGGTGTTCGATGCTGTCGACCTTGGTGACGAGGAGGACGGTTTTCGTCCCTTCTTCGACGAATACATGCGACTCGACGGTTTCGCTCTTGTAGGAGATGCGGCCCGTCTTGCCGACCTTGAAGGTCGCCAGGCCCACCATGTCGTGCCGGTCGCCGAACATCCAGAGCCTGTATCCCTTTTTGCCCGTGGTTGGTGCCAGGCCGCGCATTTCGAGGTGGAAGATCGGCGTGCTGTTGGGCCTGAGCTGGTAGCGAGCCGCTCCTGCGGCCCCGGTGTCGCCGGCCGATTTCAAGATCGCTTCGGTCGGCCCCGTTTCCCTCTGCGGCGTGGTCGCCGCCGCTTCCGTCGCCTCCACCGCGTTGCCAGTGTCGCCGTCCCCGGTCGAGCCCGATCCTCCGCATCCGGCCGCGAGCAGCACGCACGCGAGGAGACCCAAGAGCATCGGGTGAGGAAGCCGGCTCATCAGACGGCAATACTAGAGTGAAAAAGAACCTTTGCGTGACGCGACGCGGCTATTCGGAGCCGTTTGCGCCTTGGGCGCCGGCACGCTTGGCGGCGCCGACGATCGGGCCGGTGACGTCGCCGAGCAGGACCTCTTCGCCCGTGTAGGCGGGAGCCTGTTTCTGTTTGGTCGCTTCCCGCAGAGTGGCTTCGAGGCGCGAGTCCTCGGTGCGGGTGATCGCGATCTGGCCAAAGGTTTCGTTGGCGAGGTAGGCGAGGACTTCGACCGGCGCTTCGACCTGGGCGGCGAGCTTGCCGTCCTCGCCGACTTCGTTGGTCGAGGCCAGGGGCAGCATCTTGTCCGGGGAGGCGGCGAGCCAGATCGTGTACGACTCGCCTTTGCCGGTCGGTTCGAGCCCTTCGGCGGCGACCTGCAGCGCGAGGCTCTTTTTCACCCGGCCGAAGACGGCCACGCCGGTGGCGCCGCTGCCGTCCACGGCTTGCAGCGAGGCCTTCGTCACTTTCCTGCCGCCCCCTGCGGCAGCCTCTTCGAGCGCCGCCACGGTGCCGCCGCTGGCCGCCGTGGACGAGGTGGTCGTCGAATCGCCACCACCATCGTCCCCACCGCCGGAAAGCACGAAGACGACGAACAAGATCACAACTGCTGCCCCCGCGAGGATCGCCCATAGGCCCCGGTTCTCCAACAGCTTCAGCTCTTTTTTCAGCGGCGGCTTGGGTGGCCCCTTTGGCAGAGCGGGTTTCGGAGCGGGTGGCGGCTCTGGGGGCGGGGGTCCTCCCGCAGGAGCCTCCTCATCTTTTGCGACGGAGGGAGGACCCCCGCCCCCTCCCGGCGGCTCCGGAATGGCCGGCGCCGGTATCCCTTCGCCTTCCAGCTCCGCCGCAGCCGCCTGCGCCCGCCGGTGCACCTCGGCCGCGTCGACCCCCATCAGGGCCGAGAGATCCGCGTACCCCTGCTCGCCGCGCTGGGAGAGCAGGCGCAGGATCGCCTTCTGGTCGTCGGACAGCGCCACCGGACCGGAAGCCTATTAGGGTACGCAGCGTGAACGACGAGGCTCAGGTTAAGCCTGCGCATTTCGACGAGCTGGTCGGCACCGAGTGGCTCAGCGACGACCCCGACGACGCCCGGGTGCGGCTGCGGATCCGCGACGAGCTGCGGCAGCCGTTCGGACTGATGCACGGGGGCGTGATGTCGACCCTGATCGAGAGCATCTGCTCGAAAGCGACCGCCGCCGCCGTCTGGGACCAGGGAATGGCGGCGATGGGCCAGTCGATCAACGTCAGCTTCGTCCGTCCGGTCACCGAGGGCGGGGTCGAGGTGCGCGCCCAAGCCCGCCACCGCGGCCGCACCACCTGGCTCTGGCAGGCCGAAGTCCTCGACGACGAAGGAAAAGTCTGCGCCCTCGCTCAAATGACCATTGCGATCCGGCGACGGCCAGAGGGCGGCTGACAAGGACGCAGGAAGCGTGGCGTGCTCTGCACGCGAGCGACCGAGGACGCCGTCAGGCGTTCTCTGGCCTAGCCGCCGAAGCGGTTCGTGATCGGAAGCCGCCTATCCTTGCCGAATGCCTTCGGCGTGATCCGGATCCCCGGCGCCGCCTGGCGGCGCTTGTACTCGGAGCGGTCGACCAGCCTGATCACTTCGTCGACGGTCTCCGCCGGCAGCCCCGCAGCGATTATTTCCTCGCGGCCCTCGTCGCGCTCGACGTAGGCCTCGAGGATGCGGTCGAGGACGTCGTAGGGCGGCAGCGAGTCCTCGTCGCGCTGGTCGGGCCGCAGCTCGGCCGAGGGCGCGCGCTCGACCACGCTCGCCGGCACCAGCTCACGGCCCGCGCGCTCGTTGCGGCGGCGCACGAGGTCGTAGACGAGGCCCTTCGGCACGTCCTTGATCACCGCGAAGCCCCCGGCCATGTCGCCGTAGAGGGTGGCGTAGCCGACCGACATCTCGCTCTTGTTGCCCGTCGTCAGGACCAGCCAGCCGTGGCGGTTGGAGAGAGCCATCATCATGTTGCCGCGGATCCGCGCCTGCACGTTCTCCGCCGTCAGGTCGGGCTCGGAGGGTTTGGTCGGGTCGCGCGGGACCGCCGCCTCGGGCTCGTGCAGGTGACCGCTCAGCGCCCGCTCGTAGCTCTCCATCATCGGCTCGATCGCCACCTCGAGCAGCTCGCAGCCGAGGTTGGCGGCGATCTCGCGGGCGTCCCCCTGGGTCTCGGCGCTGGAGTGGGGGGAGGGCATGACGACGCAGCTGAGGCGGTCGGGCCCGGCGGCGTCGGCGGCGATCATCGCCACCAGGGCGGAGTCGATCCCGCCGGAGAGGGCGAGGCCGACGTGCTTGAAGCCGTTCTTGCCGACGTAGTCGCGCAGGCCGAGGGTCAGCGCCGCGTAGACCTCGTCGAGATCGCCGAGCGGCTCGGCCAGCGGGCCGGGCCCGGAGTGGGGGACCTCGCAGAGCAGCAGCTCCTCCTCGAACTGGGCGGCGCGGGCGATGACGCTGCCGTCGGGGGCCGTGACCAGGCTCTGGCCGTCGAAGACGAGCTCGTCCTGGCCGCCGACCAGGTTGCAGAAGGCGAAGTAGGCGCCGTAGGCCCGCGAGCGCTGGCAGAACATCTCTTCCCGCTCGCGGCCCTTGCCGCGGTGGTAGGGGGAGCCGGAGGGGTTGGCAATCAGCCGCGCCCCCGCCTCGGCCTCGGTCTGCGCCGGCGGCCCCGGCGCCCAGACGTCCTCGCAGATCGTCAGTCCGACCCGCAGCTCGCCGAGGTCGATCGCCAGCGGCTCGGCGCCGGGGACGAAGTAGCGCTGCTCGTCGAAGACGGAGTAGTTGGGGAGGCGGTTCTTGCGGTAGATCGCCTCGATCGCGCCGCCGGCGAGGACGGCGGTCGAGTTGTGGGCGCGGCGCGGGTCCTCATGGTCGGCGACCGGCTCGGCGAAGCCGACCAGCGCCGTGATCCCCTCCACCGAGGCCGCCAGCTCCTCGACCGCGCGCTGGTTCGCCCGCAGGAAGTGCCGCTTCAGGTAGAGGTCCTCTGCCGGATAGCCGGGGATGCAGAGCTCGGGGAGGACCACCAGGTCGGCGCCCTCGTCGCGGGCGCGGCCGATCCACTCGGCTGCCTTGGCGGCGTTGCCGTCGACGTCGCCGACGGTGGGGTTGATCTGGGCGAGGGCAAGGCGCATCGGGGTGTCGCGCAGGCTATTACCCAAACTCCCCGCAGAGGACGCCGGAGCTACTTCCGGCCACCGTTAGGGTTGTCGAGACATGCGGAACCGCCGGCGCCACCTGGCTGGATCCTCGGCGGCGCTGCTGCTGGCGCTTGCCGCGACCGTCCCTGCCCACGCCGCGGCGTCGCGCAAGCCGTTCATCCTGCCGCAATCGCGCCCGACCGAACAACGCCAGCGGCCGACCGACACCCGCGACCCCAGCCGCAACGCCTACTCGGTTCCGGAGGCCCCCGAGTCACCGGCCTGCTCGCGCCACTTCTGCGTCCACTGGGTGGTCCAGGGCCTCGACGCCCCCGAACCCACCGATCGCGACGGCGACGATGTCCCCGACTACGTCGAGCAGGTGCTGCGGGTCGCCGAACGGGTCCACCGGGTCGAGAACGGGAAGCTCGGCTGGCGCGAGCCGCGCGGCGACGGGCGCGAGGGGGGCCGCAACGGCAAGACCGACGTCTACCTCTCGCAGATCGGCGGCGAACTGTTCGGCTACGCGGCGCCCGATCGCGGCCAGGCGACGAAGCAGCGCCGGATCCCACGCCGCCTGCACGGATACCTCGTCCTCGACAACGACTACAGCGCCTTCGAGTTCCCCGGGACGAAGCCGCTCGCCGACCTGCAGGTGACCTTCGCCCACGAGTACAACCACATCCTCCAGTTCGGCTACGACGCCTACCAGGACCCCTGGTTCGCCGAGGCCACCTAGACCTGGATGGAGGATCAGGTCTACAACGGGATCAACGACTACCTCCGCTACGTCCGCCGCTGGCTCAAGCTCTACGAAACGCCGCTGACGACCAACTCGATCAAGGAGTACGGCACCGCCGTCTGGAACCAGTGGCTGGCTCGCCGCTACGGGCCGGAGATCATCCGCAAGGCCTGGGCGGGGGCGATTGACGCCAAGCCCGGCGGCTTCTCGATCTCGAGCTATGAACGGGCCCTGCGCTCCAGCGGCCCCTCCGACTTCGGCAACGACTTCTCCCGCTTCGCCGCTGCGGTGGCGGAGTGGCGCACGGGGAAGTCCTTCCGCGAGAGCCGCCTCTACCGCGACCCGCCGCGGCAAGGGCGCCTGCCGCTGACCGGGGTCCCGCTGACGCGGCTGCTCAACCACACGACCTTCCAGCTGCTGCGGGTGCGGGCGCCGCGCGGCCAGGCCGTGGTCGTCAACCTGGCCGCACCCCGCGGCACCGCTGCCGCGGTCGCCCTGGTCGGCCGGCGCGGCAGCGAGCGCCACGGCCGCCCTCTGGTCCGCGTCAGCTACAGGCAGGCCGGCGGCCGGCTGGCGGTGCGCTTGCCTCGACCGGGCCGCTTCGAGCGGATCACCGCCGTGATCGTCAACGCCGACGCCCGCGCCAGCGGCTTCAGCGTCGGCAACCTCGACTGGAACTACCTGACCGACGGCCTCCCGTTCGAGGTCAGCGGTCGGCTGGTCCGTTAGCGGCCGGCTGCCTCAGGAGCTCGACTGCGCGGCGACCGGACCGGCGCCGTTCGAGGATGCGGCAGCGGCGGCTTTGCGTTTCTTCGATTTCGCCTTTTTCCTGGCGGGCGCCGTCGCGATTACCTCTTTGGTCGCGGCTTCGAGGTCGAGGGCGAAGCTGTCGAGGTCGGCCATCGCGTCGTAGTCGCCGATCAGGCCGAAGTTGACCTGGCCGTTGTAGGACATGATCCCGACGCATAGGGCCTGTCGGCGGGCCAGCGGCACCATCGGGAAGATCGACTCCATCTTCCGCCCCAGCACGTAGAGCGGGAACTGGGGGCCGGGGACGTTGGTGACGACGAGGTTGAAGAAGCGCTGCGCCGGCTGCAGGCGAGCGGCCTGCGAGGCGATCGTCGACGGCGCGAAGTCGGTCAGCTTGGTCAGGATCTCGGCTCCGACCGCCTGGCCGGAGGACTTGAGGTCGCCCATCTCCGCGGTCATCAGCTGCAGTCGCTCGACCGGGTCCTCGCACCAGACCGGCAGCGGCGCCATCATCGCCGAGATCCGGTTGCCGAGGGCGCCGTGCTCTTCGGCGGCGCGGACGCTGACCGGGACCATCGCCCGCAGCTCCAGCCCGGTGGTGTCGTGGCCGCGGGCCCGCAGGTAGCGGCCGATCCCGCCGGCGACGATCGAGAGGATGACGTCGTTGACGGTGCCGCCGTGGGCGTCCTTGACCCGCTTCAGGTCGCCGAGGTCGGTCTGGGTCATCTGGAAGCGGCGGTGGGGTCCGATCTCGACGTTGAAGACGGTGTCGGGGGCGGACATTCCGGCGGTGACGATCTTCGAGGTGGCGCCGACGCCCTTGAGGACCTGGCGCGGCCCGCGCAGGGCGTGGCGGACGCCGCGGTAGATCTCCCTCGGGCTGGTCAGCCGCTCCTTCCAGGCTTCGGTCAGCAGCTGCACGTCGGTCGGCTCGGGGCTGGCGAGCCACGGCGGTGCCTTCTCAGCTGCGCCGGCCGGCTCGGGGTCGAGGTCGAAGAGGACGGTGGTGATGTCGAC
>DATMBY010000022.1:0-3599 GCA_035558995.1 Solirubrobacterales bacterium
GCAGAAGCCAGCGCCGTCCGCGATCGGCCGCCAGCACCCCGAAGAGCAGTGAGGCGACCAGAAGCGCGAGGCCGCTGCTGTCGGTGAGCGGGAAGACCGACCAGGCGCGCAACGGCGGCCAGAGGATCGTCGTCGCGGCAACCGCGAAGCTGACCCAGAACGGAAGACGGCGGCGGAGCAGCAGGAAAAGCAGCGCCGGGACGAGGACGAACCCGAGCAGCGAGAGGATCTGCAGCGAGCGGAGGCCGAAGACCGGATCGATCGCCGCCGCGAGCGCCGGCAGCAGCAGCCGCCGGGCGTAGAAGCCGGAGCTGTATTCGACCCAGCTGGGATCGCTGACCCGCCGCGGTTCATCTGAAGCCTCAACCTCAAGTTGACGCTCATACTCGGAGAGCGGCCCGCCGAAGACCCGCTGGCGCGCGGTGGCCGCGTCGGTGCCGGAGATCTCCTCCACCTTGGCCTGGTAGAAGAGCCCGTCGGTCTCCCAGCTGATCGGGCCGCCCCAGTGCGACGCCATCGAGACGGCGGCGAGGAGGGTCAAGGTTATGGCGGCCAATGCGGTGCGCACGAATAAGAAACGCGGCGCCCGCGGGCAGACTTTCGGAGGCGTTTCGACTTTTTCCAAGTCGAAGTTCCGACTTTTTTCATCCTAGGGCCGGAACAAGGAATGACAGGGCTCCGCGTTGGTCCCCTGACGATGCGCGTCCGCACCCCGATCCTGCTGCTTCTCCTGCTCGGCATCCTGCTGGCGCTGCCCGCCGGTGCCGGCGCCGCGGTCGCCTGCCCCAGCCCGAACCCGGTCGTCAACGAGAACAACTGCACGGGCGCCGGTTCCACCGCCTGGCAGCTCACCGACTACGACCAGGACGGGATCACCGGCTACGCGACGAAGTCGAGCGTCAACCTCGGCGAAAGCGTGACCATGCGGATCGCCAACCAGAGCGGCAGCGGCAGCGCCGAAGTCAACGTCTTCCGCATGGGCTGGTACGGCGCCGCCGGCGGCCGCCTCGTCTACCAGAACAAAAAAGTCACGATCGCCAACTCCCGCCACTGCGAATCGCCCGACGAAACGACCGGCCTCTGGTCCTGCGCGAACTGGGAAAACAGCCTCACCGTCCCCGGCAGCTCGCTGCCCGCCTCCGGCATCTACCTGGCCCGGATCAAGGACCTCGCCAACGGGCAGGACAACCAGATCATCTTCACGGTCCGCAACGACGCCCGCCAGTCGGCGCTCCTCTACAAGCTGCCGACCGCCACCTACCAGGCCTACAACTCCTTCAACGGCCACTCCCTCTACCGCTTCAACTCGGCCGGCTTCCAGACGATCACCGGCACCAGCCGCGCCGTCAAGGTCTCCTTCGACCGTCCTTACGTCAACCCGGACAACGAGGCCAACTGGTTCCTCAAAGCCGACTTCCCGATGGTCGCCTGGCTCGAGCGCGAGGGCTACGACGTCGGCTACACCGAGAGCACCTCGGTCGACGCCAACCCGGGGCAGCTGCTGAAACACAAAACCCTGGTTCTCTCCGGGCACGACGAGTACTGGTCCGAAGCGGAGATGAACGGCTACAAGGCCGCGCGCGACGCCGGCGTCAACATCGCCTCCTTCAGCGGCAACACCGCCTACTGGAAGGTCCGCTACGAGAACGGCGGCCGCACCCTGGTCTGTTACAAGGCGGTCGAGGGGACCAAAGAAGGCAACGTCCCCGACGGCTCCAAAGGGGTGAACGACTGGGGTCCCGACGGCGTCAAAGGCACCAAAGACGACGCCCTCGGCCTCGACGGCAAAGCCGGGACCAGCGACGACAACCCGCAGTACGCGACGACGACCTGGCGCGACGACGGCGCCCCTCCCGGCAACCCGAACGCGCCGGCAGGCGGCCGGGTCGGCCCCAACCAGCCGGAGAACTCGCTGCTGGGCTCGATGTACGTCGGCGACAACGACAACTTCGACTACCCGCTGACGATCCCGGCGACCAACGACCAGGACGAATTCTCCGGCGACCGGATCTGGCGCAACACCGGCATCTCCGAATCGTCGGACACGAAAATCGGCACCAACCTGAACGGCTGGGAGTGGGACTCGATCCCGACCCAGGCCCAGTACCTGAGCCGGCAGCCGAGCGGGGTCAAGCGGCTCACCCTCAGCGACCTCGGCAGCGCGCCGAGCCCCCCGGAGTGGATCCAGGACGAGGGGCTCCTCTACTCCACCCTCCCCCCGCCCGGACAGCCGAGCACGGTCTCGGCGGTCAAGTACACGGCCGCGAGCGGCGCCCTGGTCTTCGCCGCCGGCACGATCCAGTGGTCCTGGGGACTCGCTCCGCACTACCTGAACAAACCGAGCGAAAGCTACGAAGACCCGCCGGTCGACTCGAGCGACCCGCGGATCCAGCAGGCGACCTACAACGTCTTCGCCGACGGCGGCGTCCAGCCCGACACCCCGGTCGGCGTCCTGATCGACGGCAACGACCCGCCCGCGGCCTCCTTCACGGCGACGCCGAACCCGACCTCGGCCGGCAGCACCGTCACCTTCAACGCCTCCGGCTCGACCGATTCCGACGGCACCATCGTCAAGTACGAATGGGACCTCGACGGCAATGGCAGCTTCGAGACCGACACCGGCTCCAGCCCGACCCTCTCGAGGCCCTACCCGAACCCCGAAGAAGTCTCGGTCCGGCTGCGGATCACCGACAGCGGCGGCGCCACCGACCAGGCCGTCCGGGTCCTCGTGGTCAGCAGCGGCGCTCCGGGCAACAAAGCGCCCCAGGCGGCCTTCGCGATCTCCCCGAACCCGGCACCGGTCGAAACGGCGGTCACCTTCAACGGCGGCGGCTCCACCGACCCCGACGGCAGCGTCGTCAAATACGAATGGGACCTCGACGGCAACGGCAGCTACGAGACCGACACCGGCTCCTCCCCCACCGCCAGCCGCTCCTACCCGAGCGAAGGGAATCGCCAGGTCGGCCTGCGGGTGACCGACAACAGCGGCGGCACCGGGACCGTCAGCCACGCCCTGATCGTCGGCCACGGCAGCACCTACAGCTCCGAAGTCCTCGGCACCTCCGGCCTGCGCGACTACTGGCGCCTGGGCGAGAAAACGGGCACCTCCTTCGCCGACCCCGTCGGCAACCACCCCGCCACCGGGCAGGGGGGCTTCGGCCTCGGCGCCACCGGCGCGATCGAAGGCGACCTCGACACGGCCGCCACCTTCGACGGCTCCACCGGCGCCGCCAGCACCGCGCCCGACCTCTCGGCCACCTCGCAGCTGACGATCGAATTCTGGCTCAACTGGGCGGCCTACGCGAACGACGACGATCTCGCCTTCGAGTACACGCCGAACTTCAACAACAACGACGGCGGCTTCCTGATCGACCCCAACGCGGGCGAGCTCGGCGGCAAGTTCGGAGTCGGGATCGGCCGCGGCGAAACGCGCAACAACGCCTACTTCGCCCGCCCCAGCGCCGGCGCCTGGCACCACTACGCGATCGTCTTCAACACGGCCGCGCCGGCGGCCCAGCAGATCACCCCCTACGTCGACGGTAAAGCGGTCCCCTTCGAAAAGCTCAACAGCGGCATCGGTGCCGGCAACTTCGCCAAAT
>DATMBY010000023.1:0-18090 GCA_035558995.1 Solirubrobacterales bacterium
GATCAGCCCCCAGACCTGTTCGAAGACCTTCTTGCCGAGGATCCCGGCGATCAGGCCGAGGACGATGCTGATCGGGGCGAAGACGATCTTCATTGCTGCGATCCACCGCCGTTGGAGCTGCCCGACCCTTTCGCCGCGATCGCCGCGCCGGCCGCCGCCGCGCCGGCGAGGCCCGCCGCCGCCAGCCGCTTCGGCCACTTGCGCTTCGGGTGCTCGCGCTGGTCGGCCAGCGCCCGGGCGCCCTCGCGCAGGCTTTCCGCGCCCTTGCGGAGGTTCTCCCGCGCGTATTCGTTTTCCGCCAGCTCCTTGACGTAGGCCGGGATCTGGGATGCCGTCTTCGACACCGTCTTGGTTCCTCGCATCGCTCTCTCCTTCTCTCAGGTGGTCTTCTGGTCCTTGGGCTCGTCGCGCGGCTCGAGCTGGATCTCCTTGTGGGCCCGCGGCAAACCTTCGTCGATCTCGGCGCTGCGCTCCCGCTCGGCGTTCATCTGATGGCCGAAGAGGATCGCCAGGTTGGTGATCCAGAACCAGAGCAGCAGCACGACGAGGCCGGCGAGGGTGCCGTAGGTCTTGTCGTAGGAGCTGAAGTTGGAGACGTAGAAGGCGAAGAGGGCCGAGGCGACCGCCCAGACGACGATCGCGACCAAGGCCCCCGGCGTCACCCATTTGAAGCCGCGCAGCTTCACGTTCGGCGTCGTGTAGTAGAGGACGTCGACCATGAGGATGAAGATCGCCGCCATCACCGGCCACTTGGCGACGTTCCAGACGTCGACCGCGGTGCTGCTGAGGCCGATCGGGTTGGCGACCGCTTCGACCACCGGCCCGGTGAGGACGAGGCCGAGGGCGAGCAGCGCCATCATGATGATCATCGCCAGGGTGACCGCGATCTGCAGCGGCCGCAGCTTCCAGAAGGGACGCCCCTCGGGGGTCTCGTAGATGATGTTCGAGGCGCGGGTGAAGGCGCCGACGTAGCCGGAGGCCGACCACAGCGCCGCGGCGAGGCCGACGACGAAGGCGATGCCGGCCGCGCTCTGGTTTTCGACGATCGATTTGATCGGCCCTTCGAAGGTTTCGGCGCCCGATTCGGGGCCGATTTCGGTGATGATTTCGGTCAGCTTCGAGGTGGTCGTCGTGGGGTCGCCGAAGATCCCGATCAGCGAGACCATCGCGATCAGCGCCGGGAACAGCGAGAGCAGGCCGTAGTAGGTGAGCGCCGCCGCCCAGTCCGTGAGGTTGTCCTCCTGGAACTCGGTCAGCGTCCGCTTGAAGGTCGAGGGGACGCCCGACTTGTGGGCCTCGCCCTCGGGCCTGTAGTCGCGGCGGACCTCGTCGCTGACGTTCTCGTGGTCACGGCTGCCGTTCTCGGGCATGCTCTCTCTTGCCCGTTAGAACGGAGTTCCTAACTACATCGCCGGCAGCTCCTGCTCTTCGCTGAGGAGGGGGGCGAAGAGGTCGCCCTTGGCGGCGACGCGCTCCAGCACGGCGGCGTGATCGAAGACGAGGGCGTCGCGATCCTCGGCCGCCAGCGCCGCCTCGACCTCGTCCCATTCCAGCGGCGTCGAGACCGTCGGCCGCTCTTTCGCCCGCAGCGAGTAGACGCAGACGGTGGTCTTGTGGCGGTCGTTCTGGCTCCAGTCGATGAGGATGCGGCCCGGCCGTTTCGCCTTCGACATCTGCGAGACGACGCGATCTCCGAACTTGCGCTCGAGGGTCTCGGCGACGGCTTTGGCGAAGGGCTTGGTCTCCGCGTAGGTGACCTCGCTGTTCAGCGGGACGTAGAGCTGCATCCCCTTCGAGCCGGAGGTCTTCGGGTAGCAGCTCAAGCCGAGCTGCTCGAACATGCCGCGCAGCCAGACCGCGACCTGAGCGCAGTCGAGGACGTCGGCGGGGGCGCCGGGGTCGAGGTCGAAGACGATCGAGGTCGGCCGCTCCATCTCGGCGCAGCGGGAGAGCGAGGTGTGCATCTCGATATCTGCGAGGTTGGCGAGCCAGACCAGGGTCGCGGTGTCCTCGACCACGCAGTAGTCGATCTCCCCCTTGTGGCGGTCGCTCCAGATGCTCGCCGTCTGCACCCAGTCGGGCCGATGGCTCGGGCAGCGCTTCTCGTAGAAGTGTTTCCCCTCGACCCCTTGGGGATAGCGCTTCAGGGTCAGCGGCCGGCCCCGCAGGTGCGGCAGCAGGACCTCGCCGATCCGCGCGTACCAGTCGATCAGCTCCCCCTTGGTGAAGCCCGTCTTCGGGTAGAGCACCTTGTCGAGGTTGGAGAGTTCGAGCTCGTGCTCTTCGACCGTGACCGCGGCTTTGTTGCGCGGCCGCTTGACCGCGGTCGCGGTCACCGACTCCCCCTGCGGGTCGGTCGCCTGCTCGAGCACGACCTCCGCGGCGGCCTTGTCCTCGCGCAGGCCTTTGAAGGCGCCGTGGCGGACCATTCCCTCCTTCGTCATCTCCCGGAACTCGATCTCGGCAACCAGCCGCGGCTCGACGAAGGTCGCGCCTTTGGGCGGCTTGGCGCCGGCGCCGAAGGGACTCGTGTTGCGCTCCAGCGGAGCGAGGCGGGCGGCGAGCGCGGTCAGGTCCTTCTCTTTGAACCCGGTCCCGACCTTGCCGCCGTAGCGGAACACCGGCTTGCCGCCGTCCTCCTCGAAGTAGCCGACGAGGAGCGCACCGAGGTGGTTGCGACGGCGGCCTTCGCCGGGGGTCCAGCCGCCGACGACCATCTCCTGCCGGGTCGTGTTTTTCACCTTCAGCCAGGTGCCGGTGCGCTTGCCGGGGCAGTAGATCGAGTCGAGCCGCTTCAGCATCACCCCCTCGAGGCCCTGCTCCTTGCTCGCCGCCAGCAGCTCCTTCGAGTGGCCGACCGAGTAGCCGGGCGTCTGCCAGCTCTCGCCGGAGAGCTCCAGCCCTTCGAGCAGCTCGCGCCGGCGCGTGTAGGGCTCGCCGGTCACGTCCTCCCCGTCTAGATGAAGGAGGTCGAAGACGACGTAGACCACCGGGTGGGTCTTCATCCGCCGTTTGACGACGTTCGGGTCGGTGTTGTGGATCCGCTGCTGCAGGCGCTCGAAGCTCGGCTTGCCGTTCTCGTCGAAGGCGACCAGCTCACCGTCGAGGACAGCGTCGTGGGACCCCAGCGCGCGGTGGATCCGCCGCACCTCCGGGTACTGGACGCTGACGTCGTTGAGGTTGCGGGTCTGCAGCGTCACCCGGCCGGGCTGACAGTAGGCGAGCGCACGCACCCCGTCCCACTTCACCTCGACCGCCCACCTGTCGTCGTCGCGGGGCAGGGTCGAGAGCCGGGCCAGCATCGGCACCACGTTCTCCGGGAAGGGGTCGCGCTCGCGGGCGGGCGGGTCGATCCGGTGGATCATCCAGTCCTTCTCGGCTTTGCCGGCGCGGAAGAGCGCGTAGCGGCCCTGCAGGCGCTCGCCGTGGAACTCGACCATCACTTTCCCCGGCTCCCACTTCTCCAGCTCGTAGGTGCCGGCGTCCCAGATCTTCATCGTCCCGGCGCCGTACTCGCCCTTCGGGATCTCCCCTTCCCAGTCGAGGTACTCGAGCGGGTGGTCCTCGGTGTGGACCGCCTTGCGGTTCTCCTCCGGGGTCTCGGGGATCCCGTTCGGAATCGCCCAGGAGGCGGCGACCCCATCGTGCTCGAGCCGCAGGTCCCAGTGCAGGCGGCGGGCGCCGTGTTCCTGGACGACGAAGCGCGGCGCACCCTTCTTCTTCCGCCGCTTCTTCGGCGCCGGCTCGGCGGTCTTGCCGAAGTCCCGTTTGCGCTCGTACTCGGTCAGCTCGTCTTTTGCCTGCTCGGTCTTCGTCTTGGCCATAGGATGGGTGCTTGCGCTCTACCCGGCTCAGCCTCTCGATTCTCCTCCTGGTCTGCCTCGGCTGGGTGTTCGCGGGCAGTGCCTCGGCGGAGCAGCCGCGGGAACCGTTCTTCCCCGGCGCCGGCAGCCGCACCTACGACGCCTCCTCCTATGACGTCCGCCTCGCCTACCGCGGGGACGGGAGCATCCGCGCCTCGACCGCGCTGCGGGCGGTGGCGACGAGGCGGCTGACCGAGTTCTCGCTCGACTTCTTCGGCCCGCGGGTGAGCGCGGTACGGGTCAACGGGCAGCCGGCCAAGTTCAGCCGCGACCGCGGCAAGCTGCGCGTCCACGCCGCGCGGGCGGTGCCGAAGGGGGCGGTGCTGGCGGCGACGATCTCCTACGCCGGGACCCCGCCGAAGGTCACGGACCCCGACGGATCCCAGGAGGGCTGGTACCGAACCGACGACGGCGCCCTGGCGGTCGGCGAGCCGCAGGGGACCGCGGCCTGGATCCCCTGCAACAACGTCCCGACCGACAAGGCCGAATTCAGGTTCGAGGTCAGCGTGCCGGCGGGACTGAAGGCGGTCGCCAACGGGCGGCTGCGCGGAGTTGAGCGACGGGGCCGCCGCGTGACCTACCGCTGGGAGGAACCGGCGCCGATGAGCACCTACTTGGCGGTCCTCGACATCGGCCGCGGCGAGCTGGTCGAAGGCGGGGCCGGAGGCAAGCCGGCCTGGACGCTGGTCGACCCGCGCCTGGCGAAACGGTCCCGCCTCGTGCTCGCCGGGCTGCCCGAGGTCATCGACTTCGAGGCGGGTCTCTTCGGCGGCTACCCGTTCGACTCCGCCGGCTCGATCGTCGACTACGCGCCGGCGCTCGGCTACGCCTTGGAGAGCCAGAGCCGGCCGATCTACGCCTTCGCCCCGGACCTGACGACGCTCGTCCACGAGACCGCGCACCAATGGTTCGGCGACGCGGTCGGGGTCGAGACCTGGCCGCAGATCTGGCTCAACGAGGGCTTCGCGACCTGGACCGAGTGGTACTACGCCGAGCACCACGGCGGCCGCAGCGCCCACGCCATCTTCAAGCGCCTGCTGCGGGTGCCGGCGAGCAAGGAGGGCTTCTGGAACCCGCCATCGGGGCGGCCGGCCAGCGCCAGGCAGCTCTTCGACTCCAGCATCTACATCCGCGGCGCAATGGCCCTGCAGGCGCTGCGGGAGAAGATCGGGACGAAACCGATGCTGCGGCTGCTGCGGCGCTGGGTGGCCGAGCACCGCTACGGCAACGGCACCACCGCGGAGTTCACCCTCCTCGCCGAACGGGTCTCCCTGCAGGACCTCGGACGGTTCTTCCAGCGCTGGCTGTATCAACAGGGCAAGCCGTGATCATGGTCACCATGACCTGGCCCCGCCGAGCTTTGTGCGCCTGCCTCCTGGTCCTGGTCGCGGCGGCGGCGGCCGGCTCCGCCTCGGCGCGGCCGCTGGCGCTGAAGCCTCCGGCCATCAGCATCGGCGACCTGTCCGACGCAGAGGGGGCGCGCTCGATCCTGATCCCGGTCAGCTACCCGATCCAGCTCGGCGGACGGAAGGCGGACCTGAGGGTCAGCCTTCTTGCGGGAGACGGGGGGAAGGTCCGCAGCTGGCGGCTGCGCGAGCGGTTGAACAGCGGCCACACCAGCCGGGCCGACCGTCGCGTCGGCTTCACCTTCGTCCACGGCATCCATCTCGGGCGGGCGGAACGCAGGCAGGTTCGGCTCGGGGCCCGGCTTCAGATCGTGGCGCGGGGGTCCCTCGACGTGAACGGCGACGGCAGGGCCGAGTACCGCTCCCACGACGCCTCCCTGCAACGGATCCCCCGCTCCGCCCCCGAAGGCGGGCGCTGCAGCAAGGTCCCGGCAACTCGGATCAAGCCGGGACGCAAAGCCATCGTCGATCTTCCGATCTGCACGGTGAAGAGACGCTGGTACGTGCTTGGTGAGTCAGAGCGTATGCGGGCGCGGTTTGCTGACGGGCGCTTGATCTACCGCCCACCGGCGAGCTTCCGCGGCACCCAGTGGATCGAAATGGTCGGGGTGCTTGCGGACGGCGCCTCGCAGTCGGAGGCGTCGCCGACCTTCTCCGTTGCCTTCCCGGTCACCGTCACCGCCGCCGGCGGCGCTGTCGTCCGGGCCCTCGGCGACTCGGTCACCGCCGGCTTCGGCTACTACGGCAACGGCACCGAAATGACGATCGGGCGGCTGCTCGAATGCCGACCGGCCGCAGAGGGCTTCAACGACGCCTGCTCGTCGAACTCGCTGAACACGGCGAGCGCCCGTGGCAAGCTCGAATACGCCCCCGACTTCGGCTTCGCCAACAACGTCTCCTGGCCGGCGCAGTGGGCGCACGAGCATGGGGTGACCAACTACGCCAACTTCGCGGTCAGCGGCAGCGAACCCGCCGATTGGGCGCCCGGCGGCGAACTGCACGCGACCACGGCGCGGATCGAGCACGAAGACCCGGACTACGTGCTGATGACGATGGGCGCCAACCCGCTGCTCTCGGAAATGCTCTTCGGCGTCGACAACATGGGCTGCGCGATCGAGTCCGACGTCCTCGGCGGCTACCGCGAATGCATCGAAGCGGCGTTCGCCGAAGTGCACCTGCAGGCGGACCTGAAGATCCTCTACAGCGACCTCGTGAAGAACACTGGGGCGACGATCTACCTGATGCAGTACCACCTCTCGGTGCCCTCGACCGCGCTCGCCTACAGCGCCGCCCAGATCGCGATGATGGGCAAGCTCCTGAACCGCGAAATCGCCGCGGTCGCCGCCGAAGTCAACCCACAGCGGCTGCGGGTGGTGACGCCACCCCACTTCAACGTCGGCATCGACGTCTCGCCGGTTTATCCATCGCGCTTCTCCTGCTCCGAGCTCGGCTACGAGGTGGATGGCCCCAGCGTCCAGTCGATCCCCACCCAGGACGAGCTCGAGGTTCTGTACCCGCTGTCCTTCTGCGATGGATCGACGGGCGACAACTCCACCTTCTTCCCCTGGGTGATCAGCGGCGATACCGGGATCCATCCGAGTACCGTCGGCTACTCGCAGATGGCCTCACAGGTGCCGGCGCCGCGGTAGCGGATGCGGTTCCTCGTCGCCCCGGACTCGTTCAAGGGGACCTTCGACGCGGGTGCCGTGGCGGAGGCGATCGCGGCGGGACTCGAGGAGGGCGGCGCGGAAGCCGACCGCTGCCCGGTCGCCGACGGCGGTGAGGGGACGATGGAGGTGCTGCTCAGAGCGCTGGGCGGGGAGCGGCGGCGGGCGGCCGTTTACGATCCGCTGCGGCGGCCGCTGGAGGCGAGCTTCGGCCTGCTCGGCGACGGGGCGACCGCGGTCGTCGAGACCGCGCAGGCCTCGGGGCTGCCGCTGGTCGCGCCAGAGGAGCGCGACGCCGAGCGCGCCGACACCTTCGGCACCGGCGAGCTGATCGCGGCGGCGGTCGAGGCGGGGGCGCGGCGGGTCCTCCTCGCGGTAGGCGGCAGCGCCGGCACCGACGGCGGCGCCGGCGCGATCGAGGCACTGCGGCGGGCGGACCTGCTGGGCAAGGTCGAGATCGAGGTCCTATGCGACGTCACTACCGCCTATGAGGAAGCGGGGCGGGTGTTCGCGCCGCAGAAGGGAGCGGACGCGGCAGCGGTCGCCCGCCTGACGGCGCGGCTCGAGGAGCTGGCCGCCGAGTTGCCGCGAGACCCGCGTGGCATCCCGATGACCGGCTGCGCCGGCGGACTCTCGGGCGGCCTCTGGACCCACGGCGCCCAGCTCCGCCCCGGCGCCGCCTTCGTCCTCGACGCGATCGGGTTCGAGGCGCGCCTGGCCCGCGCCGACGCCGTGGTCAGCGGCGAGGGCCGCTTCGACTCACAGAGCCTGGAAGGGAAGGTCGTCGGCGAGATCGCGGAGCGATGCGCTGCCGCCGGTAAGCCGCTGCACCTGGTGATCGGAGAGAACGCCTTCGCGGGGGAACCGCCGGTCTCGTTTTCCTCGATCCGCCGGGCGAGAACGGCGGCGCAGATGCGCGAGGTCGGGCGGACGCTGGCCGAAGCTCGCGGCCGTCCCTGACAAGGCTCCCTAGGCCCGGAGCGCCCCAGCCACGTCCTCGGCCACCGCCGCCGGCGCCAGCTGCAACTGCCCTTCGCTGAAGTGGTGGACCGAGTAACCGAGCCGCCGCAGCCGCAGATCCCGTTCGCGGTCGTTCTCGAAGGCCACCGTCCCGCCGTGCGTCGCGTAGCTGTCGGTTTCGACGACGAGGCAGGCGTCGCGCCAGAGGAAGTCGACCGTCATCCCGTCGATGAGGACGTTGACCTCGGGCAGCGGCAGCCCGTAGCGCCGGCAGAGCCGCAGGAAGTAGCGCTCGAGCTCGCTTCGCGTCCGATCCGTCTTGATCTCCCCCAAGCCCAAGCCGAGGAACTCGGCTTGCCGTACAGCGCGCCGCACGAGGTAGGGCGCGAGGGTCGCCCGGATGTCCTCGAGCGTCCGCGGCACCGTCGTCACAGGTATGTGATCGCGCACGGTCATCCAGGGGGCGAGGCGCCTTAGTGGACCACTGGTTGACCAAGGCGCCTTGCTGAGCGATGCGCATCGATGAATGCGGATGCCTCGCTGGCGCTTGCGCCCATTTTGGGTGGGGACCGTGACATCGACAGGTCCTTCGAGCGGTCGCAGCAGGCCCCAATGGACGGCAGCGGCACCGTGACTCAGCGCAGCGCCAGGGCCACACGAGAGAACTGCCGCCATCCACAAAGCCTTGTGGCTGCGCGCCCGGTGCCCTACCGCATAGATGCCGCGATGGACGCGATGAAGGCGACCAGCACGGGCGCGCTTGGCGATCGCGCTCTTCGTCAAACCCAGCTTGATTAGCTGCGCCGTCGTGACGACTCCATGCTGCTCGTCGGCTGTGCGCGCTATCTCCCAATCGATCGAGGCGCTTTGGTGAACCATGAGGACACCAAGGCGCCTCGCCCTCTCGTTCTCCCCCCTCAACCGCTGAGAACTGCCTCCGATCCCGCTAGTTGCGACTCGATGCCGGCGGCTCGACCGCCTACTGCCGGACGTGCGGTTCGGCCATGGCGCAGGTGCGGATGGCGGTCTCGGAGCGGCTGCTGCCGTCGGCGAAGGTGGAGACGGCGTGGGCGAGCATGCGCCCGTCGCAGGTCGCCGAGAAGATCCGCTTCTCCAGGTGCATTGAGTAGGAGGTGATCGAGCCGGAGCCGCCGGCGAGTTTCGGGATTTCGATGCGTGCCTTCCAGCCGTAGCGTCCCCCCCTGTTCTTCCGCACCTTGATCGGGATGAAGATCGCCCCGGCGATCGGGGGCGGGAAAGAAGCGAAGGCGACGAGATCCGCGCCGCCGGGTTTGTGGCCGCGGTTGTAGATGGTCAGGTCGCCAGCCACGGTGTACGTCGGCGATTCGGGATGGGCCACCTCGGCTTCGATCGTCCCCCTTCCGACCACGGCGTCCACGCAGTCTTCCGGAACCCACCTTCGTTCATTGAGGATTCCCGCTCAACACCGGGGTTCCTTGTGCACCGGGTGAGAGGATGGGTCGGTGCGAGTGCTCGCGATCGTCCACCAGCGCGACGCCGGGCCGGGAGTGTTCGCCGAGGCGATCGCCGAGGCCGGGAGTGTGCTCGACGAGTGGACGCTGGCGGAGCGGCCGGAGCCGCCGGGCGATCCGCTCGGCTACGACGCGGTCTTCGTCCTCGGCGGGGCGATGAACGTGGACGAAGGGGAGCGGCACGGGTGGATCGCGGAGGAGGAGGCGCTGCTGCGGGAGCTGCTCGCGCACGGGATGCCGCTGCTCGGGCTCTGCCTTGGCGGGCAGCTGCTCGCCGCGGCGACCGGGGCGGAGCCGCGCCGCGCCGCGCGCCCGGAGATCGGCTGGCACCAGGTCGAGGTGACGCCGGAGGGAGCGGACGACCCGTTGCTCGGTCCCCTCGTCCCCAGCTTCGAGGCCTTCGGATGGCACAGCTACGAGTTCCCGCTGCCCGCCGACGCCGTCCCCCTCGCCCGCAGCGAGGTCTGCCTCCAGGCCGCCCGCCTCGGCGAGCGCGCCTGGGCGCTTCAGTTCCACCCCGAGGTCAGCCGCGCCGACGCGCTGCACTGGGTCGACGACTACGAGGCCGACCCCGACGCCGTCCGCATCGGCATCGACCCCACCGTGCTGGGGCCGGAGACCGAAGCGAAGATCGGGACGTTCAACGAGCTGGGGCGGGCGTTGTGCAGGCGCTGGCTCCGTTGCGCCGAATAGGCTCCTTCACCACACCTCTAACGAGTAGGGAGAGAGCACCTGATGCATAGCCTGGACCGCCCCGCTGAAGAAGGCGCTGCTGATCGCAGTCGCCGCCCTCGCGATCCTTGCGCCGACCGCCGGCGCCGCGGCCGTCGTCAACGGCGACTTCGAGAGCGACACCGTCACCGGCTGGCAGCAGTATCAGCAGTTCCCGACCGGCGAATGGTTCACCTACGACAAAGCCGACGCGGAAGCGAACAGCTTCTTTCCGCCGCCCTTCGGCAATTTCGCCGCCGCGAACGACCAGGGCGATCCAAACTATGAAGCGCTCTACCAGGACATTTCCCTCGAGCCGTACTTCACCCACCAGCTCGAACTGACGTATTACTACGATTCGACCAGGGAAATCGTGGTGCCGAGTCCCGAGACGCTGGCACTAGGCCCCGAAATGAACCAGCACGTGCGGGTCGACGTGGTCAAGCCCAGCGCTCCACTCGACACGGTCGCCCCCGGGGACATCCTCGCGACCCTCTACGTCAGCAAAAACGGGGACCCGGAAGCACTCGCGCCGACGCGACTGACGGCCGACCTGACGCCCTTCGCCGGCCAGACGATACGGCTGCGAGTCGCCACCTCGGTCACCCTCGGACCGATCAACAGTGGCCTCGACGGAGTCACGATCACCAACACGGCGCCCTCGAATGCGATCAGCCGGGGCAAACTCACCCTGAACAAGGCGAAGGGGACCGGAAGCCTGGCCATCAACGTCCCCGGCCCGGGGACGCTGCTGGAGATCGCCAAAGGCAAAAAGAAAAAGATCAAGCGAACCGAAGTGGCTGCCACGGGTGCCGGGACGGTTCAGCTGCAGCTGAAACCGACCTTCGCGGGCCGAAAGATCCTCAAGGCGAAAGGCAGGCTGAAAACGCGGGTCGACGTCTTCTTCACCCCGACCGGCGGAACGGCCGGCGCCCAGACCTACGAAGTGACGCTGAAGAGGAACCTGAGAAAAGCTAGTCCGAAAAGGTAGGTCAGTCGACCTGGATCGGGGTCAGGTAGGCGGCGGAGAGGCCGCCGTCTACCAGGAAGGTGCTGGCGGTGACGAAGGTGGAGTCGTCGCTGGCGAGGAAGAGGGCGGCTTTGGCGATCTCCTCGGGCTCGCCGAAGCGGCCCATCGGGATGTGGACGAGGCGCTTGGCGGCGCGCTCGGGGTCCTTGGCGAAGAGCTCCTTCAGGAGGGGGGTGTTGACCGGGCCCGGGCAGAGGGCGTTGACGCGGACGCCGCGGTCGGCGAACTCGACGCCGAGCTCCCGCGAGAGGGCGAGGACGCCCCCCTTCGAGGCGGTGTAGGAGATCTGCGAGACCGCCGCGCCCATCGTCGCGACGAAGGAGGCGACGTTGACGACCGAGCCGCCGCCGTGCTCCAGCAGGTGCGGGATCCCGTGCTTGCAGCAGAGGAAGACGCTGCGCAGGTTGACGTCCTGGACCCGCTGCCAGGAGTCGAGCGAGGTCTCGAGGACCGAGCCGTCGTCGGTCGGGTTGATTCCGGCGTTGTTCATCAGCACGTCGATGCGGCCGAACTCGCCGACGACCCGGCGGAAAGCTTCGACGACCTGCCCCTCGTCGGAGACGTCGGCCTCGATCGTCAGCGCGCCCTCAGCCTCGGTCGAGAGGTCGATGCCGACCACGGTCGCTTCCTCGGCGGCGAACAGCCGCGCCGACTCGGCGCCGATCCCGCTCGCCGTCCCCGTGATCACGCACACCTTCCCGCCCAGCCTGCCGCTCACGATCAGTCCCCCTCTGCCGTCGCGTAGTAGACGTTCTTCACGTCCGTGTAGTGCTCGAGCGCGTCGGGCCCGAGCTCCCGCCCGACGCCGGACTGCTTGAACCCGCCGAAGGGGGTGGAGACGCGGACCGAGGTGTTGGAGTTGATCGAGATCACCCCGGTGTCGATCGCCCGCGCCACCCGCAGCGCCCGCGCCCCGTCGCCGGTCCAGATCGAGCCCGAGAGGCCGTAGATCGTCTCGTTCGCGAGGCGGATCGCCTCGGCCTCGTCGTCGAAGGGGATGACGCAGGCGACCGGGCCGAAGATCTCCTCGGCGGCGGCGCGGTCGTCGTTGGCGACCGGCGCCAGCACAGTCGGCGGGAACCAGTAGCCGGGACCCTCGGGGGCGCTGCCGCGGATCGCGACCGGGGCATCGTCGGGGACGTAGGAAGCGACGGTCTCGCGCTGGCCAGCCGAGATCAGCGGCCCCATCTGCGTCCCCTCCTCGAGCGGGTCCCCGACCGAGATCTCCTCGACCGCCGGCCGCAAGGCCGCGAGGAAAGCGTCGACTGCTTTTCTCTCGACGAGGATCCGCGAGCGGGCGCAGCAGTCCTGGCCGGCGTTGCCGAAGACCGCCATCGGCGCCGCCGCCGCGGCCGCCTCCAGGTCCGCGTCGGCGAAGACGACGTTGGCCGACTTGCCGCCCAGCTCCAGCGTCACCCGCTTGATCGTCTGCGCGGCGCCGGCCGCGATCCGGCGGCCGACCTCGGTCGAGCCGGTGAAGGCGATCTTGGCGACGTCGGGGTGCTCGACGAGCCGCTGGCCGCAGACGCTCCCCGGTCCGGCGACCACGTTCAGCACGCCCTCCGGCAGCCCGGCCGCCAGCACGATCTCCTCCAGCTCCAGCGCGGTCAGTGGCGTCAGCTCCGCCGGCTTGAGGACGACGCAGTTGCCGGCGGCGAGCGCCGGCGCCACCTTCCAGGAGGCGATCGTCAGCGGGAAGTTCCAGGGGACGATCAGCCCGACGACGCCGAGCGGCTCGCGGAAGGTCATGTCGACGCCGCCGGCGACCGGGATCGTCTGCCCCAGCAGCCGCTCCGGCGCGCCCGCGTAGTAGCGGAAGGTCTCGACCACCATCCCGATCTCGCCGCGCGCGTCGCCGATCGGCTTGCCGGCGTTCCGCGCCTCCAGCTGCGCGAGGTCCTCGTGCCGCGCCTCGATCGCGTCGGCGAGGCCGCGCATCAGCTTCGCCCGGTCCGCCGGCGCCACCGCCCGCCAGGCACCGAACGCCGCCTTAGCCCGCGCCACCGCCGCGTCGACCTCCTCCGCCCCGGCCCGCGGCACTTCGGCCATCACCCGCTCCGTCGCCGGCTCGACCACCTCGATCGCGCTCACGCCGCGCTCCCCTCGGCCCGAGGCGCTTTAGTGTCCTCATGGTCGACAAAAGCGCCTCGCGCGGCGTCCACGAGCGCCCCGATCAGCTGCGAGTCCTCGTCTTCCTCGGGGTGCCAGATGACGCCGAGGGCGAAGCGCTTGCCGGGCAGCTCGATCGCCTCGGGGAGGTCGTCCTCGGCCGACCATCCGGTCACCCGCAGCCCCTCGCCGAGCTGATCTACGCCCTGGTGGTGATGGGACCAGACGACGAAGCCCTCGACGCCGGCGGCGGTGCAGGCCAGCGATTCGGGCTCGAGCCGGATGTGGTGCTTGCTGAAGGTGCCGGCGACGGTCCGGTGCGCCTCGTTCCCGAGGGTCTCCGGCAGGTGCTGGACCAGGGTCCCGCCCAAGGCCACGTTCAGCAGCTGCATGCCGCGGCAGATCCCCAGCACCGGCAGGTCGCGCTCCAGCGCCCGCCGCGCCAGCGCCAGCTCGAAGGCGTCGCGGTCGGGCCAGGTGCCCCGCGTCTCCGGGTGCGGCTCCGCGCCGTAGCTGGCCGGGTCGATGTCGGCGCCGCCGGCCAGCATCAGCGCGTCGACGCGGTCGAGCAGCAGGTCGGGGTCCTCCACCGCCGCCTCGTCCGGCGGCAGCACGATCGCGATCCCGCCCGCCCGCTGCACGCAGCGCACGTAGGCGCGCGGCGCCAGCGTCACCTCGTAGCCGTCCCAGACCCCCCAGCTGACCCGCTCGACCGCCGCGCAGATCCCGACCGCCGGCGCGCGCTCGCCCGCCGCGGCGCTCATAGCCGCTCGAAGCCCCGGTAGCGCTCCCAGTCGGTGACGGCCGCCTCGAAGGCCTCGATCTCGACCCCGGCCCGGTTCAGGTAGTGGTCGACGACGTCGCCCCCGAAGGCCTCCCGCGCCACCTCGCTGGCGGCGAAGGCGTCCCGCGCCGCGTAGATGTTCGACGGCACCCGCGGCTTGTCGGACTCGTACGCGTTGCCCTCGAAGACCTCCTCCAGCGGCAGCTCGGCGTCGACCCCGTGCAGCCCCGCCGCGATCATCGCGCTCAGCGCCAGGTAGGGGTTGACGTCGGCACCCGGCAGGCGGTTCTCCACCCGCAGCCCCTCGCCGTGGCCGACCACCCGCAGCGAGCAGGTGCGGTTGTCCCGGCCCCAGGCGATCGCGGTCGGCGCGAAGGAGCCCTTGGCGAAGCGCTTGTAGCTGTTGACGTGGGGCGCGTAGAGCAACGTCAGCTCCTCCATGCAGGCCAGCTGCCCGGCGACGAAGCGCTCGAACAGCTGCTGGTCGGCGGCGAAGGCGTTGCCCCCGTCCTCCCCGGCGAGCGAGCAGTGGATGTGGCAGGAGTTGCCCTCGCGCTCGTTGAACTTCGCCATGAAGGTGATCGCGTGCCCCTCCTGGGCGGCGATCTCCTTGGCGCCGTTCTTGTAGATCGCGTGGTTGTCGGCGCTCCGCAGCGCGCCGTCGTAGCGGAAGTTGATCTCGTGCTGGCCGAGGTTGCACTCGCCCTTGGAGTTCTCGACTTCCATCCCCGCCCCGGCCATCTCGTTGCGGATCCGCCGGATCAGCGGCTCCACCCGCGAGGTCCCCAGCAGCGAGTAGTCGATGTTGTAGAGGTTGGCCGGCTCGAGCTCGTGGAAGCCCTTGCGCCAGGCCTCCTCGTAGGTGTTGCGGAAGACGATGAACTCGAGCTCGGTCGCGGCCAGCGCGGAAAAGCCGCGCTCCTCCAGCCGCCGCAGCTGCCGCCGCAGGATCTGCCGCGGCGAGGCGGCGACTTCGCCCCCGTCGGACCACTGCACGTCGGCCATCACCATCGCCGTCCCCGGCAGCCACGGGATCATCCGCAGCGTCTCCAGGTCGGGCACCATCTCGAAGTCGCCGTAGCCGGTGTCCCAGGAGGACATCGCGTAGCCGCCGACGGTTTCCATGTCGACGTCGACCGCGAGCAGGTAGTTGCACCCCTCCGCCCCGTGCTCGAGCACGTCGCCGAGGAAGTGGCTCGCGGTCAGCCGCTTGCCCTGCAGCCGCCCCTCCATGTCGGCGATCGCGAGCAGCACGGTGTCCACCGCGCCGTCCGCGACCGCCTTCTTCAGCTCCTCGACGGTCATGCCGGAAACGTTACGCAGCGGCGCTCACGGGTTGCCGGGACCGACCGCGGGCTCGGGGCCGAGCGCTTCCTCGAGTTCGGTCTCCCGCACCTGCCCGGTGAAGTGCTTGCGGGCGCTGACAAGCCAACCGACCGCGGCGAGGGTGATCACCACGCCGACCGTCAGCGGCGCGTAGTTGAAGGACTCCCAGCTGAATTCGTCGTTCCACGGCACCGCCGCGGGGGTGAAGGGGAGGCAGAAGATGATCGTGATCAGCCCGACCCAGAAGGTCGCGAAGATGTTCATCCACCTGTACTTGCTCCCGTTGTTCCAGGGACCGGGCTCGAAGTCGTCTCCCTTGCGCCAGCGCAAGAAGATCGGGATCACGTAGGCGATGTAGAGGCCGATGACGGCGATCGAGACGACGGCGAAGAAGGCGAAGGGCACGGCTTCGCCGTTCGACTTTTCCTTCAGCGCCGGAAGAGTGATGAGCAGAGCGAAGAAGGCCATCGTCAGCACGGCGTAGATCGGCACCCGCTCGCTGTTGATGGTGGAGATTTTTCGCGACACCCGTTTTCCGAATCCCTCGTCGCGCGAGAAGGCGTAACACATGCGCGAGGCGCTGGTCAGGCAGGCGGCACCGCAGAAGAGCTGGCCGACGACGGAGATGATGAGGACGAACTTGCCCCAGCCGGACCCGAGGGCTTCGACCAGGAGCGAGGGCGCGAAGCCTTCCGCTTCGTTGGCGGAGTCGATGTTGGTGACCGCGAAGGTGATCGCCAGCAGCACGATCCAGCCGATCAGCGCCGAGTAGAAGATCGAGCGCCACACTCCCTTGGCCGCCGCTTCGGAAGCGCCGTGCGTCTCCTCGGAAATGTGGGCGGAGGCGTCGAAGCCGGTGATCGTGTACTGGGTCAGCAGGAACCCGAGCGGCAGCACGTAGAACCAGTACATCCCGTCGCTGAAGCCGCTGTTGTTGATCCGCTGGCCGAAGACGAAGCTGAAGCTCTGGTGGCCGTCGGGGATGACGATGAGGACGATGACGATCGCGGCGACGCCGATCACGTGCCACCAGACCGAGACGCTGTTGACCAGCGAGAGCATGTGCGTTCGCCTCACGTTGACGATCGTGTGAATCGCGAGGATCAGCACGAAGAGGAGGAAGACCTCGGCGAGGATGTGGACTTCGTCGCCGAAGTTGATCCCGAGCAGGTTCACTTCGTAGAGGCCGAGGACGACGTTGAGGAAGGTCGCGCAGGCGTAGTCGACCGAGGCCAGGACGGCGACCAGGCCGATCAGGTTGAACCAGCCGGTGAACCAGGCCCAGATCGGGCCGCCGAGGCGCCCCGACCACCAGTAGATCCCGCCCGCGGTCGGGTAGGCGGAGACCAGCTCGGCCATGCAGAAGCCGATGATCAGGATCGGGATCGAGATCAGCGGCCAGCCGATCGAGATCGCGATCGGGCCGCCGTTGTTCCAGGCCTGTCCGTAGGTGGTGAAGCAGCCGGCGAGGATCGAGATGATCGTGAACGAGATCGCGAAGTTGGAGAACCCGCTCCAAGCCCGGTTCAGCGACTGTTTGTAGCCGAGTTCGGCCAGACGCTGTTCGTCGCTGCTGGGGGACGACACACTGCTCTCCATCGACCTTCTCCCTTCCCTGAGCCTTCCCAAGCTCGTGGATAAAAGGTTCAACGAACCGACCTATAAGGTGAACGCGAGCCTAGATCCTGCACTTGACCCGTGTCAATGGGCCGGTGGAGAATCTTCTACCCGGCTTCGGGGCTTCTTGTACCCGCCTTCATGGCTTCCCTCGCAGACACCCTTGGACCGATCTCGGCGCGGCTGGGCGAGCTCGAAGGGGATCCGGTTCCGCTCGAGGGCGGGATCACCAACCGCAACTACCGGGTCCGGTTCGCCGGCGAGGACGTGGTCGTGCGGCTGCCCGGGAAGGACACCGGGCTGCTGGAGATCGACCGCGGCGCCGAGAAGGCGGCGGGCGAGCTGGCGGCGCGGGCGGGGGTCGGGCCGGCGGTGGTGGCGATGCTCGAGGACCCGCCGTGCCTCGTCACCGAGTTCGTCGCCGGCGAGGCGATGGAGGCCGAGGAGCTGCGCGAGCCGGCGGCGCTGGCCGAGGTGGCGGCGGCGCTGCGGACCCTGCACGGCCGTGAGGAGCTACTGCCGGTCGAGTTCTCGAGCTTCCGCATCGTCGAGGTCTACGCAGCGCGGATGGCCGACCGCGGCGCCGAGGTCCCGACCTCCTACGAGTGGGCGCTGGCGGCGGCGCACCGGATCGAAGCCGCCCTCGTCGGCCCCGAGCACGACCCCGTCCCCTGCCACGACGACCTCCTCGCCGCCAACTTCATCCGCTCGCCGCAGGGGGTGCGGATCGTCGACTGGGAGTACGCGGGGATGAACGACCGCTACTTCGACCTCGGCAACTTCGCCGTCAACAACGGGCTCGACTCCGAGCAGGAGGCGGCCCTGCTCGCCGCCTACTTCGAGTCGCCGGCGAGCGACCGGCGGCTCGCCGCGCTGCGGCTGATGCGCTTCATGTCCGACTTCCGCGAGGCGATGTGGGGGGCGGTGCAGAGCACGATCTCCGACCTCGACTTCGACTTCACCGACTACTGCGCGAAGCACTTCGACCGCATGCGCGAGTCGGCCGCCGAGGGGCGACTGGAGGCGCTGCTCGAGGAGGTGGGCGGTGCCCCGAGCTGAGCTGCCGGACCGCGCCCGCTGCGTAATCGTCGGCGGCGGGGTCGGCGGCGCCTCGCTCGCCTACC
>DATMBY010000024.1:0-3272 GCA_035558995.1 Solirubrobacterales bacterium
CTGGGTCCTGCTCGACCGCGTGTCGGGTCAGCAGTGGAACCACACCGCCCTTCTCCCCAGCAGCCGCGAGGTGACGATGGAGGGGCCGCGGCTGAAGATCGACGGGCCGGGCCTGCGCGCCTCCCTTCACCTCGGCGAGATCGCGCCGATCGAAGTCACCTGCCCCAGCGGCCGCGCCAGCGCCTGGACCCGCAAGCGGGTGGGGATGGCGGTCGAAGGGACGGTCGAGATCCCGGGGCGGCTTTGGGAGGTCGACGGCCGTGGCGTCGACGACGAATCAGCCGGGCATCACCAGCGGCACACGAGCTGGCACTGGTCGGCCGGGGTCGGCACCGCGACCGACGGCCGCCCCGTCGCCTGGAACCTCGTCACCGGAATCAACGACCCGCCGCGGGGCAGCGAGCGGGCGATCTGGATCGACGGAGAGCCGAGCGAGCCGCCGCCGGTCTCCTTCGACGCTCCCGACGAGATCAGGGTCGGCGAGGCCGAGGCCCTGCGCTTCTCCGCCGAGTCCGAACACACCCACGACGACAACTACCTCCTGATCCGCTCCCGCTACCGCCACCGCTTCGGCAGCTTCAGCGGGTCACCCGGCGGCGTCGAGCTGGCCGCCGGCCTGGGCGTGATGGAGGAGCACGACGCGCTCTGGTGAGCGCATCCGACTTTCGCCCCACCCCGCTGTGTCGTGAGTCGGATGCGGCGGCTAGACGCGGTGCTCGGGATTCGGCAGGTCGAAGTGACAGCCGGCACTCCACTCCTCGGGCTGGTTGCCGTGGGCGGGGATGCCGCCGGCGTCCTTGAGGATGCGGGCCATGTGCATCAGGTTCCAGGCGGCGAAGGTGGTGTTGCGGTTGGTGAAGTCGTTGTCGGGGCCGCCTGAGTCCTCGTCCAGGTAGGAGGGGCCGGGGCCGGCCTCGCCGATCCAGCCGGAGTCGGCTTGGGGCGGGATCGTGTAGCCGAGGTGCTGCAGCGAGTAGAGGACGTTCATCGCGCAGTGCTTGATCCCGTCCTCGTTGCCGGTGACGATGCAGCCGCCGACGCGGCCGTAGTAGGCCCACTGGCCTTTGTCGTTGAGCAGGTGGGAGTTGCCGTAGAGGCGCTCGATGAAGTGGGTCGCGACCGAGGACTTCTCCCCCAGCCAGATCGGCATCCCGAGGACGAGGATGTCGGCCGCCATCACCCGCTCGTAGATCGCCGGCCACTCGTCGCGCTCCCAGCCGTGCTCGGTCATGTCGGGCCAGACGCCGATCGCGATCTCGTGGTCGAGCGCCCGGATCGAGTCCACCTCCACCCCCTGCGCCTCCATCACCGCGATCGACTTGTCCATCAGGCCCTGCGTGTTCGAGGTCTCGGGGCTGCGCTTCAGCGTGCAGTTGACGAACAGCGCCTTGAGGTCGGAGTAGTCGGTCTGGGGCATGTTGGTGGTGTCTCTCTCTTTCTCACCAGGTGTCGACGAAGCGGTGGGCGCCGGACGGCGTCGAGCCGGCGGCGGCGGCCAGGGTGGCGGCGATCAGGCCGCGAGTCTCCGCCGGATCGACGACGTCGTCAAGCTCGAACAGCGCCGCCGCGTTCAGCGCCTTCGCGTTATCTTCGGCCTGCGCGGTGAGGTCGCGGACCCGCTGCTCGCGCTCGGCCTCGTCGGGGATCGCCTCCAGCTCCTTGCGCAGCGCCAGCCGCACCGCCCCCTCGAGGCCCATCGGGCCGAGGTGCGCGCTCGGCCAGGCGAGCGTCAGCAGCGGCTCGTGCAGGCTGCCGCCGACCATTGCCTGGGCGCCGAGGCCGTAGCCGCGCCGCAGCACCACCGCGACCAGCGGCACCCGCAGCGCCGCCCCGGCGACGAGCAGGCGCGAGGCGTGGCGGACCAGCCCGGTCGCCTCGGCCTCGGGGCCGACCATGTAGCCGGGGGTGTCGACGAGGGAGACGACGGGGAGGCCGAAGGCGTCGCAGAGCTGCAGCAGCCGCGCCGCCTTGTCAGCCGCGTCGCTGGTGACGGCGCCGGCGGTGTGGCGGGTGTCGTTGGCGACGATCCCCAGCGGCCGCCCTTCGATCCGCGCCAGCGCCGTCACCATCTCCGGGGCGAAGCGCTCGCGGAGGAAGGTGACGCTGCCCTCGTCGCAGAGGGTCTCGACGATCGGCCGCGGGTCATAGGCACGGCGCTTGCGCTCGGGGACGAGCTCGCGCAGGCGCGACTGGTCGGATTCGGGGCCGGGGGCGGTCGGTCCCTGGAAGTAGGCGAGGAGCTTCTTCGTCGCCGCGGTCGCCTCGGCCTCGTCGGCGACCGCGACGTCGACGACGCCGTTGGCGGTCTGGGTCTCGATCGGGCCGACCTCGTCGGGGTGGACGTCGCCGAGACCGCCGCCGGCGATCATCGCCGGCCCGCCCATCCCGAGGCTGCTCCCCTCGGTGGCGACGATCAGGTCGGCGCAGCCGGCGATCACCGCGTTGCCGGCGAAGCAGCGGCCGTGGACGATCGCGATCCGCGGCACCAGCCCCGAGAGCTTCGCCCAGAGGGCGAAGGCGCGGGTGTCGAGGGCGGAGACGACGGGGTAGTCGGTGTCGCCGGGCCGCCCTCCCCCGCCCTCGGCGTAGAAGACGACCGGCAGCCGCATCCGCTCGATCAGCTCGAAGAGCCGGTCCTTCTTGCGGTGGCCGAGGGCGCCCTGGGTCCCGGCGAGGACGGTGTAGTCGTAGGAGAGGACCGCGCAGGCGGCGCGCTCGGGATCGAAGAGGTCGCCGTTGACGCGGGCGGTGCCGCCGATCAGGCCGTCGGCGGGGGTGCGGGCGATCAGGTCCTCCAGCTCGCGCCGCCCGCGCTGGGCGGCGATCGCGTAGCGCCCGTACTCGACGAAGGAGCCGGGATCGACGAGGTCGGCGACGTTCTCCCGCGCCGTCCGCCCACCCGCCGCGTGCCGCTTCTCCACCGCGTCGGGCCGCGCCGCGTCCTCGGTCATCGCCCGCCGCGCAAGCAGCTCCGCCAGGTCCTCTCGCTCCTCCTCGCTCACGGGGGCATCTTTCCAGAGGTCGGGTCAGCTTCTAGGAAGAAGCGATCTCGACTACTTCCGGCGCGACGTACACCCGCGACCTCCGAGAGTCGAACAAACCGGCTTCCTGCAGGATGTCCAGTTCGACCAACACGTTGATCGCGTTGATCGCTCCCTGCCCCGAGAGACCGTACCGATCGGCCACGTAACCCCGAGAGACGTAGGGTCGGCCGACGAGATCTGCGGCCAACCGCTCCGCAGAACCCCGCTTGCCCGCGAGTTGGACCCGAG
>DATMBY010000025.1:0-11385 GCA_035558995.1 Solirubrobacterales bacterium
GCGGACCTCGCCCTCGATCGCCGAGACGCCGGACTCGCCGATCAGCGCCAGGTAGCGCAGGGCCGCCGGCAGGATCATCGTCTTGCCGATCGAGAAGGCGGTCTCCGCCTCGATGTTGGCCCGCAGCCAGTACTGCTCGACCCAGACCTCGTAGCGGGACTCGAGCTCCCCCTTGGAGAGGACGTGGTAGTTCTCGAAGGCCTGGACGGTGCTGTCAGCCAGCACCTCCGGCAGCGCGTCCGGGGTGGTCTTCAGGTTCTTCAGCCCGCGCCGCTCGGCCTCCTGGTGCCACTTCTCGGAGTAGTTGTCGCCGCCGAAGCAGATCTGCTTGTTGGCCAGGTAGCTCTCTTTGACGATCTCGATCACGGCCTGCGGCATCTCCACGCCGCTGTCCAGCCTTGCCTCCAGCTTGCCGGCGAGCTCGTCGATCGCCTCGGCGGCGATCGTGTTCAGCACCGTGTTCGGGAAGCCGAGGGACATGCTCGACCCCAGCGCCCGGAACTCGAATTTGTTGCCGGTGAAGGCGAACGGCGAGGTGCGGTTGCGGTCGCCGCCGTGCAGCGGCAGCGGCGGCAGCACCTGCGCCCCGAGGTCGAGGAAGGAGGCCGGCGTGTTGGGGTCGCCTTCGCCGGTGGCGATCGCCTCGAACACTTTTTCCAGCTCGCCGCCGAGGAAGATCGAGATGATCGCCGGCGGCGCCTCGTTGGCGCCGAGGCGGTGGTCCTGGCCGATGTTGGCGACCGAGGCGCGCAGCAGCCCCTGGTGCTTGTTGACCGCCTGGATCACCGCCGTGCAGAAGAACAGGAAGTGGATGTTCTCCGAAGGGGTCTCGCCGGGGTTGAGCAGGTTGTCGCCGGTGTCGGTGCCCATCGACCAGTTGTTGTGCTTGCCGGACCCGTTGACCCCCGCGAAGGGCTTCTCGTGCAGGAGGCAGACGAGGCCGTAGCGGCGGGCGACGTTCTCCAGCGTCTGCATCAGCAGCTGCTGGTGGTCGGAGCCGACGTTCGAGTTCTCGAAGATCGGCGCGATCTCGTACTGGGCCGGCGCCACCTCGTTGTGGCGGGTCTTGACCGGGATCCCGAGCTTGCGCATCTCCAGCTCGGACTCGAGCATGAAGGCGAGCACCCGCTCCGGGATCGAGCCGAAGTAGTGGTCGTCGAGCTCGTGGCCCTTCGGCGGCTTGGCGCCGAAGAGGGTGCGGCCGGTCGCGATCAGGTCGGGGCGCTCGAAGAAGTACTGCTCGTCGATCAGGAAGTACTCCTGCTCGGGGCCGACGGTGGTGAAGACGCGCTGGCTCTCTTCGTCGCCGAGCAGCCGCAGCGCCTTGATCGCCGAGCGGCTGAGCGCGTCCATCGAGCGCAGCAGCGGAATCTTCGCGTCGAGCGCCTCGCCAGTCCAAGAGGCGAAGGCGGTGGGGATGCAGAGCAGCGCCCCGTTCGGGTTCTCGAGGATGAAGGCGGGGCTGGTCGGGTCCCAGGCGGTGTAGCCGCGGGCCTCGAAGGTGGCGCGGACGCCGCCCGTCGGGAAGGAGGAGGCGTCGGGCTCCCCCTGGATCAGCTCCTTGCCCGAGAAGTCGGCGATCGCGTTGCCTTCGCCGCCGGGCTCGAAGAAGGAGTCGTGCTTCTCCGCGGTGGAGCCGGTCAGCGGCTGGAACATGTGGGTGTAGTGGGTGGCGCCGTTCTCCAGCGCCCACTCCTTCATCGCCTCGGCGACAGCGTCGGCCAGGCTCGGGTCGAGGGCCTCGCCGCCCTCCAGCGTCGTCTGCAGCTTCTCGAAGACGTCCTTGGGGAGCCGGTCCTTCTGCGCCGCGACCGAGAAGACGTTCTGCCCGAACGGGTTGTTCTCCGGGATGGTCAGGTCCTGCGCGCCGAGGGCTCCTCCGTTGGAGCTCCACTGGGCCGCGGTCACGTTTTGCTGGCGAATGCGAGTCATCGGTTCGGGTTCTCCCCCACTAGCGCGCGCTCGGATCTACCGGCGCGATTGATTGAAAGTCTCGGTCCCTCGAAAAGAGCGCCACAGAGCCTAATAGCGGTTGCCGTGTCGCGCTTTTGTACCGCAGTACAAAGCTGGGGAGGCGAGACTTGTCCCCGCTGTCGCCGCAGCCGAGTTTGAGCACACCCCGCTGTGTCGAAACTCGGATGCAGTTACTGGAGCGGGGTGGCGCTGAACAGGCCGAGCGGGTGGCGCAGGCGGAAGCCGCCGGTGGGACGCATCTGCTCGCTCCAGCCGGGGCCGCTGCGGTCGCCGTCTTCGCTGTAGGAGGTGTCCCAGCGCAGGCCGGCGATCACCGCGAAGACGTGTTCCTTGTTGGCGTAGATGCGGACCCAGGAGCCGGCGCCGCCGCCTCCCCAGCGCATGAAGCCGGTCGAGTCGAGCGGCGATTCGAGCAGGCCGGCTGCGTGCATCACGTAGCTGACCGAGCCCGAGCAGTCGTAGCCGCGCGAGCTCCAGCTGCGGTGGCCGCCGCCCCAGACGTAGGGCCGGTGGCGGATCCGGTTCGCGGCCTCGATCATCGCCTTCACCGCCGGCGGCGCCGAGGGCGGGGCGAGGGCGCGTCCGTCGCGCAGCAGCTGGGCAGTCGGCGTCGCCGCGACCGCGTTGGAGCAGAGACCGAACGCCAGCACCGCGACGATCGCCCCCGCGAGAAGAGTTGAGATGCCCCTGCGCACTCCCCCGTTTATCGGCAGGACGCCTACGGGGCTTGAGCGAGGTCCGGCGGCGAGCCGGTGGCGATCAGGGCGCCCATGAGGACGCCGAGGAGGAGGTCGCGCATCTCCCCACGCTCGATGTCGCGGTGCTCGATCCAGTTGAGGCAGGCGCCGTCCATGAACCAGAGCCAGCCGCTGACCGCGGTGCGGGCCTTCGGCGGGGCGCCGTCGGGATAGACCCCGTCGAGGATCCGCTGCGCCGTCACCCGCCGCACCTCTTCGATCAAATCGCGGATCGCGGGGACACCGGTCGCGCTCTGCATCAAGTTGCGGTAGGCGACGGAATTCTCCTCGACCAGGGAGAGGAAGCCGTCGAGGCTCTTGCTCAGCTGCTCGACGGGGGGGAGGCCCGGGTCCGGCGCGGTTCGCTCCCGCAACCGCTCCGCCCAGGTGCTCAGCGTCTCCTCGAAGAACGCCTGCTTGCTGGGGAAGTAGTGGTAGAGCAGCGCCTTCGAGATCCCTACCTCGGAGGCGATCTCCTGCATCGAGAGCTCGTCGTAGGGCCGGCTGGTGAAGAGCTCGGCCCCGCGCTCGAGCAGCTGCGCGCGGCGCTCGTCGACGTCCATGCGGCGGTAGGCCGGCCCATTCATGCGCGTAAGTGTAGCGGCTTGTTGACCAAAGGTTGACAAGATTGCTACGGTGTTGACCGTCGGTCAGTAACGCCTTCGTCAACCACTTAAGGAGCAAGCCGTGAACCAAGACCCGAGATACGACGTCCCGCCCGCCTTCCGACCCCCTTCGGAACCGCCGCCCGGCCACTCGCCCCCGCCGCCGCCCTCGAATCCGATCACCAGAATCGAGTTCGAGCGCATCTTCGGCGGCCGCGTGCTGGCCTGGGTCGGGGGCCTTGCCACCTTGCTCGGCGTCATCTTCCTGATGCGCAGCGCCGTCGACAGCAGCTGGTTCACCGAGGAGATCCGGACCCTGATGGCAGCCTTCGGCTCCCTCTTCCTGCTCGACATCGGCCTCTGGCTGCACGAAAAGAAGGGGCGCCTGGAGGTGGCCCGGATCGCCGTCGCGGTCGCGATCCCCGGGCTCTATGCGACGACCGTCGTCGCCGCCCAGACCTACCACCTGATCTCACCCGTGATCGGGTTGGAGGCAGCGGCGCTGATCGGCGTCCTCGGCGTCTTCATCGCCGTGCGCTGGTCCTCGATGCTGGTCGGCAGCGTAGGCATGCTGGGCGCCCTGGCGGCGCCGATGCTGGCCGGGACCGCGGACGAGAGCGGCTCGATCGCCTACGTGGCGATGGCGCTTGCAGGGAGCGTCGGCGTCCTGCTCTGGCAGCGCTGGAACTGGCTGGCGCTCGGCGCCTTCGCGGTCTCCGCTCCGCAGCTGATCGCCTGGATCGTCGACAACGGCTTCATCACCTTCGACGGACTCGCCGATCCTGAGGTCTCCGTGCCGGCCGCGCTCGCGGTCCTGGTCGGCTTCTGGGTCCTCTACGCCGCGGCCGCCTTCGGCTACGAGCTGCGCAGCCGTGACGAAGAGAACCTTCCGGTCTCCTCCTGGCTGCTGCTTCTTTGCAGCAGCGTGCTGATCGTCGGCGCCGGCGCGGTCGTCCTCGACGGCGAGTCGTCCCTCGCGCTCAACGCCTGGATATTCGGCTTCGCGCTCGCCCACCTGCTGCTCGGTGGCGTCGCCGTCCGCTTCGGCATCCACCGCGAAATCGGCTCATTGCTGATCGGCGGCGGGATCGGCCTCGCCACCTTCGGCGCCGCCAACGCCCTCGACGGCCCCAGTCTGGTCGCCGCCTGGTCGGCCGCGGCCGCTGCGCTCGCCTACCTGGCGACGCGCGTCGACCGCACGCGGGTGCCGGCGCTCTCAGACGCCGAGCGGCTGCTGATCATGGCGCTCGGCTTCCTCGGCCTCGCGGTCGCGCACATGGTGGTAGTCGAGGCACCGCCGAGCGCGATCGTCGAAGGCGTCGAGGATCTCGGGAGCGCTCTCGTCGCGATCGCCTGCTGCGCCGGCGCCGCCCTGGCCTGTTGGTTCTACGGCCGCGAGATCGAGCCGAAGACGGCGACCGCGGTCGGCTTCCTCAGCGCCACCGGCTTCGTCTACCTCGGCTCGGTCGCGATCATCGACGTGATCGGCGACAACGCCAGCGGCGAAGCGCGTGAGATCGGCCAGTCCTGGCTCTCGGCCTTCTGGACGGCGACCGGGCTCGGCGCGGTCGTCTGGGGGATGGTGCGGCGCTCGCCGCAGGCCCGCCTCGGCGGCCTCGCCCTGCTGGCGGTGGCGATCGTCAAGGTGTGGACCTACGACCTCTCCGAGCTGGAAGAGCTGGCCCGGGCCCTCTCCTTCGTCGCCCTCGGGCTGCTGCTGCTGGCCGGCGCCTTCGCCTACCAGCGGTTCAAGCCGGAGGAGGAAGGGGAACCGGTCGAGGAGGTTGAGGAGGGCCAGCCGCAGGCCACCCTGTAGGGCCGATCTGCGGGAGCCGCGGGCATCTAGATAGCCTGCGGTTCCCGCGGCCGGGCGCCGCCCTACAAGCCAAAAAGTGGAGGAAGCCTCTTAATGTTCGTCTCGAAGGCCGCCGTCGTCGGCGGCGGCACCATGGGCGGCGAGATCGCGCAGGCGATCGCCGCCTCCGACATCCCCGTCGTCGTCAAGGACATCGACCAGAAGTTCGTCGACGCGGCGCTCGAAAAAGCCCGCGGCGTCACCGAGGGGCAGCTGGCCCGCCTCGTCAAGAAGGAGAAGCTGACCCAGGAGCAGGCCGACGCGCGGCTGGCCGAGGTGATGGGCAACGTGATCGGCACCACCAGCTACGAGGAGTTCGGCGACGTCGATTTCGTGATCGAGGCGGTGCCGGAGAAGATGGAGATCAAGCAGGCCGTCTTCCGCGAGATCGACGCGGCGACGCCGGGCCACGCAATCCTCACCTCCAACACCTCCTCGCTCTCGATCACCGAGATCGGCGAGGCGACGCTGCGGCCCGACAAGGTCGTCGGCTTCCACTTCTTCTACCCGGCCTCGATCATGCCGCTGGTCGAGGTGATCGTCGGCGAGGACTCCTCGCAGGAGACCGCGACCGCCGCCTACAACTTCGCCCAGGCGATCAAGAAGCAGCCGATCGTCTGCGGCGAGGTCCCCGGCTTCGTCGTCAACCGGATCCTGATGGCGACGATGGGGGAGATCTGGCGCGCCCAGGAGGAGCAGGGGCTGTCGCTGAAGGCGATCGACGAGGCGATCGCCGGTGCCCAGCTGGCGCCGATGGGCCCCTTCTTCCTCACCGACCTGCTCGGGCTCGACACCGTCTTCCACGTCGCCGAGCACCTCAACGAGTCCTACGGCGAGAGCTTCTACGTCCACGAGGGCCTGCGCGGCCTCGTCTCCGAAGGCAAGCTCGGGGCGAAGACCGGCGGCGAGGGCTTCTTC
The DNA here is from genome assembly GCA_035558995.1 of Solirubrobacterales bacterium. Classification (GTDB taxonomy): domain Bacteria; phylum Actinomycetota; class Thermoleophilia; order Solirubrobacterales; family 70-9; genus VAYN01. The sequence continues at coordinate 6,090 of DATMBY010000025.1, forward strand.
AAGGACGGCGAGCAGAACGTCCCCGGCGACGCCGAGCCGAACGCCGAGGAGCTGGTGGCGATCTTCTCCAGTCGCGCCCTGATCGAGGCCTGCCTGCTGGTCGAGGAGGGCGTCTGCTCGGTCCGCGACATCGACCTCGGGATGATGGCCGGAGCGGGGCTCGACCCGCGCAAAGGCCTGTTGCCGCCGTTCTGGAAAGCCGACGTCACCGGCCTCGACAAGGTGCTGGAGACGATGGAGGGGCTGGAGGAGAAGTACGGCGAGCGCTTCAGCCCGCCGGTCACCCTCAAGCGGCTGGTCGCCCAGGGCCGCTACGGCCTCGGCACCGGCCAGGGCTTCTACCCCTACCCGCAGGCCGACGAGGGCGAGCAGACCGAGACGGTGAAGCTGGAGACCCGCGACGGCGTCGCGATCGCCTGGCTCGCCAACCTGCCGATGAACTCGCTCTCGCCGCAGGTGATCGCCGACCTGGAGACGGTCTGGAACCGGATCAAGGACGGCGCCGAGGTCGGGGCGATGGTGATCGCCTCCTCGGTCCCGGTCGTCTTCTCGGCCGGCGCCGACGTCAAGGCCTTCACCACCCTCGACGAGGCCAGCGGGGCGGACCTGATCAACCGCGCCCACGCGCTCTTCCGCGACTTCGGCAAGGCGCGGGTGGCGACGATCGCGGCGGTGAACTCGATCGCCTTCGGCGGCGGCTGCGAGCTGGCGATGGCCTGCGACGTGCGGATCGCCGCCGAGGCGGCCGTCTTCGGCCAGCCCGAGGTGAAGCTGGGGATCATCCCCGGCTTCGGCGGCACTCAACGACTGGCCCGACTAGTCGGGCCCAGCAAGGCGTTGGAGATGAACCTGGTCGGCGACGCGATCCTCTCCGAGGAGGCCCTGGAGCTCGGCCTCGTCAACCGCGTCGTCCCTGACCACGAGCTGTTCGAGACGGCGCTCATGTGGGGCCGCAAGCTGGCCGCGCAGGCACCGGTCGCGGTCGAGCAGATCAAGACCGTCTCCCACCAGGGCGACATCGACGCCGGCATCGAGGCCGAGAAGCAGGGCTTCGCCGCCGCCTTCACCAGCGAGGACGCCAAAGAGGGCATCGGCGCCTTCCTCGGCAAGCGCAGCCCGAAGTGGAGCGGCAGGTAGCGACGCCGCAGGTGGAGCGACTGGCCGAGCTGCTCGGCCAGTCGCGCCGCGCCGTCGCCCTCACCGGGGCCGGCGTCTCGGTTCCCTCGGGAATCCCCGACTTCCGCACGCCGGAGACCGGGCTGTGGACAAAGGTCGACCCGATGGAGGTCGCCCACATCAGCGTCTTCGAGCGCGAGCCGGAGCGGTTCTGGTCCTACTACCGGCCGCGCTTCCAGTCGCTGGGAGACAAAGAGCCGAACCGGGCGCACGAGGCGCTGGCGGAGCTGGAGCGGCGGGGGGTGATCGAGGGCGTGATCACCCAGAACATCGACCGCCTGCACCGGGCGGCGGGGTCGGAGAACGTGATCGAGGTCCACGGTTCGATCGAGACTTCCTCCTGCACCGCCTGTGGAACCTCGTTCGGGCTCGGGGAGATGGACGGCCTATTCGACGCCCGCGGGGTGGCGCTCTGCGCCGCCTGCGGCGGGCCGGTAAAACCCGACGTCGTCCTCTTCGGCGAGATGCTGCCGGCGGCGGCGATCGAGCGGGCGACCGAGCTGGCCGAGGCGGCCGACCTGATGCTCTGCGTCGGCTCCTCGCTGGCGGTGCACCCGGTGGCGGGGCTGCCGCAGCTGACCGTCGAGCGAGGCGGCCGGCTGGCGATCGTCACCAAGGGCGAGACGCCCTACGACGCCGATGCCGCGGTGAGGCTGGATGGCGAGGTCGACGTGGAGCTCGACGCGCTGCTGGTGGCGCTCGGCTGATGGCCGCGCTGCCCGACGCGGTCGTCTTCGACAACGACGGCCTCCTGCTCGACACCGAGTCGGTCTGGACCAGGGCCGAGGAAGACCTCTTCGAGCGGCGCGGGCTCGAGTTCACTCCGGCCGACAAGCTGGAGTTGGTCGGCACCTCGGCCGAGATCGCCGGCGGCATCCTCGAGCGCCGGCTCGGCGAGCCGGGGCGGGCCGAGGAGCTGCTGGAGGAGCTGAACGCGCTGGTCGTCGCCGAGCTCGAGCACGGGGTGGAGGCGATGGTCGGCGCCCGCGAGCTGCTCGAGCGCCTGCGCGAGCGGGGGGTCCCGGTCGGCCTCGTCTCCAACTCGCCGCTGCGTTTCGTCAAGCGCTCGATCGAGATCGTCGGCTTCGAAGGCCACTTCGACGTCGTCCTCAGCGCTCACGAGGTGGCCGCACCGAAGCCGGCGCCCGATCCCTACCTGGAGGCGTGCCGGCGGCTCGGGGTGGAGCCGGGCCCCTCGGTGGTGGCGCTGGAGGACTCGCCAACCGGGGTCGCGGCGGCCCGCGCGGCGGGACTGACCGTGATCGGTGTTCCCTCCGTCGAGGGGGTCGAGCTGGACGAAGCGCATCACCTCGCTGACAGCTTGCTTGACGAGATCGTCTCCCGTCGTCTCAATATCTAAAGCTCAGCTTTAGGGTTAGCCTTTGAGCACGCGGCGACGCCGCAGGACCCGCTCGCCCAGCTTCAGCAGCTCCTCGACCTGCTCACGGCGCTCCCCAGTCAGATCGCCGGCCAGCGCCTCGTTTGCCGCCTCGCCGGCCTCGCTCCGCCGCGCCTGCAAGGTCGCCATGTCCTCCTCGTGCCCGGGGTCGGCAAGCGCACCCTTCAGCTCGACCAGCAGCGCCTCCAGGCCCACCCGCAGCTGCAGCGCCGCCTCGCGGTCCCGGCCCGCGTCGAGGTCGGCGCGGGCGCGGAGCAGGAGGGTCTCGCAGGCGTCAGCGCGTTCGCGGCCGCCGAGGATCGCCGCGACCCGTTCCTGCGGGCGCAGCTCCTCCTCGCGGCGGCGCCGGCGCGAGGAGCGGGGGCCGACGTCGACCTGGCGGGCGTCGCGGAAGCGCCCGACCGCGGTCTCTTCGCCGCTGCCGAAGCCGATCAGGATCCGCTCGGCGCCCTCGGGAGAGAGCTCGGCCCGGGACGAAGGGTTGGCGCTGGCGAGCGCCTGCGCGTGCAGGGCGCGGTTGAGCAGCTCCAGCGCTTCGTCAACGAGGACCTCGACGGTGTCCTCGGCCTCGGTTGCTTCGTCTAGCCAGCGCGCGGCTTCCTCCTCGACTTCGAAGCGGGCGAAGGCGCGGATCGCGGTTACCCGCGACAGCGTCAGCGCCGCCGCCTCGCCGTCGGGTTTGCGCGGCCTCCGCCGCCGCCGACCCGCCGCAGGGGCGCCGACCCGCTGCAGAACGAGGACGCTCTCGGAGGCCTCGGGATCGAGCCCGCGGACGAGGTAGCGGCCGTCGGCGAGCGGCAGCGGCCCGGCGAACTCAAGTTGGACGAACCCGAACAGGGTCAGTCGCCGCCGCCGGCGGAGATGCCGCCGTCGGTGCGGTCAGGTACCGCGTACTTCGAGGGGTGGACGGGCACGTCCGGGTTTTCGATCTCGCCGAGGCGGTTGATCAGGCGGCTCCACTGGTCCGGTTTCAGCAGCGCCGCGAAGCGCGCTTCCATCGAGCCGGCGGTCGGCTGGTAGCCGACGTGGACGTGGTCGTAGTGGTCGGGCAGGGCGAAGCTGGTTTCGCCCGGAAGGTCCTCGAGCGAGATCACCTGATGGGGGTGCATCGTCCCCTGCAGCCGCAGCACTTCGTGGATCAGTTCGTCGGTCGGCGTCCCGGGCCCCTGGTGGCCGGTGACCGGGACGCCGTTGATCACGGCGATGTCGACGGCGGTGCCGGTGCTGTGCTCGGAGACGTTGCCGGAGCTGGTGAGGAAGCCGTGGCCGCACTGCAGCGAGGTGATCGTCAGCTCGTAGCCCTGCGTGCTCAGGTACTCGAGCATCGCCAGCACGCGGCGGTCGATGCGGCCGCCGGCGATGTCTTCGCGGCCGCATTCGTAGATGTCGAGGTCTTCGTCGGCGAGGACCCGTTTGACCAGCGCCTCCTTCGAGAGCAGGAGGACGCCGGCGCCGCTCAGCTTCGCGAACGGGCTCTTGCCCTCGGCGCGGTAGATCGCGGTCGCCTCGAGCAGCTTCCAGCCGTCGAGGATCGGCTTCGGGTCGATCCGCGGCGCGCCCTTGCCGGCCGGGCGGATCGAGAAGTTGATGTGGGGGTCGATCCCTTCCTCGCCGGCGGCGACGCGGGCGAGGACGGTGCCGGCGATCACCTTCGAGCCGACCTTGAGCGAGCCCTTGCCGCTGGCGGCGATCGCCGCTTCGACCGCATCGCTGGCGGTGTCCTTGCCGTTGCCGGTGCGCTCCGGGAAGGCGCGCAGCCGCGGCCGCAGGTTCTGGCTTTCGACCGGGACGCGCTTCTCCTGGCCGGTCGGCATCACGACCAGGCGGCGGTCGCGGACGAGGCGGCCGAGCTCGGCGTAGGTGTAGCGGTTGCCGTAGGTGTCTTCGAGGACGGCGAAGTTGCCGAGCCGGTCGGAGTGGCCGAGCTTGCGGACGATCCCGTCGTTGACGGCGACGACCGGGGCGCCCTCCTTGCTGAAGATGTTGATCCCGCGCGGGGTGGGGGAGGAGGAGATGACTTCGGCCGCGTTGCCGTATTCCGGGCTCTCACCCTTTTTCAGGGCGGCGCGGGCGGCGACGTCGTCGGCGTAGCGGGCGTCGGCGGCGATCGGGAAGTGGGCGCCCTCGGTCAGCCCGGTCAGCGAGCCGACCAGGTCGGAGGGGAGGCGGCCGTAGGCGCGGGCGTAGAGGAGGACCTCCTGCACGTACCAGTCGGCGTGGTTGTAGGCGAAGATCGCCTGGTAGAGGTCGTCGTTGCCGCCGGCCAGCTTCAGGTAGTGGGCGGCGGCGCAGATCGCGTCGACCGGGTTGTAGGGGTCCTTCTTGCCGTCGCCGTTGGCATCGAGGCCGAAGGCTTCCCAGCTGGAGGGCAGGAACTGCATCCAGCCGACGGCGCCGGCGCTGGAGACGTTGGTGTTGGTGCCGAAGGCCGTCTCGATTTTGTTGATCGAGGCGAGTACCTCCCAGGGGATCCCGTATTCGGCGCCGCAGGCCTGGTAGATCGGCAGAAGGAAGGGCGGGATTTCGAAGGAGTCGATGACGAAGTTGGGAACACCGATCGGAGCCGGGCCAAAGGGGGCGATCGTCGTCGTCGGGTTGGCGGTCGTCGGCGCTCCGCCTTCGGTGAACTGGGAGCCCCCATCCGAACCCTCAGGTAGAGGTTGATCCCCGCCGCCGTTGACGCCGGGGGCGGTAAGGCCCCCGTTGTTCGCGCCGCTGCCC
>DATMBY010000026.1:0-3617 GCA_035558995.1 Solirubrobacterales bacterium
CGAGCAGCCGGCCGAGCGCCCAGCTGAGGCTGACGACCAGCGGCACCGCGGGAGTCGGGAGGAGGAAGAGCATCGGCACCAGCACCAGCTCGGTCGGCACCGTGTAGCCGTCGGCGATGTCGAACTTCGCCCGGCAGGCGATCACGTAGGCGACGACGAGCGCGATCAGCGGCGCAGCTTCGAGGGGCCGCGGCGAGTCCATGAACACGGCCATGCCCACAGCGACGAGGAGGAAGCCGGCGCCGGCCACCTGTTCGACCAGGCGCTCGCGGCCCTCGGCGGCGCTGCGGGCACGGCTGCGGCCGCGGGCGAAGAGCTGCTCGGGCGTGGTTGCGGGGCGTGCGGTCTCCATGGATGCAGGCGGGTTCCTGGGCGAATCCCCGACATACATCGACGCCTCCCGCTTCAGAAATGAGCGGGTTTTCCACTTTTTCGGCCCGCCGACCTCCCGAAAATTAACTAGACGCGTGGTCTAACACCGTTTAGTGCAGCGTTCGACGCGCCGATGTTCGGCCCACATAAGTGCAGATGTGAGCTGAATAAGGGCAAACCTGTCGCGAGGCAGGGACGCAAAGTCAGAGGTCTCCTTCCTGGGAGACGGCTCGGCCGCCAGCTTGGTTGTCAAGACCAGGCTTTTTCGCCTGCGACCAGGAGGTTTACCCAAGTGAAGTCGAACTCGTTGCGCAAGCTGATGCTCCTCGCGGTGGCGGCATTGGGCACCGTGGCCCTTTCGGCCGGCAGCGCCCAAGCCTGCTCCTACAGCGGCGCAGAGCAGGTCTTCAAGCCCTGGGGCGATCAGAGCAGCTACGTCCTCGCCCCCGACGGCGGCTTCGAGGCCGGCGGACTCGGCTGGTACCTCGGTGGGGGCGCCAAGGTCGTCGCAGGCAACGAGTCCTTCTTCCTCAACGACCCGGCCGACACGAAGTCGCTGGCGCTGCCGGCCGGAAGCTCGGCCGTGAGCCCGCCCATCTGCATGTCGATCGACACCCCCTCCTTCCGCCTGCTGGCCCGCAACAGCGGCGACCCGACCTCGTACCTGAAGGTGGAAGCGACCTATCCGCTGCTGGGCCTTGTCCGGACCAAGACCCTGAGCACGGTCAAGGCCGGGCCGAGCTGGGCGCCGGCGCAGCAGATGTCGACGGTGCTGACCCTCTCCACGGTCGTCGGCACCCTGATCCCGAGCGCGGTCCAGATCCGGATCACCCCGGTCGGTAGCGGCAACTGGCAGGTCGACGACCTCTACGTCGACCCCTTCGCCCGCCACTAGTCCCTCGAGTACCAGCCCTCCTGTTCGAGAGCCCGGGCGACGTCTGCAACGACGCCCCCGGGCTGGTTTTCCAGCTGCTCGTCGGTGTAACGAAGGACGACGTAGCCGGCGCTGCGAAGGTCGAGATCGCGAGCGTGGTCGTCCTGCCATGCCACCGAGCCGCGGTGGTAGGTCCAGAAGTCGGTCTCGACCACAACCTTGTGCTGCCGCCAGAGGAAGTCGACGGTCCAGCGGCCGAGCTTGACGTTTACCTCGGGGGGCGGGATGCGGTCGCGGTGGGGGTGGATCACGTCGAGGAAGAGGGCCTCGAGGTCGGAGCGGGTCCGGTCGGACTCGAAGCCATGGAGGTGGTGGCCCTTTAGCTCTGCTTGGCGGAGGGCGCGCCGGAGGAGGTGCGGTGGGAGCAGTTGGGTGCGACGAAGGTCGTCGACGGTGCGAGGGATCGTGGTGAGGGGGATGTTGTGGCGGTGGGTGGTGAGCCGTCTCCCTCGCCCTCCTTCTTGATGCAGGTAGGAGGGCGGGGGAGACGGCTCTCGGGGCGGCGAAGTGAGAGAGGGGCAACGGTGGAGGTGGATGCCTCGGCGGGATTTGCGGCCCGAGGTGGTCGGGACCGAGACGTGGACCGCGCCGTCGAGTGGGCGCAGGAGCTCCCAGAGGACAGCGGCGGAGGTGTGGCTGAGGACGGCGCCCTCGCCGCAGGCGAGAACGGCCGCCATGAAGCGGGCACGATGGCTGGGTGCGCGATGTCCCACCATGTAGACGCCTTGGTGAACGCGGTGCAGTCGACCTGCCTTCGCCCGCTTCGCCACCGCGTAGCGGCTCAAGCCTGCCTCTTCGAGCTGTATCAGGGTCACGACCCCCTGCTGTCGCTCCGCGATCTCACCGACGCGCGAGTCCGGGGTGGCGCCTTTGTGGCCCATAGGTCCACAAAGGCGACAGCTTGCCTGGCTCGCCCCCCATCCCCGGTGTTTTTCTCGGTATTTGGGCTAGCTAGAACGGCGGCGACTCAACAAGCCACCCAAACGTCCGCCTCGCCGGCCGCAAAAGAAGACGTCCAAGGGTCCGAACGGGAGTTGGGTCGCGCTTGCCGTGGTGTAATCCCCCTCGCCCTCGAACTCGACAGTGCCTTCATAGAAGCCGGTTTCGAAGAGGTAGGACTGCTTGCTGCACTTGATGTGGACCCTCTGCTCGACCCCGGAGGGGTGGATCGCCAGGTCGACCCTGCCGAACGCGCCGAGGTTCGCTTTGACGAGGTCTTCGGAGATGATCCCGGGGCCGAGTAGGAGGCGCCGCTCCAGTACCTGTCCCTGCGGGTGACGCCGACGAATACCTCCCCCCTCCCATCTCTGCGTTCGGAGAAGCCGTAGATGCCGACCGAGTAGCCGTTCGTCCCCTGCAAGCTGAACCCGACCGAGTAGCCGAAGAACCGTTCGCCGGCGGCAAGAGACGGCCCGACGGGAGTAGCCGCCTTCGCCTGTGCGGCCAGGGCCAAGGCGGCGGCACAGGCGCAGAGGATCGGCTGCAGGTTCATCGCGGGACAGTCCTTTCGAGTAGAAGCGTTCCCAGCAGCGACAGGCAGATGGCACAACGCAGCTTCATTAGTCGCGGAACCCTAAGGCAGGGGCCGGTCGAGGAACGAGCCGGGGCCCTCAATCTGATTCGATAGCCGCCCATGGCTGTGAGCGCCCAATACAGCGTCACGATCCGCGTCGAGCTCGATGCGCGCAAAGAGCCCTTGGGGCGCCTTACTGCGGCGATCGCCGAGGCCGGCGGCCAGCTGCAGGGGGTCGACCTCGTCCCCGGCGCCGGGTCGGAGGGCAAGCGGGTGCGCGAGTTCACGATCGACGCCACCGACCGCGAGCACTGGGAGAAGATCCTGCGGGCGATCGGGTCGACCCGGGGCGCGCGGGTGCTCGACTACGTCGACCGCACGATGCAGATGCACCGGGGCGGCAAGATCGACATGCGCAACAAGTACCCGGTGAAAACGCGGGACGACCTCTCGATGGCCTACACGCCCGGCGTCGCCCGCGTCTGCATGGACATCCACGCCGACCGCAGCAAGGCCTTCGAGTACACGATCAAGAAGAACACGGTCGCGGTCGTCTCCGACGGCAGCGCCGTGCTCGGCCTCGGCAACATCGGCCCCGAGGCGGCGATGCCGGTGATGGAGGGCAAGTGCATGCTGTTCAAAGAGTTCGCCGGGGTTGACGCCTTCCCGATCTGCCTCGACACCCAGGACGCCGAGGAGATCATCAAGGCGGTCGAACTGATGGCGCCGACCTTCGGCGGCATCAACCTCGAGGACATCTCGGCGCCGCGCTGCTTCGAGATCGAGGACCGGCTCAAG
>DATMBY010000027.1:0-9311 GCA_035558995.1 Solirubrobacterales bacterium
CGGCTCGCTCTGGATCGGCGCCTCCTTCTGGGGCGCGATGGACACCGCCTTCTGCCGCATCTACCACGTCCAGTGCCGTGGCTGGGTCGAACAAAAGCGCTTCGCCTTCTCGATGCTCGCCGTCGTCGTCCTCTTCATCGCCGCCAGCATCTTCGTCCCCACCCTCGAGAGCGGGGTCGTCAACAGCACCGACCGCCTCCCGCTCGGCCTCTCCGACATCAAGGCGATCGACACGATCCTGCTTCTCGTCGCCGCGCTCCTGGTCACCTTCGGGATCTGCTCGGTGATCTTCTGGGCCGTGCCCAAAGGCCACATGCCCTGGCGCGCGGTCTGGCCGGGGGCGCTCTTCGTCACCCTCGGTGCCGGCCTCGCCAACTGGCTCTTCCCCATCTATCTCTCCAACGTGTCCAGCCTCTCGCGTTTCGGCTCGACCCTCGGCTTCATCCTCATCGCCCTACTCTGGTTCTACGTGCTCAGCCTGGCGCTGATGGTCGGGGCGGTGATCAACTCGCTGCGCTTCGAGTACGACGACACCGGCGAACTCCCCTACTTCTCGACGCTGGAGCGCCCCTGCGAGGGCTGCGACGAGAAGTGACGGATAAAGCCAGCGTTCAAGGCCTTTCCCTCCAGTAGCTAAAAACTGTCGTATCCTAGAGCGGGGAATCTGGACGGTCGATTGGACTACCCGTCCAGCCAAACGCATAGGGGTGACGATCCACAGTGATCCAACGACAGCGGAGTTCTGAAACCTCCCGCCACGTTCTGCGTCCGACCGTCCCGATCGACCTGGCCAGCCAGTCCCAGCGCCAGCGGATCCTCGACGCGATGATCGAGTCCTGTGCGGAGAAGACCTACGCGACGACGACGATCAGCGACATCGTCTCCCGCGCCCACATCTCCCGCACCACCTTCTACAAGCACTTCGAGGACAAGCGGGCCTGCTTCGACGCCGCGATCGACTTCTGCATCGCCGAGCTGCAGGGCGTGGCGGCGGCCTCCCACTCCCCGGAGGACACGCCGGGCGAGGCTGCGCGGATGGCGGCGACCGCCGTGGTCGAGGCGCTGGCGGCGCGGCCGGGCCTGGCGCAGATGCTGGCCGGCGACGCGATGGCGGTCGATCCGATCGTTATCGAGCGCTACCGCCGGGCGACGGTGCCGGCGCTGGAGGCCCTCTGGGGCGGGGGCGGCCGGGCCGAGGCCCACACCGATCCGCGCCTCGCCTTCGGGCAAGCCCAGGTCCTGATCCTCAACCAGATCGCGACCGGCAAGCCCGACCGGCTGCCCGAGCTGCTGCCGGAGATCGTCTACCTGACGGTCAGCCCCTTCGGCGGCCACGACGAGGCCCTGCGGCAGTCCCGGCTGGCGGCCGAGCAAGAGATCGGCGGCGCGGCATCGCGGTGAGCGACAACACCGAGGACCTGCGCCAGTGGCGCCTGCCGCGGGGACGGCACGGGCTGCCGCGGGAGCTGGTCGAGCGCTCCCAGCGGCAGCGTCTGCTGGCGGCGGTGGTGCGGGTGACGGCTACGAAGGGGTACAAGTCCACCACGGTCGGCGACATCCTCGGCGAGGCGGGAGTCGGGCGCGAGACCTTCTACGAACTCTTCGACGACAAGCTCGACTGCATGCTGGCCGCGCACAAGATCCTCGTCGACGCCCTCGAGGAGCAGGTGCGGGTCGCCTACACCGAAGAGGGTCCTTGGCCGCAGCGGGTCCGCAACGTCCTCGCGGTGACGCTCGAGTGGTTCGCGGCGGATCCCCAGGCCGCCCGCTTCACCCTGGTCGAGCTGAGCGCGGTCGGGCCCGCCTTCCGGGCGATCTTCCAGAGCGAGTACGCGCGCTTCACCAAGCTCCTCGACGAGGGCCTCGGCGACGACGGCCCGGATCCGGAGCTCTCCCGCGCGACCGGGCTGGCCGTCGGGGCGATCATGGCGCGGATCTACGAGGAAGTCGTGCTCGGCAAGGCGGCCGAGCTGCCGCGCCTGCTGCCCGACCTCACCTACGAACTGCTCGTCCCCTTCGTCGGGGAAGAGGTGGCGCGAGCGGAGCAGCGGCGGGCGGCGGGCTAGCCTCGCTCAGCAAGGGCCGCGGCGAGCGCCTGCCGCAGCGGCGTCCGCTCCACGTCGGGGAAGAGCTCCATCGCGGAGGGGTCGTCGACAACGGTCTCGGTAGCGAGGCCCTCGATCAGCGGCTTGGCGACGCCGGAGTCGACCGGGGTGACCAGGCCGATCCACAGCGAGGAGAGGAACGGGGTCAGCAGCGGCACCGTGATCCTCCGCGGCGGATGACGGCCGAGCGCCCGCGCCAGCTCGTCGATCATGCCGCCGTAGGTGGTGACGTCGGGGCCGCCGATTTCGATCTCGCGCTCGACCGGGAGCGCGAGGTCGGCGGCGGCCGCCAGGTAGGCGACCGCGTCGGCCACCGCGACCGGCTGGGTGCGCGTGCTCACCCAGCGCGGGGTGACCATCAGCGGCAGCCGGCGGACGAGGTAGAAGGCGGTGCGAAAGGACTCGCTGCCGGCACCGAGGACGGCGGCGGCGCGGAAGTAGACGACGGGGACCTCGCCGCGGCGGAGGGTGTCGGCGGTCCGGTGGCGGCTGTCGAGGTGCTTCGAGCCCTCCCCCAGGCCGCCGAGATAGACGATTCGCTTCACGCCCGCGGCCGCCGCCGCAGAGGCGAAGTTCTCCGCCCCTTCCTGGTCGCGGGCGGCGAAGTCGCCGTCGGAGCCGCGCCCCATCGAGTGGACGAGGTAGTAGGCGACGTCGGTGCCCTCCAGCGCCGGCCCCAGCGAATCCGCCTCGAGCACGTCGGCCCTGACCAACTCGCAGCCGGCCTCTTTCAGATCTTCCGCCCGCTCGGGATGGCGGGCCAGGGCGCGGACCTCCTGCCCATCCTCCTGCAGCCGCCTGCACAACAGGCCGCCGATGTAGCCGGTTGCTCCGGCGACCGCGATCACTTGGCCCAGCTACCCGGACAGCGGGAAATCAGCCGTATCTCTCGCCGATGATCTCGCGCAGCTTCGAGCGGTCGTGCCGGGCATGCACCCGCCGGACCGTCCCCGAGCGGGAGCGCATCACCAGCGACTCGGTGGTGGCGCCGGGGCCGCGGTAGCGGACGCCCTGGAGGACGTCGCCGTCGGTGACGCCGGTAGCGGAGAAGAAGACGTCGTCGCCGGAGCAGAGGTCGTTGGCGGTCAGCACCTGGTCGAGGTCGTAGCCGGCGTCGACGGCCGCCGAGCGCTCCTCGTCGTTGCGCGGCCAGAGCCGGCCGATCAGCTGCCCGCCCATCGACTTCAGCGCCGCGGCGGAGATCACGCCCTCGGGCGTGCCGCCGATCCCCCAGAGGAGGTCGACCGGCGAGCGTTCGCTCACCGCCAGCAGCGAGGCGGAGACGTCGCCGTCGGTGATCAGGCGGATCCGGGCGCCCGCCTCGCGGACTTCCTTCATCGCCTGCTCGTGGCGGGGGCGGTCGAGCATGACGACGATCACGTCGCCGACCGAGCCGCCCTTGCGCTGGGCGATCAGCTTCAGGGTCTCCGGCAGCGGCCGGTCGAGGTCGAGCAGGTCGGCGATCTCCTCGCCGCCGGCCATCTTTTCCATGTAGACGCAGGGGCCGGGGTCGAACATCGTCCCCCGCTCGGCGAGGGCGATGACGGCGATCGCGCTCGGCATCCCCAGGGCGCAGAGCCGGGTTCCCTCGAGCGGATCGACGGCGATGTCGACGGTTGGCGGGGTGCCGTCGCCGATCCCCTCGCCGTTGTAGAGCATCGGCGCCTCGTCCTTCTCCCCCTCGCCGATGACGACGGTGCCGTCCATCGAGACCGAGTCGAGGACATGGCGCATCGCGTCGACCGCGGCCTGGTCGGCGGCGATCTTGTCGCCGCGGCCGACCCAGCGGGCCGAGGCCAGGGCAGCGGCCTCGGTGACGCGGACGAGCTCGAGAGCTAGGTTGCGGTCGGGCTTGTTCGCCGCGCGGGCGGCCCCGGCCTCCTGATCGGTGGACCCCATGTGGGCGGAGCCTATTTGAAGTCGGAGCCGGGATGAAGCCTAGGCGGTGGACGTTTGGCCCAATCGAAATCCGTGCAGGACGGGAGTTTTCGCTAAAGAGCTCTGAGTGGAGGGTCGATGCGCGATCCATGGAAGCCGGCGAGCTCTCCAGGCTTGGGCAGGAGCTGAGCGCGCGCACCGACGAGGTGGTGGCGCGGATGATGCAGCGATCGGAACGGTCCTCGAAGACACTGGCGAAGGTCGTCGAAGAGAGCTTCCACGACGTCGGCACCGTCTCCACCGTCGCCGTCGCCCGCTGGATGTCCGGCGAGGGCGAGGCGGTCGCCCGCGAGGTCGGGCAGGAGTCCTGGCGGATCTTCGCCCAGCTCGCCTCCCAGCAGGAGGCGGCGCTGAACGAGGTGACGAAACGCTGCCTGCGCTGGCGCGACTGCACCCTCGAGGTGCTCGACGAGAGCGCCGCCGACCTCGGCCTTCCCGCCGACACGCTGGCGACGGCGCGGGCGATGGTCCAGCGCAGCCTCGACGTCACCCTGGTGCGGATGTGCCAGTCCTTCGAGGACGAGCGCCAGCGCGCCCACGAGGAACTCTCGAGCCGCGAGAAGGAACTCGTCTTCCTCGCCACCCACGACGCCCTCACCGGGCTGCCCAACCGCACCCTGATCCTCGACCGGATCGAGCAGACGCTGCGGCGCTCGCGCCAGAACCAGGAGCCGGTGGCAGCGCTCTTCGTCGACCTCGACAGCTTCAAGGCGATCAACGACTCGCTCGGCCACGGCGTCGGCGACGAACTGCTCTGCGCCGTGGCCGAACGGCTGGAGGGCGTGATCCGCGACACCGACGCGCTCGGCCGGATGGGCGGCGACGAGTTCGTCGTCGTCGCCGAGGGGCTGTCGCTGGCGGCCGGCCCGGAGCTGATCGCCGAGCGTCTGCTGGAAGCCTTCAGCGAGCCCTTCGCGCTTTGCGCGGAAGGCGAGACGCTGGTCCACGTCAACGCCAGCATCGGCATCGCCACCGGCGTCCGCGACTCGGCCGAAGAGCTGCTGCGCGACGCCGACATCGCCATGTACCGGGCCAAGTGGGGCGGCAAGAGCCGCTACCTGGTCTTCGAATCGGGGATGGAGGACGAGGTGCAGGCGCGGTTGGAAACCGAGATGGACCTGCAGACCGCGCTCGCCAACGAGGAGTTCTTCCTCGTCTACCAGCCGACCTTCGACCTGCAGACGATGACCCCGACCGGGGTCGAGGCGCTGATCCGCTGGCGCCGTCCCGGCCGCGGGGTGATCGAGCCGGAGGAGTTCATCCCGCTGCTGGAGGACTCGAAGCTGATCGTCGACGTCGGCGCCTGGGTCCTGCGCGAGGCCTGCGCCCAGGCGGCGGGCTGGCAGCAGGAGGGGCGGCCGATGGGTCTCTCGGTCAACGTCTCCGCCCTGCAGCTCGACACCGACGCGCTGATCGACGACGTCAAGGTGGCGCTGGCGGCGAGCGGCCTGGCGCCGGAGGCGCTGACGCTGGAGATCACCGAGACGACGCTGATGACCGACGCCGAAGAAACGGCGCGGCGGCTGCGCGAGCTGAAGGAGGTCGGGGTGAAGATCGCGGTCGACGACTTCGGCACCGGCTACTCCTCGCTCTCTCACCTGCGCCAGTTCCCGGTCGACGTGCTGAAGATCGACCGCTCCTTCGTCTCCCAGCTGGCCGAGGGGGGCGAGAACGAGATCCTCCTCCACACCCTCGTCCAGCTCGGCAAAGCGCTGGAGATCGAGACCACGGCGGAGGGGATAGAGCGGCCGCAGGACCTCTCGCTGATCCGCGACAAGGAGTGTGACAACGGCCAGGGCTTCCTCTTCACCCGGCCGCTCAGTGCCCAGGACGCCGATTCCTTCTTCAGCAGCTGGTCGCCGACCCGGCGATTCGAGGTTCGCAACGAGCGCCCGGACGGCGATAGGGTCCCGGTCGATGGATCGCTGGGGCCTGACGCTGCCGTTGCCGGGACTGACGCTCCCTGACCACGAGGAGCACGTCCGCCGCGCCGAGGCGGCCGGCTACACCGACCTCTGGACCGGCGAGACGGCCGGCCCGGACGGGTTCACGCCGCTGGCGCTGAGCGCCGCCTGGACCGAGCGGGTGCGGCTGGGAACCGGGATCGTCGGGGTGTTCCAGCGCGGACCGGCGCTGCTGGCCCAGCAGGCGGTGGCGTTGAGCGACGCCTCCGAGGGCCGCTTCATGCTCGGCCTCGGCTCCTCCTCGGACCGGATCGTCGAAGGCTGGAACGGGATCCCCTTCGAGCGGCCGCTGAGCAAGGTGCGGGAGACCCTCGACTTCCTCGACCCGGTGCTGGGCGGCGAGCGCGGCGAGACCGGCTTCAAGCTGGAAACGGCGCCCCGCTTCGAGGTGCCGATCGTGCTTGCGGCCCTGCGCGGCAAGATGCTCGAGCTGGCGGTCGAGCGCGCCGCCGGCGCCTTCACCAACTTCCTGCCGCTGTCCGGCCTGCCGAAGGTGACCGCGCAGCTGCAGGGGGCGCCGACCGGCTTCGAGCTGCTCTGCCGCTTCTTCTGCATCCCCGGCGAGCGCGAGCAGGTCGAGCCCCTCGCCCGCTTCATGTTCTCCTCCTACATCACCGTCCCGGTCTACGCCGACTTCTACCGCTGGATGGGCTTCGGCGAGCAGATCGGCCCGATGGTCGAGGCCTGGGAGGCCGGCGACCGCCAGGCCGCCGCCGCAGCCGCCCCCTGGGAGCTGATCGAGGACATGTTCATCTTCGGCACGCCGGAGCAGATGAAGCAGCGTCTCGGCGAATTCGTCGCCGGCGGCATCACCCTCCCGATCCTCACCCCGATCACGACGCCGGACAAGCTCGGCGAGACGATCGAGGCGCTGGCGCCGAACAGCTGAGAGACGAAGGTGGTGCACAGGGAGGGGTGGGTGTCCCTCTCGCTCCCTGGGTTGCTGGCCTTTAACTGATCTTCTCTCGCCGACTGGTCTGTGCCAGCAACAGGACGCCGGTCGCGAGAGGAACACCCACCCCTCCAGGCAACAGTCCCTGGCAGACGGTCTCGTGGAGGGGGCCGGTACTCCTCCGCAGGAATGTTCGGCGATATGCAATCTGTGATCTGCGGCGGAGCCGCAGCATGTTCTCCCCGGAGCGAAGCGGAGGGGAGGTCAATTCCGGAGGAGGAGTACCGGCCCCCTCCCCCCGCTACTCGTTCTGAAGCTCGGTCGCCTCTTCGGCGAGGCGGGCGTAGGCGTCGGGCCGGCGGGTGGTGAGGAAGGGGAAGAGCTCTAGCCAGTCGCGGCGCTGGTCTAGGTCGAGGTCGGCGACGAGGATGGCCGGTTCGTCGCGGGGGGCTTGGGCGAGGATGCGGCCGTAGGGGTCGGAGATGAAGGAGGAGCCGTAGAAGGTGAGGGGCGGCTCTTCGCCGATGCGGTTGACGGCGACCATGAAGACGCCGTTGGCGATCCCGTTGCCGACGATCACGTGCTGCCAGAGCGGCTGGGTGTCGAACTCGGGGTGGTCGGGCTCGGAGCCGATCGCGGTCGGGTAGACGAGGACCTCGGCGCCCTCGAGGCTGTAGGCGCGGGCGACCTCGGGGAACCACTGGTCCCAGCAGGTGGGCAGGCCCAGCTGCACCTCGCCGAGGCCGACCAGCGGGAAGGCCTCGGTGTCGCCGGGGCCCGGCCGGAAGTAGCGGTCCTCGTGGTAGCCGGCGGTGACCGGGATGTGGAGCTTGCGGGTGCGGGCGACCAGCTCGCCGCCGGGCGAGACGACGATCGCGGTGTTGAAGCCGAGGCCGTCCTCGCCCTCGGCTCGCTCGTAGAGCGAGGCGTGGATGTGGGTGCCGGTCGCAGCCGCCATCCGGGCGGCGAACTCGAAGGTGCGGCCGCCGGGCAGCTCCTCGGGCTCGGCCCCGGCGGCCTCGGGGCCGGCGGGGTCGACCGCGAAGTAGCGGCTGAGGGTCAGCTCCTGCAGGCAGACCAGCTGCGCGCCCTCCTCGGCGGCGAGGCGGATGCCCTGCTCCAGCGCCGCCTCGTGCTCCTCGGGATCCGGGTGCCAGCGGTGCTGGACGGCGGCGATCCGGAAGGGCGGCCGGCTCGGCTCCCGCGTGCGGGCGAGGGACTCGGGCGGCTCGAGGGGGCGGATCAGGCGGATCTCGTCCACTGGTTCAAGATAGAGGGCGGTGACCGTGACCCACAAATCCACCCCCGCCGAAGACGGCTTCAGGATGCCGGGTGAGTTCGAGCCGCACAGCGGCTGCTGGATGGCCTGGCCCGAGCGCACCGACAACTGGCGGCTGGGGGCGAAGCCGGCGCAGGAGGCCTACGCCGCGGTGGCGGCGGCGATCGCCGCCTCCGAGCCGGTGACGATGGCGGTCTCCGACGGCCAGTTCGAGCACGCCCGGTCGCTGCTGCCGCCCGAGGTGCGGGTGGTCGAGATCTCCACCGACGACGCCTGGATCCGCGACCACGGGCCGACCTTCCTCCTCGACGGCGAGGGGCGCCGCCGCGGCGTCGACTGGCGCTTCAACGCCTGGGGCGGGACGAACGGCGGCCTCTACTTCCCCTGGGACCGCGACGAACGGGTCGCAGCCAAGGTGCTGGAGGTCGAAGGCGCCGCCCGCTACCGCGCCCCGATCGTGCTCGAGGGCGGCGCGATCCACGTCGACGGCGAGGGCACGGTGCTGACGACCGAAGAGTGCCTGCTCAACCCCAACCGCAATCCCGAGCTCTCGGAGGAGCAGATCGAGCGCGTCCTGCTCGACTACCTCGGGGCCGAGAAGGTGGTCTGGCTCGGGGCCGGCGTCTTCGAAGACGAGACCGACGGCCACGTCGACAACCTCGCCTGCTTCGCCCGCCCCGGCGTCGTCCTGCTGACCTGGACCGATGACGAGGACGACCCTCAGCACGCGATCTCCCGCGACGCGCGCGAGCGGCTGGAAAGGGCGACCGACGCCCGCGGCCGCTCCTTCGAGGTGGCGCTCCTCCCCTCCCCCGGTCCGCTGCAGATCTCAGCCGAGGAGGCCGATGGCGTCGACGCCGGCGAGGGCACGCAGCCGCGCCGCGCCGGCGACCGCATGGCCGCCTCCTACGTCAATTTCTACCTCGGCGACTCGCGGATCGTCTACCCGCTGCTGGATCCGCGGCACGACGACGAGGCCGCGGCGATCCTCCGCCGCTGCTTCCCCGGGCGCGAGGTGGTCGGAGTGCCGGCGCGCGAGATCCTCCTCGGCGGCGGCAACATCCACTGCATCACCCAGCAGGTGCCGGCAGCCTGATCAGGCGGGGCCGGCCAGGCTGAGTGCGTAGTCGCCG
>DATMBY010000028.1:0-18567 GCA_035558995.1 Solirubrobacterales bacterium
CCCGAGCCGCGGGACGCACATCGTGCTGCCGGCCGAGCGGCTGCGCGTGAACGCCGGCGTGATCGCGCCGGCAGGGGGAGGGCGCACGATCTTCGTGCTGCCCTGGCTCGGCCAGACGCTCGTCGGCACGACCGACAACGACTTCGACGGCGACATCGCCCACCCGCGCCCAGCGCAGGACGACGTCGCCTACCTGCTCGACGCGGTCAACGAGTTCTTCGGGACGGCGATCGGCGAGTCCGATCTGGTCGGCGCCTACGCCGGCGTGCGGCCGCTGATCTCCACCGGCGACCCGCGCAAGTCGGTCGACATCTCCCGCAAAGCCGAGCTCTACGAGACCTCCTCGGGGATGCTGACGATCACCGGCGGCAAGCTGACGACCTGGCGGCGGATGGCGAAGCAGACGGTCGACCGCCTGGTCGAGCGCGAGGGCCGCGAGGCGCCCTGTCACACGCACGAGATCCCGCTGGGGATGCAGGCGCGGCCGGAGGACCTGGAGGCGCCGGACGGGGTAGGGGAGGAGGCGGTCGAGCAGCTGGCCTTCCGCTACGGGCACGCCGCTCGCCGCGTGCTCGAGATCGCCCGCAGCGACCCGAAGCTGGCGCGGCCGATCGTCCCCGGCCGACCCGACCTGCTGGCCGAGGTCGTGCTGGCGGCGCGCTCCGAGCAGGCCCGCAGCGTCGCCGACGTGCTCCTGCGCCGCACCAGGCTGGGGATCCTCGCTGCGCCGCAGCTGCGCACGGCGAAGGCGGTGCGCCCAGTGGCCGACGCCCTCGGGGCGGAGCTGGGCTGGGGGCGGCGGCAGCGTTCGCGCGAGGCCGAGGCCTGGCTCGCGGTCGCCGCCGAGGAGGGCACCGACCCCGCCATGACGCCGGGACGGTCGCCCGCCGCCTCGGTCGAATAGTCTGCGGCCTCGATGAACAAGGCTGAGCTGGAGAAAAAGCCCCTGTCCGACCTGCATTCGCTCGCTGCCGAGGCCGGCGTCGAGAAATACCGGATGCTGAGCAAGAGCGAGCTGGTCGAGAAGCTCGCCGGGGGCAACGGCAGCCAGGCCGCCGCGGGCGCGAGCGCCGGGCGAAGCGCGCGTGGTGGCGGCGAGGGCGAGCGCAGCGAGCGGCCGCGTCGCCGGCGCCGCAGTCGCAGCACCGGCTCACCCGCCGTCTCCGACGAGGTCGAGGAGGGCGGAGAGCCCGCGACCAAACCGGCGCGGGAGCCGCGCCAGCGGCGCGACCGTCCCGAGAAGGCCCCGGAGCGCGAGCCCGCCCCCGAACCTGTGGCTTCGAGTGCCGAGCCCGCCGCCGCCGAGCCCGCCCGCCCGCGTCGTCGCCGCCGGCGTCGCTTCGGCCGTCGCGGCAAGCAGAGCGTCACCTTGCAGGGACTGCTGCTGCCGCCCGAGGCCGGCCGCCAGGCTCTCGTTTTCGCCGAGAGCCGCGAGGGCTGCACGGCGCTGCTGCGCGCCGTCGCCGCCGACCTCGCCGGGGGCAGCAACGGGCCCGATCCGGTGGCCCTGCTGATCGACCCCAGCCCCGAGGAGCTCGCCGACTGGAAGCGCGACGCGCCGCAGGCGGAGATCGTCTCCGCAGGGCAGCCCCGCCACGCCAGCGACGCCCTCGCCCAGGCGGCCACCCGCGCCGGCCGGGGCGAAGACGTGATCCTGCTCGTCGACTCCCTTACCCGGCTCGGCGAGGCCTACGGCGACGCCGAGGCCGCCAAGGAGTTCTTCGACGCCGGCCGCGCCCAGGGCTCCGCCGGCGGAGGATCTTTGACGGTTGTGGCCGCTTTAGAGCGTCCTGAGTCCGACTGACCAAGCAGTACAAGGACGCAGGGAGCGTGGCGTGCTTTGCACGCGAGCGACCAAGGACGCCGTAATGCGCCGGTCAGGTGGACTCAGCGTCGGTAGGCGATGCGGCGCCAGGACGGCTCTTTGGAGAGCTCGATCAGCTCGTCGCTGCGGTCCGGCTGGACGTAGCCGAAGGTCTGGGTGCGCTCGTCGAAGACGACGTCGAGCTCGCCCTCCTTGACCCGCTGGTCGAGCCAGGCGCCACGGAAGACGAGGCGTCGCAGCCAGTGGACGAGGCTGCGGTTGGAGGGACCGACGAGGTCCTCCCAGTTCTCGTTGATGTGCTCGCCGAGGCGGGAGCTGGGCTCGGCGATCTCGCCGCTGACGGCGAGGTCGAGGAGGTCGTCGAGCTCCTCGGCGCTGAGCCCCTGGTCGACGAAGCGGAGCTTTACCGCCGCCTGCTCGACGCGCTGCGCGAAGTCCTCTTCGTTGAAGGCGAAGCGAAGCTCGCCGTACTCCAGCACGTAGTCGGAGCCGGACTCGTAATTCCCTCTGCGGGTCGTCTTCTTATCCATGAGTTGAAGCCAGTCCACTGACGCAAGCCCGGCGTCAGCAGGTCCATGATCTTGCCGATCATCGTAGAGGCGTGCCGGATCGGGCCGGTCGCTGAACGCCTGGTTGCACCTTGACGGCGAGATTGCACTTCTTCAGCCCCCGATTGGGTAGAAGCTGGAGCGGAGACACCGTGATCGATCTGCACTGCCACATCCTCGACGCCATCGACGACGGGGCCCGCGACGCCGACGACAGCGTCGCGATGGCGCGACAGGCCGAGGAGGACGGGATCGAGGCGATCTGCGCCACCCCTCACATCCGCCACGACCACGACGTCCGCATCGAGGAGCTGGCCGGCCGGGTGCGGGGGCTGAACGAGCGGCTGCAGCGGGAAATGGTGGCGGTGCGGATCCTCCGCGGCGGCGAGGTGGCGGAGACGGCGCTGGAGGGCCTGGGCGAGGAGGAGCTGGAGCTGGTCGCGCTGGGGAGCGGGCGCTGGATCCTGCTGGAGCCGGCGCCTGGACCGCTCGGCGACAGCCTCCTGCGGCGGGTCGGGCACCTGGCCGAGCGCGGCTACCGGGCGATCGTCGCCCATCCCGAGCGCCACCTCAGCGCCGACATGTTCGAGCGGATGGCGGCGCTGGTCGCCGAGGGAGCGCTGATCCAGGCGACCGCCGACTTCTTCCTCCGCGAGCAGATGGCGGCGGGGATGCTGGCGATGGCCGGGAAGGGCCTCGTCCACGTCCTCTCCAGCGACGCCCACACCGTCCTCGGCGGCCGCCCGGTGCGGATCTCCCCGGCCCTCGAGCGCCTGCGCGAGGTGGAGCTGCTGGCCCCCCATCTCGACTGGATCGCCGAGACCGCCCCGAGAGCAATCGTCAGCGGCGACCCCCTCGAGCTCCCCTTCGAGCCGCAGCTCTAGCGACTCCGAACTTTGGGCCCTTATAGGGCACCAAATCTCGGAGTCGTCAATCCAGCGGGCGGAGTTGAACCCGCGGGGCGAGCTCCTCGATCACGGCGCGGGAGCCGGTGCCGAGGCCGGCGCGGAGGAAGTTGGTGGCGCCGGCGGCGGCGCTGAGGCGGAGGACATCGTCCCACTCGCGGCCGGCGGCGATCGTCGCCGCCAGGGCGCCCATCATCGAGTCGCCGCAGCCCTCGCGGGAGCCGCGCTCGAACTTCGGCGGCGTCAGCTCGCTGAAGGTGCCGTCGCGCAGGGCCAGCGCCGGCTCCCCTGCGCGGGTCACGATCACGCTCTCGGCGCCCTGCTCGCGCACCCGTTCCATCGCCGCCCGCATCCGCTCCTCGGTGTCGACCGGGCCGGAGATGAAGCCGGCGATCTGCCAGTCGTTGATCTTCACCAGGTCCGGCTTTCCCTCCAGGGCGCTGTCGAGGCGGGGCGAGGAGAGGTCGACGATCACCGGCTTGCCGTTCGACTTGACGTCGGCGACGAGGCTGCCGTAGATCTCCAGCGGCACCGTGTTGTCTGGGTAGGGGCCGCAGACCGCGAGCAGGTCGCAGTCGAGGGCGGCGGCGACGGTGACGGAGAAGAGGTCGTCGACCTCGTGGCGGGAAGCCGGAAGCGCCGCGCTCTGGGAGATCGGCTCGCGCTCGCCGCTGCGGCGGTCGTGGATGTAGATGCCGCTCGCCCCCGACGTCTCGACCAGCCGCAGCTCCACCGGCATCTGCTCCAGCAGCGGCCGCAGGACCATGCCGGCCTCGCCGCCGACGAACCCGCAGAGGACCGGCTCGGCCCCTAGCTCGGCCGCCATCCGCGCCACCCACACCCCCTGGCCGGCGGGGTGGACGTGGATGTCGTCGCCGCCGTCGGCGCTGAAGCTCTCGATCGCGATCGAGACCATCGGGTTGGGGCTGAAGATCGCGACTTTGGGCCTGTGGGACATCGATTCCGATCCTAGGTGGGGGAGAAAAGGCCGGTTGAAGCCCTTATACGGGCATGGATCATCTTCACCTCGATGTCCCCGTTGCAAAGGATTTCCGAACCAGGCTGCGCGGACTCGCCTTTCGCGAGCGGGAGGACGCCGGGCCGGGCCTGCTGATCCCGCGCTGCGCCAGCGTCCACACCTTCGGCATGCGCTTCGCCCTCGATGTCTATTTCCTCGACGGCGAGGGCGCGGTGATCGCCGCCAGGCGTGCGGTGCCGCCGCGGCGGATCCTCTGGCAACGCGGAACTTCCGCGGTTTTGGAGGTTCCCGCGGAGCCGGAGGGGGAGAGTTTGCCGCTCCCGATCCTTAGGTCCGCATGCTTCCCCAACGAGAAGAGATAGCCAGCCTTGTCGTCTGCGAGGACGACCACGTCACCCTCGACCTCCTCTGCGAGCACCTCGCCGCCGATCGCTTCGGCGTCATGCCCGCGCCCAGCGCCTCCGACGCGCTGCGGCTGTGCCGGTACAACCACCCGGACCTGTTGCTGCTCGACCTCTCGCTGCCGGACGCCTCCGGCCTCGACGTCCTGCGCGAGATCCGCGAGGCCGACGGCGTCGACTCCCGCTTCGACCCGCGGCTGCCGGTGATCGTCCTCACCGGCCGCGCCGGCGACACCGACAAGGTCCGCGGCCTCGACTCGGGCGCCGACGACTACCTGACCAAGCCCTTCATCTACAGCGAGCTCCGCGCCCGGATCGGCGCCGTCCTCCGGCGCCGCACGGAACCCAACGACGGCCCCAGCCGCGTCGGCGACCTCGTCATCGACCCGCTGCGGCGCCGGGTCACGGTAGGCGACCGCGAGATCCACCTCGCGAAGAAGGAGTTCGCCCTGCTCCGCGTCCTCGCCTCGGACCCCCTCCGGGTACACACGAAGGAAGAGCTCCTCGACGCCGTCTGGGCCTACCGCGGCCCCTCCAAGACCCGCACCCTGGACTCCCACGCCAGCCGCCTGCGCCGCAAACTCGATCCCGAGGGCCAGCGCTTCGTCGTCAACTGCTGGGGCATCGGCTACCGCCTGATCGACGGCTAGCGGGAGGAAGGCGACGCCCCCGCACGCTGCGCGGGGGCGTCGGAAAGGCTCTACTTCTTGGCTTTGGCCTTCTTCGCGGCCGGAACCTCGAAGTGCATGATCGCCAGCTTGGTCGGGATGCCGTCGGCCTTGCTGTCGAGGCGCTTGGCGGCTTCCTTCTGGATCTCGCTGGACTTCTTCACCGCGTCGGCGAGGACCTTGTTGAGGTCTTTGAAGCCCTGCTCGTCGAGCAGGAGCGGCGTGTCGGAGAGGTGCGAGTCCTTGCGGCCCTCGATCGTGCCCTCGGCCATCGCCTCGGTCGCGCTCTGGCCGATCGACTCTAGGATCGAGCCGGAGATGCCTTTGCGGGCCGAGGCCGGGATCTTGCCCCAGTCCGAGTCGCTGAGGAAGGCGCGGTCGGTGGCCCGGTAGAAGTGCTCGACGGCGCCGCGCCGCGGCTCGGTTTTCACCAGTTCGACGCAGTCGTATTCGAGCAGCGTTTTGACGTGGTAGCTGACGTTGCCCAAGGGCTCGCCGAGTTCCTGCGCGAGCTGGTTCGGGCTCGAGATCCCTTTGTGCAGGGAGCTGAGGATGCGAACGCGTAAGGGATGGGCAAGGGCCTTCGCGAGCTGCTGCGTAATGCCCTCTGGTGACGTACGGGACTGTGGCAAGGGAGGACCTCCGTTTCTTCACCCGGGCGGGGAGACGTTGGTGGCATGGCACCCGAGTTACTAGACAAGTATTCCAAAACGGTCCGGCGGAACCGGTCTCGATAGGAATCCATGCAGTAAAAGAGATCGACCGCTTTATTCGGTTGCAGTCGCTGTCAGATTTGGACACTTATGTCCAGCGGAGGCGGTCCTGCGCAGATGCGTCCGGGTTGCGAATGCCTTGGGCCGGGTCGTTTGACGGTGCGGTGACCTGCGCGGCGACGGCAAGTCCGCGTTTTGCGGATCCTGCTCGCCATCGAAGGGGGAGAGAAGCATCCGCTCGCCCCTTAACCCTCCATGACTCGATCCGCGGACGGTCGCTGAGATGTTGCTCGAGCTCTCCCAGCTGGCCGGTGGGCTGCCGATCGCCGCTTCGTTCGCGATGGCTACTGGGATCACCGCGCTGCGGGAGGGACGGCGGCGCTCCTCCCTGAACGAGGCGATGCACGAGTTGCGCCGCCCCCTCCAGGGCCTGGCGCTCTCGCTGCCCGACGAGGGATCGAAGAGCGGGTCGGCCGAGTCCTGTCTGCGGATGGCCGTCGCCGCGGTCGAGAGGCTCGACCGGGAGATAAACGGCGGCACTCTGGAGGCGCCGATTTCTGCGGTATCGCCGAGGCCGGCGGTCGAGGCGGCGGTCGGCCGGTGGCGAGGTTCCGCCGCGGCCCTCGGACGCTCCCTCCGCCTCGATTGGAAGGCGCGCGATCCGATCGTCCAGACGCGGGCGGCTGAGCTCGCGCAGGCTCTGGACAACTTGATCAGCAACGCGCTCGTCCACGGCAGCGGCGCGGTGGTTGTCGGGGTCGCCGAAAGGCGCGATCGCCTCCACCTCGTGGTGCGGGACGGCGGCTGCGCCGGGGAAGGACGCCATCGTCGGCAGATGCTGCGGGCGGTGCGGATCGGCGGTCGCGACCGTCACGGTCACGGCCTCAGGATCGTGCGGCGGGTGTCGGCGCGGTGCGACGGCAGCTTTCGCCTCCGTCGCTCGCCCGTCGGCACCGAGGCCCGGCTCGAGCTGCCCCTGGCCGGAGCGGGCCGGTGAGTCGGCGCGGCCGCGCCATCGCCTTCCTGCTCGCGGCGGCGCTGGCGGCCACCGCGGCGGCGGCGATCGCCGACGGCTACGGGGAGAGCGTGGTCAGGGGCTACGGCGAGCTGCGCCCCGTGCTGATCGCCTCGGGCGATCTCGAGGCCGGCAAGGCGATCGATCCGCGGGTCGCCGCCGAGGAGCTCGAGGTGCGGCGGGTCCCGGTTCGCTTTGCCCCGCCCGCCGCTCTCGCGGCGCCGCGAGAAGCGGTCGGCCTGACTCCGACCGTCGCCATCCCCCGCGGCTCCTACGTGCTCGCGACCCTGCTGCGGACTGCGGCGGTGCCGCCCGCCGCCGGCATCCTCGGAGGCGGCCGGCGACCGGTAGAGATCCTCGTCAGCGGCGCCGGCGCGCTCTCGGCGTTCGGCGCCCAGCCGGTCGGGTCGAAGGTCGACGTCGTCGTCACCACCGAACCGAGCGGATCCGGCAGCGGCCGCACCTACGTCGCCGCCCCGCCGGTCCCGCTGCTGGCCTTGACTCCCGGTGGCGAAGGCGCTCCCGGGGAAGCCACCGCGACCCTTGGCCTGACCCGGCCGCAGGCGCTGCGCCTGATTGCCGCCCAGAGCTTCGCCCGCAGCGTCACCGTGATCCCCCGAGCAGGCTGATGGAGGCGCGCGAGCGCGACATCGCCGACCTCGCGGCGCGGTTGAGGGCGCGGATCGTCGAGCGGCGCCGGGCCGCGGCCGCATCGGGGGGAGCCGCGTCCGAGGAGCTGGCCGCGACCGCCCGCGACGTGGTCGAGGAGCAGGCCGCTGTCCTGCCGCCCGCCTACCGCGAGGAGGTGGTCGAGCGGATCATCCGCGACAGCGTCGGGCTGGGGCCGCTGGAGGTGCTGCTGGCCGACCCGGCCGTGGAGGAGGTGATGGTCAACGGGCCCGGTTGCGTATATGTGGAGCGGCGGGGGCGGCTGGAGGCGACCGAGGTCGTCTTCGAGAGCGAGGAGGAGCTGCGCAACACGATCGAGCGCATCCTCGCCCCGCTCGGGCGCCGGGTCGACGAGCTGAGCCCGATGGTCGACGCCCGGCTCGCCGACGGCTCCCGGGTCAACGTCGTGATCCCGCCGCTGGCGATCGACGGCCCCTCGCTCTCGATCCGCCGCTTCGGCGCCGACCGGCCCGGCCCCGACGAGCTGGTCGCGCTGGGGACGCTGACGCCGGCGCAACGGGACCGCCTCGCCGCCGCGGTGGAAGGCCGCCGCAGCGTCCTCGTCAGCGGCGGCACCGGCTCGGGAAAGACGACGCTGCTGAACGCGCTCTCCGGCTTCGTCGGCGCGGCGGAGCGGGTGGTGACGATCGAGGACGCGGCCGAGCTGCGGCTGCGGCAGCCCCACGTGGTCCGGCTCGAGAGCCGGCCGGCCGGTGTCGAGGGACGCGGCGAGGTGACGATCCGCGACCTGCTGCGGAACGCGCTGCGGATGCGGCCGGACCGGATCGTGATCGGCGAGGTCCGCGGCGTCGAGGCGCTCGACCTCCTGACCGCCCTCAACACGGGTCACGAGGGGGCCCTCTCGACCGTCCACGCCAACTCTCCCGAGGACGCCCTGCGCCGGCTGGAGACCCTGGTCCTGATGGCGGGGGTGGGGCTGCCGCACGCCGCCGTGAGCGAGCAGGTGAGGCGGGGGGTAGACCTCGTCGTGCACCTGGAGCGGGGCGCGGACGGTCGCCGCCGCGTGATCGAGATCGCCGAGGTCGAATGATCCTGCCGGTGCTGATCGCCGCGGCGGCCGGAGGGCTGGGAGCGCTGGCTGTGCGCGAGGCGCTGCTCGCCAGCCCCGAGGCGGCGCGCTGGCTCCGCCTGGCGCTGGAGCCGCTGCGGCGGGCCGGCGAGGAGGGATACGCGCCCTCGGCGCCCGAGCGGCGCCGCTTGGCGCTGCTCGGCGCCGGCGCCGCGATCGCCGGGGGCTGGTTCCTCGGCGGGCTGGCGCTGGCGCTGCCACTGGCGGTGGCTGGTCCGGCGGGGGTGGGCTGGGCGATCGGCAGTCGCCGGCGCCGCTACCGCCGGGCGGTCGAGCGGGCGCTGCCGGAAGTGGCGACGGCGATCGCCGACTCGCTCAGCGCCGGCCGCTCCCTGCGGGCCTCCCTCGCGGGCGCGGTTGCCTCGCTCGACGGCCCGCCGGCGCGGGAGCTGGGCCGGCTCGCGGGAGAGCTCGAGCTCGGCGCCGCCACGGGCGAGGCGCTGCAGGCATGGCGGCGGCGGATGCGCTCGGAGCGGGTCGACGCCTGCGTGGCGGCGCTGCTCAGCCAGCGCCTCGCCGGCGGCGACCTCGCCAGCCTCCTGCGCCGCTTCGCCGACGGCGCCGCCGAGCGGGAGCGGGTCGCCGAGGACGCCCGCTCGGCGACCGCGCAGGCCCGCTTCACCGGCCTCCTGGTAGTGGCGATGCCGACCGGGGGCGCCCTCCTCGCCGAGCTGCTGCAGCCCGGATTCCTGGCGACCCTGCTGGCCTCGCCGGCCGCCGCAGTGCTGCTGGCAATGGCAGTCGCGCTGCAGGTGGTCGGCTTCTTCGCGATCCGGCGCTTCTCGCAGGTGGTCGAGTGAGCGGCGCCGGGCTGCTGGCGGCGGTGGCGGTGCTGCTCGCCGCCGCCGCGGTGAGAGAGCTGCCGCTGGAGCGCCTTGCCGGGGCGCTGGGCCGTCGGGCGCGAGTGCCGGTGCTGCTGCCGCGGAAGCTGCTCGGCGCCGCGCTGGGGGTGGCCGCGGCTCTGCTGGCGGCGCCGGCCGCCCCCGGCCGCACCGCCTGGCTCGTCGCCTTCGGCCTGCCCCTCGCCGGCTTCCTCGCCCCGGACGTCCTGCGCGAGCGCAGGGCGAGGCGTCGCCGGCGCCGCCTGGTCGCGGCCCTCCCCGATGCCCTCGACCTCCTCGCAGTCAGCGCCGCCTCGGGTCGCGGGCCCGCCACCGGGATCGAGCAGCTGGCGCGGGCGGGAGAGGGGCCGCTGGCCGAGGAGCTGCGCCTGACCGTTGCCGAGATCTCCTCCGGCGTCCCGCTCGGCGAGGCCCTCGACTCGCTGCGGCGGCGGGCGCCGGGCGGCGAGGTGGCGACGCTGGTGGCGGCGATCGAGCGCTCGCGCCGCTACGGATCCCCGCTGGCCGACCAGCTCCACCGCCAGGCGAGCGCCCTTCGCCGCGACAGCCGCCGCGCCACCGAGGAGCGCGCCGCGCGGGCGGCGCCGAAGATCCAGCTCGTCGTCGCCCTCGTCCTCGTCCCCTCGGTCCTGCTGATGATCACCGCCGGCCTGATCGCCAACGCCGGCAAGCTCCTGGTCGGTTTTTAAAGGCGCCGGGCTACTCCAGCGCCTCGTCGCGCAGCCGTTTGGCGACGGCGCCGGTGGCGACGGCGATCGCGTCTAGGTCGGCGGCGTTTTCCTTGTGGCCGCTGACGTAGCAGCAGAGGGTCCCGTCGACCAGCTCGAAGGCGAACTTGTCCGGCGCCGCGTCCTCCAGCCAGACGATGAAGGTGGGGGAGAAGAGCTGGCGCAGCCAGTTCGCGTCCTGCTCCTTGGTGGCGAAGATCTCGTACTTGTCGAGCAGCTCTTCGCTCTCCAGCGTCACCCGTTGTTTGTCGCCGCGGAAGGCGTCCTCGAACTTCTCCAGGGACCGCAGGCCGAACTTGCGCTGGCAGTAGAGCTCGGGGACGAAGCCGGCGCACTCGGCGACCTCGACCAGGCCGACGGTGTAGCGGTAGTAGTTCGTCTGCGTGTCCCCGTCGGAGTCGCGCGTCTCTTCCTCGTAGGTGAAGAGCGCCAGGGTGCCGTCGAGGCCGTCGGCGACCGGTCCGGTGAGCGTGCGCTCCGTATAGCGGTCGTCACCCTTCTTCAGCAGCGGAGTCGCCTGCGGAAGCCGGCCGCGGCCGTGCACCAGGGCGAGCCCGCGATTTGCCGCGTAGACCTCGAAGAAGTCGTCGGCGGCGCGCTTGTCGGCGATCACGAAGACGACGAGGATCCCGATCAGCAGGACCGCGATCGCGGCGCCGGCGCCGATCAGGGCGCTGACGAAGACGAGGCAGGCGACGAAGGCGACCGCGGTCAGCGTCGCGATCAGGACCAGCGTCAGCGGCGTCCTCATCAGGCGACCGAAGTGGTAACCGCGCATGTCGTTGGCGTCGGTCGGCAGCCCGGTGCTCACCGCTTCCTCGACCTGCGGCTGCGTCTGCTCAGTGGCCACGGGCGCAACCTACCGGGCAGGCAGGCGGATGCAAACGGGATTGCAGAGGGGGGTCGTGTTGCAAAGTGGGGGAGAGTGGGTTATTGTGGCGATCGAGTTGAAGCCCAGGACCGGGGTGGTGAGGCTCCTCCCACCTCATCACTCCGGTCCAACTCTTTCCGGCTCTCGCGTTTAGAAAGGAATCCGCCACAGTGGCGTTCAGGGGTCTCTACGAGCACAGCCTCGATTCCAAGGACCGCCTCACCGTTCCTTCTCGCTTCCGGGCTTCACTGGCTGACGGCATCGTTCTCTCCAAGGGCTTCGACCCCTGCGTCTGGGTGCACACGACCAGCGAGTTCGAGCAGCTCTCCGACCGCTTCCTTTCTCCCCACAGCCCCTTCGGCGCCGACGCCCGCGCCCTGCGCCGCCGCTTCCACGGCGGCTCCTTCGACGAGAAGCTCGACAGCGCCGGTCGCATCCGCGTCCCCAAGCCGCTGATCGATCACGCCGGTCTCGACGGCAACTGCGTCGTCATCGGCGCCGGCGAGTACCTGGAGATCTGGAACGCCGAGGCCTGGGCCAAGCAGGAGGAACAGCTCGACGCCGCCGCCCCCGAAATCGCCGAGGGCCTCGCCGCCGCCGGCACCGCGTGATCATGAGACTCAATGCCGCCGCCCATGCCTATTCGCCAACCCCGGTGCCGACGGGACGAAAGTACCCCTATATGGAGGGGAATCGTCCCGTCAGCAGGGGCGAGCGGGCGCTTACTCCCGTGGAGGTGGTTATGAGCGAGCACGAGCCGGTACTCGCCGACGAGCTGGTCTCGCTGCTGGCGCCGGAGCCGGGGCAGACGGCGGTCGACTGCACCTTCGGCGGCGGCGGCCACGCCCGCCGCGTCGCCGAGCTGATCGGGTCGGAGGGGACGCTGATCGGGATCGATCGCGATCCCGCCGCGCAGGAGCGCTTCAACCGCTTCGCCGCCGAGGCGCCCTGCCGGACCCTCTTCGTCAGCAGCGACTTCGCAGCAGGACTTCGCGCCCTGCAGGGCGAAGGAATCCGCCCAGACATGGTTTATGTAGATCTGGGGATGTCCTCGATGCAGGTAGACGCCTACGAGCGCGGCTTCTCCTACTCCTACGACGCGCCGCTCGACATGCGGATGGACACCCGGCAGGAGTTCACCGCCGCCGACCTCGTCAACGAGTGGCCCGAGGCGCGGATCGCCCAGGTCCTGCGCCGCTTCGGCGAGGAGCGCCACGCCGGCGGCGTCGCCCGCGAGATCGTCTCCCGCCGGCCCCTCTCCAGCACCGGTGAGCTGGTCGCGGCGATCAAGGCGGGGATGCCGGCCTCGGCCCGCTTCGGCGCCGGCCACCCTGCCAAGCGCAGCTTCCAGGCGATCCGGATCGCCGTCAACGGCGAGCTCGAGGCGCTGGAGGAGATGCTGCCCCTCGCCTGGTCGCAGCTGAAGGTCGGCGGTCGTTTCGCCGCGATCTCCTTCCACTCGCTGGAGGACCGGCCGGTGAAGCAGTTCCTCGCCGCCAAGGCCCGCGGCTGCGTCTGTCCGCCCGAGCTTCCCGTCTGCGTCTGCGGCCACGAGCCCGAGGCCGAGCTGCTGACCCGCCGCGCGATCTCCCCCGGTCCCGAGGAGGCGGAGCGCAACCCGCGCTCGCGCTCGGCCCACCTGCGCGCGGCGCGCAAGATCGCCGCCGAGCAGCCGACGGGGGAGACCGCCTGATGGCCGTTGCCGCCCCCACCCGCCGCAGCACCGCGGCGCCCGCCCCGGCCCCGTCTCGGACCAAGCCCCCGAAACGCAAAGCGCCGGCGCGCAAACCGCAGCGCGCCCGTGCCGTCCCCGCACCGGCGAAGGCGCCCGCCCGCCGCGCCCCGACCCGCCGACCAGCGCCGAAACGCGCCCCCGCGACCGCCCGGCCCAAGCTCGCGGTAGTCGCCGGCCGCACCGCCGTCGCAGTCGGCCAGCTGCCGGACTCGAGCCTGGTCGTGCGGATGACCCGCGGCCGTGCCTGGATCGCCGTCCTCGGCGTCCTCCTCGTCGGGATCGTCGCCCTCAACGTCGCCACCCTCAGCTTCGGCGCGTCGGCCGGGAAGATCGACGAGCAGATCACCTCCCTCGAACAAGAGAACTCGATGCTCGAGAGCCGCGAGGCCAAGTACTTCAGCACCGCCCGAATCCGCAACGAAGGCGCCGCCGCCGGGCTGGCGATGCCGACCACCGAAGACCCGCGACCGATCGAGTTCGAGCCCGCGGACCTCGCCACCGCCGCCAGCCGCCTCGCGGCCGCCGGCGGCTAGGAGTCGCTGGCCGATGCGCTTGATGGAGCGGCGGATCGGTCTCCTCTTCGGCGGCTTCCTCCTCTGCTTCCTGCTCATCGTCGGCCGCGCCTTCTGGCTGCAGGGGGTGCAGGGCGCCAGCCTCGCCTCGCAGGCGAGCTACCAGCAGACCAAGGTCGTCGACGTCCCCGGCCTCCGCGGCGACCTGCTCGACCGGCGCGGCAACAAGCTCGCCGCCTCCGAAGACGCGGCGACGATCTACGCCACGCCCTACCAGGTGAAGAACCCGCCGGCCGCCGCCAAGCGGCTGGCGGCGGTCCTGAAGGAGCCGAAGGACGAGGTGCTGGAAGCGCTGACGGCTGAAGGCGGCTTCTCCTACGTCGCCCAGAAAGTCGACCTGGGAACGGCGGCGAAGGTGAAAGCGCTCGACATCGCTGGGATCGGCCAGCTCCCCGACACCCGCCGCACCTACCCCCAGGGGGAGATGGCGGGGCAGGTGATCGGCGCCGTCGGCTCCGAAAACGAGGGCCTGACGGGGCTCGAGGAAGGCGAGGAAGAAGTGCTCGGGGGCGAGGACGGCGAACGCCGCATCGTCAACGACGCCCTCGGCGAACCGATCCGGCTGGAGACGGTGCACGAAGCCGAGGACGGCGAAGACGTGCAGCTGACCCTCGACCCGGTGATCCAGCGGGAAACCGAAGCGGTCCTCAACGGCGTCGGCGAAACGTACTCGCCGAAAGGGGCGACGGCGATCGTCGTCGATCCCCGCACCTCGGAAGTGCTGGCGATGGCGAACTGGCCGCCGGTCGACCCCGCCGACCTCTCCGAGGTCAGCAACGACGACCTCCTCAACAAGGCGACCGGGTTCACCTACGAGCCGGGCTCGACCTTCAAGTCCTTCACGATCGCCGCGGCGCTGGAGGAAAAGCTGGTGACGCCGGCGACCGAATTCGTCCTGCCGCCGGTGCTCCAGGTCGCCGACCGGACGATCGAAGACGCCGAGCCGCGCGGGACCGAGACGATGAGCGTGGAAACGATCCTCGCCCACTCCTCCAACGTCGGCGCGGCGACGATCGGGACCGAGATCGGCGCCGAAAGATTCGACAAGTGGATCCGCCGCTTCGGCTTCGGACGGCCGACCGGGATCCAGTACCCGGCCGAGGAGCAGGGCCTGCTGCTGGACCTCGACGAATACTCAGGCTCGACCCTCGGCAACGAGTCGATGGGCCAGGGGCTCTCGGTCACCCCGATCCAGATGGTCGCCGGCTACACCGCGATCGCCAACGGCGGCACCCTGCGGCCGCCGCAGCTGGTCAAGAAGATCGGCGACGAACCGGTGCACGAGCCGAAGGGCAAGCGCGTGATCTCCGCCAAGGTGGCGACGCAGATCCGGGAAATGCTCGAGGGGGTGCTGGCGCCGGGCGGCACCGCCTCGGAGGTGAGCGTTCCCGGCTACACGCTGGCGGGTAAGACCGGGACGGCGCAGGTCGCCGAAGACGGCGGCTACTCGGAGACGAAATACGTCGCTTCGTTCATCGGCTTCGCGCCGGCGCAGAACCCGCGGCTGCTGGCGGCGGTGATCGTCGACGAGCCGCAGGGGGAAATCTACGGCGGCTCGGTGGCGGCGCCGGCGTTTGGGCGGATCGCCGAATTCGCGCTGCCGTACCTGGGCGTACCACAAGAATGATTTGTGGGAACGGGGACCGGGTGCCCCTCTCCCAGAGACCGTCGCGCAGCTGGGGCGGCTTGCTGGGCGCCAATGTGGTCTCAGGAGCCTCTGTGAGAGGGGCACCCGGTCCCCTTCCTAGACTTGGGCTCGGATGATGGGGCTGGCCGAGCTGGTCGCTGGACTGCCGGGGGCGCAAGTCGTCGGCGACGGGTCCGTGGAGGTTCGGGAGCTGGCCTACGACAGTCGCAAGGTCGAGCCGGGGACGTTGTTCTTCTGCGTGGTCGGGGAGAGAGCCGACGGGCATGAGTTCGGGGCGCGGGCCGTTGAGGAAGGGGCTGCGGCGCTGGTTGTGGAGCGGGAGCTGACTGACCTCGAGGTGCCGCAGGTGGTGGTCTCGGATTCGCGGGCGGCGATGGCTCCGCTGGCGGCCCGGTTCTATGGGGATCCGACGGCGGAGCTGCGGGTCGTCGGGGTGACGGGGACGAACGGGAAGACGACGACGGCGTTCCTGGTGCGGGAGATCCTGCGGGCGGCCGACTACTCGTGCGGGCTGCTGGGGACGGTGAAGCAGATCGTCGGCGGGGTGGAGAAGGAGGTGGAGCGGACGACGCCGGAGGCGATCGAGCTGCAGAAGACCTTCCGCCAGATGCTCGAGGGGGGCGACGAAGCCTGCGCGATGGAGGTCTCCTCGCACGCGATGACCCTGCACCGGGCCGACGCGATCCACTTCGAGGTGGCGATCTTCACCAACCTCACCCAGGATCACCTCGACTTCCACGCCGACATGGAGGACTACTTCCTCGCCAAGCGCAAGCTCTTCGAGGCGGAGGGGACGAAGGTGCGGATCGTCAACGTCGACGACCCCTACGGCCGCCGGCTCGCCTCCGAATTCGAGTGCCTCACCTTCTCCGCCGAGGGTGCGGAGGCCGACTACAGCGCCCGCGAGGTCGCCTTCGACGCCTCCGGCGCCAGCTTCGCCGTCGGTGAGCTGCAGCTGCGGACCGGCCTTCCCGGCCACTTCAACGTCGCCAACGCCCTCGGCGCCTTCGCCGCGGCGGAGGCGATGGGGGTGGGACCGGAGATCGCCATCGCCGGGCTGGCGAAGGCGGCTCGGGTGCCGGGGCGGTTCGAGCCGATCGACGAGGGGCAGGGGTTCTCGGTCCTGGTCGACTACGCCCACACTCCCGACTCGCTGGAGAACGTGCTGCGGGCGGCGCGGCGGCTGACGAGTGGCAAGCTGATCAGCGTCTTCGGCGCCGGCGGCGACCGCGACCGCGACAAGCGGCCGAAGATGGGGCGGGCGGGAGCTCAGTTGGCGGACTTTGTCGTGATCACCTCTGACAACCCGCGCTCCGAGAACCCGGAGGCCATCGTCATGGAGGTCAAGTCAGGCGCGAAAGGTGACGCCCATGTCGAGGTTGAGGTCGACAGGCGCACGGCCATTGCACAGGCGCTCGCGTATGCGCGGCCCGGCGACACCGTCGTCATCGCCGGCAAGGGCCACGAGCAGGGGCAGGAGTTCGAGGGTGGGCGGAAGATCCCCTTCGACGACCGCGAGGTCGCCCGCGAGGAGCTCTGGAAGCTGGGAAGCCCGGCGTGAACCTCGGGCCGCAGGAGATCGCCGCCGCGCTCGGCGCGGAGATCGTTGCCGAGGGCGAGCCGGGCTCGCCGCGCCGCGCCGTCATCGACTCCACCGGGGCCGGCCCCGGCGATCTCTTCTTCGGCCTCCGCGGCAGCCGTCACGACGGCGCCAAGTTCGCCCCCCAGGCGATCGAGGCCGGCGCCTGGGGCGCTGTCGTCTCACCCGAGTGGCGTTCGTCTTTGGTCTCCGAGGAGGCGACCAAGGACGAACGCCGCGCCTGGGTCTTCGTCGTCGACGATCCGCTGGCGGCGATGCAGGCGCTGGCGCAGGCCTGGCGGCGGTCGCTGGGCGCGCGCGTCGTCGGGGTCACCGGCTCGGTCGGGAAGACCTCGGTCAAGGACATCGCCCGCGCCCTGCTCCCGGGTCGGGTCCACGCCAACGAAGAGAACCTCAACACCGAGATCGGGCTGCCGCTGACGATCCTCGAAGCGCCCGACGACACCGAGGCGCTGGTGCTGGAGATGGCGATGCGCGGCAAGGGGCAGATCGCCGAGCTGGCGGCGATCGCCGAGCCGGAGGTGGCGGTGATCACCAACGTCGGCCCGGTCCACGTCGAGCTGCTCGGCTCGGTCGAGGCGATCGCGGCGGCCAAGGCCGAGATCCTCGACGGGCTGCCATCCGGTGGAACCGCGGTGGCGCCGGTCGAGGCCAACGAGCTGGAGCCGCACCTGGCGCGGGCGCCGCGACTGCTGCGCTTCGGGCCCGGCGGCGACATCGAGGCGACCCAGGTCACGGTGGCGGAGGGGGTGACCGAGGCAGTCGTCTCGACCCCCGTCGGCAGCCAGCGCTTCCACTTCCCCTTCGCCGAGGCGCACAACCTCACCAACGCCCTGGCGGCGATCGCCGCCGGCGTCGCCCTCGGCGCCGAGCTCGCCGGAATGGCCGACCGGGCGGCGGGCATAGGATTCTCCCGCTTTCGCGGCGAGCGCCTGCAGCTCCCGGGGGGCATCGTCCTCGTGAACGACTGCTACAACGCCAACCCGGTGTCGATGCGCGCGGCGCTCGACCACCTCGCCAGCCTGGAGGCGACGCGCACCGTCGCCGTCCTCGGCGAGATGGGGGAGCTCGGCCCCGACTCGCCCGGCTACCACCGCGAGGTCGGAGAGCACGCCCGCGCCCACGGGGTCGACTTCGTCGTCGGCGTCGGCCTGCCGGCCCGCGACTACGACCCCGACGAGCTCGTCGCCGACCCCGGAGAGGCGGCGGAATTCCTCGCCCAGCAGCTGCAACCCGGCGACGCGGTCCTGATCAAGGGCTCGCGCTCGGCCGGCTTGGAGAGCGTCGCCGAGCAGCTGACGGACCTGGTCCCGGCGGAGGACGGCTGATGGGCGAAGTCCTGATCGCGGGGATGGCGGCGATGCTGATCTGCATCTTCCTCGGCCCCAAATTCATCGAATACCTGCGGGTGAAGGAGTTCGGGCAGCACATCCGCGAGGACGGCCCGCAGGAGCACCACACGAAGGCCGGGACGCCGACGATGGGCGGGCTGATCGTCTTCGCCTCGATCTGCGTCCCCTTCCTCGTCCTCTCCGACCGCGACGCCCAGAGCATGGCCGTCTTCGGGGTGGCGATGGGCTGCGCGGTCCTCGGCTTCGCCGACGACTACATCAAGATCGTCAAACGCCGCTCGCTCGGCCTCGCCGGCCGCTGGAAGCTGCTCGGCCAGCTTCTCCTCGCCCTCGGGCTGTGGTGGGTGGCGCGCCACGAGGTCGGCCTCGAGCCGACCCTCTACTTCCGCATCGGCGACGGCAGCAT
>DATMBY010000029.1:0-9055 GCA_035558995.1 Solirubrobacterales bacterium
GACTACTGCATGCCCGGTGGTTACGAAAACCATCGCGTTCAAGTTCGGTGTCATTACCGAACCAT
This sequence comes from Solirubrobacterales bacterium, assembly GCA_035558995.1. GTDB lineage: Bacteria > Actinomycetota > Thermoleophilia > Solirubrobacterales > 70-9 > VAYN01. The sequence goes on from DATMBY010000029.1 coordinate 66, forward strand.
CACCCATTACCCAGGCACATAAGACAATCGACGGCAGCGTTTCCGAGTACGACCTGAGCGCCACGACAGTAGGCGGTGCCGTTGTCACAGCTGCCCTGAAAGCCTCAGCGACCAATACGTTCATCGAACCGGAAGCCGTCACGATCGACTGCAACACCCCCTAGCACCAGATCGCGGCGTTATCTAAGCGCGGGGCCCGTGCGGGCTCCGCGCCTTGTCTTTTCCAGAATCGGAGCGCCCAAAAATACGAGTCCGATACCTTGGCTGTGGGACGGTTGCGGGAACAAAAGCTTACTCCGCAGCACAGCTGGTCTTCGCGAGGTTCTCCGAACTCAGCCTGTTTTTGACCCACACCCCGCTTCTTGGTAGCGGTAGGTCGAAGCCGGGCCTGGGGTATGGGCCCTGGTCACACCAACCGAAAGGCAAGATCATGAGCAAGAAGACGATGCTGCCCGCCCTTGCGGCGATCAGCGCAGTCATGTTTGTCCTGCCGGCAGCGGTTTCAGCGAACTGGGGAGTCACACCGGGGAACGCGAAATTCACGAGCAGCGGACCTGCGGGAATCCTCTTCGCGACCGGCGAGCCGACGTTGAAATGCTCGGGCCCCAACACGGGAAGCGGCAGCTACGACGGCAGCGGGACAACAGGAAGCGTCATCCTGCATTTCACGGAATGCGGCTCCACCTTCCTCGGCATCAACGTCCCGTGCAGCACTGTGCTGACCGAACCGACCAAAAAAACAATCGCCACGACCGGCACTTTTCACAACGTCACAATCACAGGGGGCAAACGGGGCACTCTCCTGACACCGGCCAACTCCGTGATCAAGTGCCAGAACATCGCCAACACGATCACCGTGAGCGGCACTCTTATCGGTGAAGTCACTGCGCCCACCGCTCCGTGTCCGGTGGTTACCAAAACCCTCGGGACAGCGTTCGGCGTCAGCGCCGGGTCTCAGATCCACAAGACAACAGATGGTCACATCACTGAGTACGACCTGAAAGCAACGACAGCAGGTGGCTCGGCCGTCACAGCAGCTCTGGAAGCCACGGCGACGGACACGTTCACCGAACCGACTGAAGTTACGATCGACTGCAACACCCCCTAGCTTCAGAGCGCGGCTTTCTATGGGCGTGGGGTTCTTGGGCCCCACGCTTGTCCTATCCCCCTTAGCTACGTATGGAACTGGTCGAAACCTGGGTTCAGCATGTGGCGTGGCAGTAATGAGCGCGCGGACGAAGGTTCCGCTCTTTCTTCCTGTCCCAGGACAGAACGCTCAAAAATACGCATGTAATTCGCTGGCTGCGGGCCGGTTGCAGGAACGAAGCGTGCTATCGCTCCTCGCAGGCCTCCCGAAGCGAAGCAAACTTAGATGTTTTTGCTCCAAACCCTGCGCTCTAGTAGCGGTAGGTGGAAGCCGGGCCCTCGAGTAAGGCCCGGTAATTCCACAACGAAAGGTAAAAGCATGAGCAAGAAAATGATGCTGCTCGCCCTCGCGGCGGTCACCGCAGTCATGTTCGTTCTGCCGGCAGCGGCCTCGGCGAACTGGGGAGTCACACCGGGGAACGCGAAATTCTCCGCCGCAGGACCTGCGGGGAAGCTCTTCGCCGGCGGTGAGCCGACGATTGAATGCAAAGGTCCCAACACGGGATCCGGCGAATATGAAAACGGGACAACAGGAAAACTCAACCTGCACTTCACGGAATGCCAGGCCGAGTTCCTGGGCATCACAGTGCCGTGCAGCACTACCGTGACCAATCCCAGCCTCAAAACAATCGTCACGAGCGGTACCTTCCACAATGTCACAATTACAAATGGTAAACGGGGCGTCCTCGTGACACCGGAACCAACCACGATCAAGTGCCAGAACATAGCCAACCTGATCACCGTGAACGGCAGTGTCATTGGCGAAGTCACTTCGCCTGCAAACTCGTCACCGTGCGTTACGTTGAACAACATCAAAACCATAGCATTCAAATTCGGCGTCAGCGGCGGTTCTCAAGTACACAAGACACACGACGCCTTCGCCTCCACCGAGTTCGACCTGACCGCAACGACAACGGGCGGCTCCGCTGTCACAGCTGCTCTGGAAGCCACGGCGACCAACACGTTCACCGAACCGAAAGAAGTCACGATCGACTGCAACAACCCTTAGCTCCAGATCGCGACTGCCTCCGAGCACAGGGGCCCAACAGGGCCTCTGTGCTTCTTCTTTAGGAGCGGAAGGCTCAGAAATGCGTGTCCGATCCACGGGCGGACCGTCGGTTGCAGGACCGATATTGCTCCACTGCAGCTGGGAAATTCGAAGCCTCTAAACTGAGCTGAGTGTTTGCTCCCCACTTCGCCCCTTGGGGGGACACATAACGAAAGGCACATCATGGGTAAGAAAAAGATCCTGCTCGCCCTCGCGGCGGTCAGCGCAGTCAGCTTCGTCCTGCCGGCAGTGGCGTCAGCGAACTGGGGGGTTACACCATCGACCGCGAAATTCAACGGTAGCGGACCTGCGGGGAAAGCTCTTCGCCAACGGCGAGCCGATGATCGAATGCAAAGGTCCCAACACGGGATCCGGCGCATATGAAAACGGGACAACAGGGTCCATCAGCCTGCATTTCACGGAATGCCTAGCCGAGTTCCTGGGCATCACAGTGCCGTGCAGCACCACCGCGGAGTCTTTAAGTAGAACAATTACCACGGCTGGCACGTTTCACAACGTCACAATTACAAGCGTTGTCCGTGGTGTCCTTGCGACACTAAACAACTTCACCATTAGGTGCCAGAACATTGCGAACGCGATTACCATAAGCGGCAGCGTCATCGCCGAAGTCACGTCACCGACCGCTGCGTGTCCGGTATTTACCAAATCCATCGCGCTCAAATTCGGTGTCACCGGATCGCCTGCAACCCAGGTGCACAAGACATACACAGAATCATCAAAACTCATCGAGTATGACCTGAGCGCCACGACAGCAGGGGGCTCCGCCGTCACAGCTGCTCTGGAAGCTACGGCGACCAACACGTTCACCGAACCGAAAGAAGTCACGATCGACTGCAACACCCCCTAGTTCAAGATCGCGACTTTATGCTGAGCGCGGGGCCCAAATGGGCCCCGCGCTTTTCTACTCTCCAGGATAGGCGCCCGGGAATGCAAATCCGAATCATTGGCTGCACGCTCCAGCAAGAGCGAATCTGAAGACGATGCTGCTCGCCCTTGCGAGGGCAGCGCAGTCATGCTCGGCCTGCCAGCAGCGGCATGGGCGAACGGCTGTAGCGCTCCGTAGCCCAGACTATATCTAGGCACGGGCCTATTCCCAGTTCCGTATTTGTCGTCATCGAGTCTAGTCGCTCAAAAATACGCGTGTAATCAAATTGTTTGGCGCCATTTGCAGGACCAACCTTTGCTTGGGCCGCGTTGTTAGGCCCGAAGAGGCATTCCGAACCCGGGTGTTTTTGCTCCGTGAGCCGCCTCTTGGTAGCCATAGGTGAAAGCCGGGCCTCAAGTATGAGCCCGGTGATTCACAACGAAAGACGAAAGGTAAAGCATGAGCAAGAAGATGATGCTGCTCGCCCTCGCGGCGGTCAGCGCAGTCATGTTTGTCCTGCCGGCAGCGGCCTCGGCAAACTGGGGAGTCACACCGGGGAACGCGAAATTCACTGGTTCCGGAGGTTCGGGATCCCTTTTCGCGGCTGGCGAGCCGACGATCACCTGCGCCGGCCCCAACACGGGAACCGGCCAGTACGACGGCAGCGGAACAACAGGAAGTGCCACTTTGCATTTCACGAAATGTACCGCTGAGTTCCTTGGCATCACAGTGCCGTGTAGCACCAAAACGACCGAACCGGAAAGTGAAACAATCAGCACGAGCGGCACCTTCCACAATGTCACAATCACAGGCGGCAAGCGCGGGACTCTCTTTACAGCGGCCACTACCGTGATCAAATGCAAAAACATCGCCAACACGATCACCGTGACCGGCAGCATCATCGGCGAAGTCGATGCGCCGGCCGGGTGCCCGGTAGTTACCAAAACCCTCGAAACAACATTCCTGGTCAGCGGTGGGTCGCAGGTCCACAAGACAACAGACGGCCATGCCACCGAGTACGACCTGAGCGCAACGACAGCAGGTGGCTCCGCTGTCACAGGTGCTCTGCAAGCTACGGCGAAAGACACGTTCACCGAACCGAGTGAAGTCACGATCGACTGCAACACTCCCTAGTTCGAGTCGCGGCTTGATCTGAGCGCGGGGCCCCGAGGGGCCCCGCGCTTTTTTAATTCCATAGCCACCTAGGAGCCCGAGAGAGGCATGACCCCGGCCGGCGACAGCGAAAGGCAAGGCATGCGCAAGAGGATGATGCCGCTCTCCGTCGCGGCGGTCAGCGAAGTGAGGCGAGCTCGGCCGGCAGTGGCCTATCGAGATCCCAGTGCCTTCTAGCACCACGGTCGGCGATCCCAAGCCTAGCCGATCATTGAATCCTCTTGCCCCGACTCGGGGTCAGCGTCGTTGTCACGTACGGACCCGGGTGGAGCCTCGCTTTCAACTTCTGCTCGATCTGAGCGCTCAAAAGTGCGAGGCCGATTCGTTGACTGTACGACAATTGCAGGACTAAAAGCTCGGCTGCTCACAAGGCTGCGCTTTGCAAAGCCATATGAACCCAGTTGTTTTTGCTCGAAATCTCGACTCTTGGTACCTCTAGCTGGATGCCGGGGTGAGAAGGAGCCCGGCAACACCACAAACGGAAGGGGAAGGCAACAGTATGAGCAAGAAGATGATGCTCGCCCTCGCGGGGATCAGCGCAGTCATGTTCGTCCTGCCGGCAGCGGCCTCGGCGAACTGGGGAGTCACACCGACGAACGCAAAATTTAGCGGTAGCGGACCCGCGGGAAGGCTCTTCGCCAGCGGCGAGCCGACGCTTGAATGTAAGGGTCCCAACACGGGATCCGGTGCGTACACGGACGGGACAACAGGAAACATTACCCTGCACTTCACGGAATGCCAGTCCGAGTTCCTCGGCATCACAGTGCCGTGCAGCACCACCGTGGCGGAACCTACCAAAAAAACAATTGTCACGAGTGGCATTTTCCACAATGTCACAATTACAGGCGGTAAACGGGGTACCCTCGTCACACCGAACCCCACCGTGATCAAGTGCCAAAACATTGCCAACACGATCACTGTGAGCGGCACTCTCCTAGGAGAAGTCAGTTCACCGACCGGCCCTTGCCCGGTAACCACCAAAACCCTCCAAACAACATTTTTGGTAAGCGGCGGCTCCCAGGTCCACAAGACAACAGACGGTCACAACACCGAGTACGACCTGAGCGCAACGACAGCAGGCGGCTCGGCTGTCACAGCTGCTCTGGAAGCCACGGCGACCGACACGTTCACTGAACCGAAAGAAGTCACGATCGACTGCAATACCCCTTAGTTCCAGATCGCGGCCTTATAAGCGCGGGGCCCGGTACGGGCCCCGCGCTTATCGGTCACGCCGGGGAACGCGATGTTCAGCGTCTCCGCGCCTGCCACAAAACTCTTCGCGAACGGCGACCGACGATCACTCACTCCCTATTAGTCAGCTGAGCTGCGGGTGCGGGGATTCGTGCTGCATCCGCTCCTGCCCTACGACTCGTACGCCTTTCGTATCGCCTTGAATATGTCCAGCGCAACCTTCTGCTGACGCTTCCTGGTGGGCCGTGGCTCTACCGGGATTGTCATTGGCTGGCCAAACCGGACGATGACCTTCGGGAAGCGCAGGCGCCTCCACTGGCGGGCGCGCTCGGAGCCTATGATTGCGACCGGGACGATGGGGACGCCGGTTTCGAGGGCGATGCGGCCGATGCCGGGCTTGGGGTGGCCCAGTCCTTGGGAGCGGGAGCGGCCACCCTCGGCGTAGACTAGGACCATCTCCCCTTGGTCGAGGAGATGGCGGACGGTCGCGAAGGCCTCCTCGTCCTGGTGGCCTCGGCGGACGGGGAAGACGCCGCCGTGCTTGTAGATGTAGGTGAGGATGGGAGGGCCGAAGAGCTGGGATTTGGCCATGAAGCGGATCTTCCGGCGCAGGTAGACGCCGACGAAGAAGTGGTCCATCTGGCTGAAGTGGTTGGGGGCGAGGACCAGCGGCCCCGTCTTCGGGACGTTCTCGAGACCGATTGCGCGGACGCGCCAGAGGAGGATCGTCGGCAGGGTGAGGACGATGCGGGCGAAGGTGTAGGTCCAGCCGACGCCTTTGCGGGCCGACTCGTGGAACTGCTGGAAGTACTCGGCGGGCCGCGGGTCCTTGTAGACCTGCGGCTTCATCTCGCCCATTCGCGTGAGAGCTCCAGTGCTCGTTGCCAGTCGGCCAGAAGCTCGTGCCGCTGCGCCTCCTCCATCCGCGGCTCGTAGCGGTCCGCCTCGCGCCACATCTCGCCCACCTGCTCGATCGTCCAGGCTCCGGTCGCGATCCCGGCCAGGTAGGCGGCCCCGAGGGCGGTCGTCTCCGCGATCTGCGGCACGGACACAGGTACACCGAGAACGTCGGCTTGGAACTGCATCAGCCAGCGGTTGACCGTGGCGCCGCCGTCGGCGCGCAGCAGCTCCAACCGCTCGCCGCAGGCCGCCTCCTGCGCCCGCACCGCGTCGGCGGTCTCATACGCGATCGCCTCCAGTGCCGCCCGCACCAGGTGGGCGCGGCCGCTGCCGCGGGTGAGGCCGACGATCGTCCCCCTCGCATACGGGTCCCAATGCGGCGAGCCGAGGCCGGTCAGCGCCGGGACGAAGTAGACGCCGTCGTTGCCCTCCAGGGAGGCGGCGAGCGACTCCGTCTCTCCGGCCGCGGCGATGATCCCGAGCCCGTCGCGCAGCCACTGCACGGCGGCGCCGGTGACGAAGATCGAGGCCTCGAGCGCGTAGGTGACCTGGTCGTCGAGCCCCCAGGCCACCGTCGACAGTAGGCCGTTGGGGACCGCCGGCGGCTCGGGGCCGCTGTTGAGGAGAACGAAGCTGCCGGTTCCGTAGGTGTTCTTCGCCATCCCCGGCCGATGGCACGCCTGGCCGAAGAGCGCTGCCTGCTGGTCCCCGGCCACCCCCGCGACGGGCACCTCACCGCCGAACTCGGAGGTGGTGCCGAAGACGCCGGAAGAGGAGCGCACCTGCGGAAGGCGCCCCGGATCGATGCCCAGCAGGCCGCAGATCTCCGCGTCCCACTCGAGCTTGCGGATGTCGAACAGCATCGTCCGCGAGGCGTTCGTGTAGTCGGTCAGGTGCTGGCCGGTGAGCTTGAAGAGGAGCCAGGAGTCGACGGTGCCGAAGACCGCCCGCTCCGCCCCCTCGGCGTTCCGCAGCAGCCACTCGATCTTGGTCCCGGAGAAGTAGGGGTCGATGGTCAGCCCGGTGCGCTCGCGGACGAGCGGCTCGTGGCCCGCGGCGCGCAGCTCCTCGCAGCGGCCGGCGGTGCGGCGGTCCTGCCAGACAAGGGCTCGGTGAATCGGCTCGCCGCTCTCGGGGTCCCAGGCGACGACGGTCTCGCGCTGATTGGTGATCCCGATCGCCTCGAGCTCCGCCCCCGCAATCCCGGCGTCGGCGATCGCCTCACCGGCGACCCGCCGCGTCACCTCCCAGATCTCGTTCGCGTCGTGCTCGACCCAACCCGGCTGGGGGAAGAACTGCTGGAACTCAGAGTAGGCGCGCCCTGCAACTGCGCCCTCGGAGTCGAAGACGAGGCAGGTGGTGCCGGTCGTCCCCTGGTCGATCGCAAGGATCACTGGGCTGCCGCGCCCTCTATCGCCGGACCGTGCAGGAGCGAATCAAGGTGGAGGCAAGTCTACGGCCGTCGGCGAAGGTCATACCGACGCGGACGAAGGGGAAGACGCCGAGGTTGGTGCCGGCCGGCGCGCCGCAGGCGGCGCTGAGGTAGCTGTGCCTGCGGCCGCGGTAGACGAAGTCCCGTCTCAGGTTGAGGACGATCCGTTTCAGGTAGCCGTTGCGGTTGAGGGCCTTAGGCAGGGCGGCGGTGAGGACCGTCCCGTAGGTGCCGCTCGTCCTGCGGATGTGGAAGACGAAGATGCGGCTGTTGGGAAACGGCTTCCTGCCATAGACGTGGGCGAGGATCGCGCGTTCGCCGCCGATAACGGTGTTGAAGGCGAGAATCCTTCCCTGCAGCGGGAAGGTGTCCTGTTCGGGAAAGGTGACACCGGCCAGGAAGCGACCGGTGCCGACCAAGGCCGGGCCGCACGTCGCCAGTGCCCGCGCCGAGGTCGCCGCTTCGATCTCGCCGCGCCGGCAGGTGGGCAGGCCGCGGGTGTCGATCCGGCCGCCGCGGTTGATCTCGATCGAGATCCAGCGCAGCGCCGGCGGCCGCTCGCCGGAGAGGGTGCGCACGGTCCCGTCGACCCGGACCCCGATCGGGGCGTTGGTGTGCCGCGGCAGGTTCGTGGGGGAGATGCCGCCCGCGAACTTGACGAAGAGGTTGCCGCGCTCGACGAGCTCGGCGTTGGCGAGCGAGGCGCCCAGCACCAGTGCCGTCACGAGCACCGCGAACGCCACCGCCCGTCTTCGTCGTCGCCTCAGCATTGGCTCCACCTTAAGAGGCCGGGCGCGCGCGCGACCTTCGCGCGAGGAAGACCCGGAGGAAGTCGCGCAGCTGCAGCGCCCGGTGGGCGGAGCCCCGAATGCTCTTCCCGGTCGCCCGGTGCTCGAGGTCGATTTCGTACTCGCCCAGGCGGTAGCCGGCGCGAACGGCGTCGACCGTCATCCCGATCTCCATCCCGTAGCCGGCGGCGAAGGGGAGGATGGCCCGCAGGACCTCGACCCGCATCGCCCGCTGACCGGAAATCGGGGCCGTCGTCTCCTGGCCGCAGAGGTGCCGGATCGCCCAGCGGGCGAAGCCGAGGGCGAGGCCGAAGCCGCCGCCGACACGGTGGCTGAAGGAGGCGACCGCTAGGTCGCACTCACCGCGGCGAACCGCCTCGACCAGCGGCGCCAAGCGCGCGGCCGAGGAGCCGAGATCGCCATCGC
>DATMBY010000030.1:0-2488 GCA_035558995.1 Solirubrobacterales bacterium
GAGCTGGTCCACCGGGTCGACGTCGGCGGAGACACCGTGGCGTATGAGCGGAACGACCCCACCGGGCACCACCACCACATGGTCTGCGTCCGCTGCGGTCGCCTCGTGCCGTTCGAGGACCAGGCGCTGGAGCAGGCGATCCACGGCGTCGCCGAGCGGGCCGAGTTCGAGGTCAGCGCCCACGATGTCCTCCTGCGGGGAACCTGCCCGCGCTGCCAGGGGCAGGGCTGATGTCGATCGCGATCCCGCTGGCGGGGCTGACCGTCTTCGCGACCCTGCTCGGGGGCCGGATCGGCCTCCGCTTCTCCGACCGGCTGCCGACCCTGCTGGCGCTGACCGGCGGCGTCGTCGTCGCCGTCGCCTTGCTCGACGTCCTCCCGGAGGGAATCGAAGGGGTCGACGACGTCGACCTCTCCACCGCCCTCGTCGCCGCCGGCTTCCTCGGCTTCTTCTTCGCCGAGCGGATGCTGGTCCTGCACGACCGCGAAGAGGCGATGGAGACGCTGGCCGGCAGCCGGGTCGGCGTCCTCGGCGCCGCCGGCCTCTCCGCCCACAGCTTCATCGACGGCCTTGGGATCGGCTTCGCCTTCGGGGTCGACTCGGCCACCGGCTTCCTCGTCTTCGCCGCGGTGATCAGCCACGACTTCGCCGACGGCCTCAACACGGTCAGCTACGTGCTGCGCCGCTCCGGCGACCGGCGCGCCGCTGTGAGGTGGCTGACGATCGACGCGCTTGCTCCGCTGCTGGGGGCGATCGTCGGCTCGCAGGTGGCGATCTCCGATCGCTCCCTCGGCTACGTGCTCTGCGTCTACTGCGGGATCTTCCTCTACATCGGGGCCAGCGACCTGCTGCCGGAGGCCCATTCGCACCCCTCCTGGGGGCGAGTTGTCCTAACCGCTTCCGGGTTCGCTGCGATCTTCGCTATCTCGCGTCTGGCCGGGGTTTGAAGCTCCCTGCCGCGGACTAACTGGTACTTCTGAGGCGGGGTCTTGTGGATTACACCCGTTGAATGGTTTATACATGTTTAGCGGATGACGAACGTCGCGGTATCCACCCCGATAGTCAGGAGCCGATCATGAAGGAGCCATTCCCAGACCCCATCGACCAGCGCTTGGTCAGGTCCCTCGCCCACCCCCTGCGGATCCAGATCCTCGAGCTCCTCACCGATCGCGTCGCCAGCCCCAACCTGATCGCCAACGAGCTCGAATCCGGCCTAAGCGACGTCGCCTACCACACCCGTGCGCTCGATCGTTACGGCGCGCTCGAACTCGTCGACACCGCCCAGCGCCGCGGCGCCATCGAGCACTTCTACAAGGCGACTCCGGGCGCCTTCGTCGGCGGGCCGCCGTGGCGGAAAGTCCCCCGCACGATCCGCGGCGGCGTCTCGGCCGCAACCCTGCGGACCTTCCTCGACAAGGCGATCGCGGCCCTCGAAGCCGGCACCCTCGACGGCCGCGACGACACCATCTTCCGCTGGATGCCGCTCCACCTCGACGAGGAGGGCTGGAGCGAGGTGGTGGCGATCATGGAAGAGGCGACGAAGCTGATGCTGGCGGCGCACGTCCGCAGCCAGGACCGGCTGCGCGAGAGCGGCGGCGAGGGAGTGGTCTCGACCGTTGTCGGGATGGCGGCCTTCGAGACCGCCGGGTCCCTGGAGGCGGAGTAGGCCTGCCGGCCTACTCCCACTCGATCGTCGCCGGCGGCTTCGAGGAGATGTCGAGAGCGACGCGGTTGACGTCGCGGATCTCGTTGATGATCCGGTTGGAGACGCGCTCGAGCAGGTCGTAGGGAAGCCGCGCCCAGTCGGCGGTCATCGCGTCGTCGGAGGTGACGGCGCGGATCACGATCGGGTAGGCGTAGGTGCGGCCGTCGCCCTGGACCCCGACCGAGCGCACGACCGGGAGCACGCAGAAGGACTGCCAGAGCTGCCGGTAGAGCTCGGCGGCGCGGATCTCCTCCTGCAGGATCGCATCGGCCGCGCGGAGGATGTCGAGGCGCTCTTTGTTCACCTCGCCGCCGACGATCCGGATCCCGAGGCCGGGCCCCGGGAAGGGCTGGCGCCAGACCATCCGCTCCGGCAGGCCGAGCTCGGCGCCGACCGCCCGCACCTCGTCCTTGAACAGCATCCGCAGCGGCTCGACCAGCTCGAACTCGAGGTCGTCGGGGAGGCCGCCGACGTTGTGGTGGGACTTGATCGTCGCCGCGTGATCGGAGCCGCCGGACTCGATCACATCCGAGTAGAGGGTGCCCTGGACGAGGTAGCTGACGTCCTCGAGCTTCGCCGCCTCCTCCTCGAAGACCCGGATGAACTCCTCGCCGATGATCTTGCGCTTGAACTCTGGCTCCTCGACCCCGGCGAGCCGAGCCAGGAAGCGCTCCTCCGCCCGCACGTGAACGAGCGGGATGCCGAACCCGGAAAAGGCCTCGACGACCTGCTCGGCCTCGTTCATCCGCATCAGCCCGTGATCGACGAAGACGCACGTGAGGC
>DATMBY010000031.1:0-7272 GCA_035558995.1 Solirubrobacterales bacterium
GCGGACCTCCCCCGCCTCGATCGCCGCCGCCAGGCTCGCTTCGATCAGCCCGAGGCCGTTGGCGGCGCCGATCTCGCGCCAGCGCTCCCAGCCCAACACGGCCGGCGCGTCGTGGAGGGCGATCTGGCGCAGCTCCGCCTCCGCGCACTCATCGAGGAAGGCCTCCACCCCCGCCTTCATCGCCTCCAGCGGGCTGTGCAGGTCCGAACCGAGGACGACGCGGGCGACTCGCTCGGTCGATTCCGCCTCGATCCGCGCGTAGACAGCCTCCAGCAGGCTCGCCTTGTCGCCGAACTGGTGGTAGAGCGCCCCGCGGGTGACGCCGGCGATGCGGACGATCTCCTCGGTGCCGACGTCGTCATAGCCGCGCTGGGTGAAAAGCCTGCGGGCAGCCGCGATCAGCGCGTCGCGGGTCGCCTCCGTGCGCTCTGCCTGGCTTCGGCGTCTTTCAGATTCTGGACTTACAGACATGCAGTATGTATGTTATATCCCAACAGCAGCCAAAGGAGGGCATCGTGACGGACCAGCGCAAGGAAGTTCAACTCCCCCAGGGAACGATCCGCTACCGCGAGGCGGGCGAGGGCAAGCCGATCGTCTTCGTCCACGGCTACCTCGTCGACGGCCGCCTCTGGGACGGCGTGGTCGACCGCCTCTCCGACCGCTTCCGCTGCATCGCCCCCGACTGGCCGATCGCGGCGCACCAGGTGGCGATGAACCCCGATGCCGACCTCTCCCCTCCCGGCATCGCCAAACTCATCGCCGACTTCCTCACCAAGCTCGAGCTCGAGGACGTGACGATCGTCGGCAACGACTCGGGCGGAGCAATGTCGCAGGTGCTGGTCACCTCGCACCCGGACCGGATCGGCCGCCTGGTGCTGACCAACTGCGACACCCACGAGAACTTCCCGCCGGGGGTGTTCAAGGCGATGCCGCCGCTGGCGAAGCTGCCCGGCGGGATGTTCCTCCTCTCGGCGCCGTTCCGGATCCCAGCGGTTGCGCGGCGCGCCTTCGCCCCCTTCGCGCGGACGAAGATCCCCGACGAGCTGATCGCCTCCTGGATGCAGCCGGCGACGAGCGACTCCGGCGTGATGCGGGACGCGGCCAAGGTCACGGCGGGGATGAACAAGCGCCATACGCTGGCCGCGGCCGAGAAGCTGCGCGGCTCGCAGCTGCCGATCCTCCTGACCTGGGCGCCGGGCGACAAGTACTTCCCGATCAGCTATGCGGAACGGCTGCAGAGCGAAGCCGGGAACGCGAAGATCGTGCAGATCCCGGACGCAAAGACGTTCGTCGCGCTCGATCAGCCCGGCCGAGTGGCCGAGGAGATCGCCGAGTTTGCGGCTTCCTCATAACCGCATGAACGAACAAACGTTCCCAAACAATCGCAAAGAGCATATTTTTCGTCCGACGGGCGGGGTGAAACTTCCACAACCCCTACAGGAGGACGGAGCGCGATGTCCAAGCAGATCTTCGACCAGGATCGCCCCCGCAGCACCATGGCCCAGCGCCTCGACGAAGCCTTCGCCGGCTGCGACGAGTGGACCGTGATCGCTGCCCCCCGCCGTCGCAGCACCCTCGACTTCACCCCCACCGCAGCGAGCAGTGCGCAGCTCTTCGACGGCGCCGCGCTGCTGCGGACGGAGGAAGCCGAAGCGCTTTAAGCCAGAGCGCGCTCAGCGGCGGTCGTATCGCATGCCGATCCGAGACATCTGATCGACCCCTACTCCAAGTCCCACCAGCATTGCCGCCGCGGCGAGTTCTCCGCCGCCTCCCAACAGCACTACCGCAAGCCAGGCACCAGCGCTGAGCACCACAGTGGCGATGCCTGCCAGAGTCGTCGCCCTTTTTTCGCTCATGAGACCTCGGATTCTAATCGGTTAGCGCAGACAAAACAATTACAAATAAGGCTACACCGCTGCCCCAAAGCCCACCTCTCACCGTCGCCGTCCTAAGTCGCTGCTCATCGGCGCCGGTCAAGGCCGGTCGCACGTGCGCGAGGAAGCCACCGACTGCGATCGCAGCCGCGGCCAATCCGGTGGCGCTGGTCGCATAGGTCATAAGGGTCGCCAGAAGCACAGGGCGACCCTAGGCAGTCGATCCGCACGCGTGGCGCGCGGATCGTGCCTTTAGTGGAACGGTTTGCTCAGGTCTCCTGGTACAGCGGGCCGTCGCCGCCCTCGGGGAGGGTGAGGCGGCCGCCCTTGGCGGTGATCGCACCGCACTGGACGCAGTTGGAGGCGGTGACGTGGACGTCGACCTCGGCGGCCCCGTTCTCGAGCTGGTCCTCGGGGATCTCGTAGACCTGGGCCGGGCACATCGAGACCCAGGTCTGGGCGACCTCGCGGGGCACGTGGCTCTGGATGCGGACGTGGTTGGGAGCGTCGTCGCGGGTGGCGTTGCCGGAGAGGAAGACGCTGTCCAACTTGTTGAAGGTCAGCTCGTTGTCCGCTTTCGGGTACATGTCCCCCGCCTTGCCGAGGTCCATCTCGATCTCGGAGTCGTGCTCCTGGCTCCAGTGGCCGCCGGGGAAGGCGCCTTTGGTCACGGTCATCGCCGAGACGATCGCGCCGCCCATGAAGAAACCCTTGGAGAAGGGCTGACGCATGTTCCGCGACTGCTTGATCTCCTTCTCGATCAGCGAGTTGCGGACCTTGTCGTCGTAGGCCTCGAAGTTGACCGAGTCGATGTCCTGCTTCAGCGACTCGACGATCGTCTCCGCCGCGTACATGCCGGCGTGCATCGCGTAGTGGACACCCTTCAGCGTCGGCACGTTGACCATGCTGGCGGCGTCGCCAGCGACCATCATCCCCGGCACCGCGAGGCGCTTCGGCATCGAGAAGTAGCCGCCGGAGGGGATCGTCTTCGCGCCCCAGGCGACCCGCTTGCCGCCGTCGATCAGCTTCTTGATGAAGGGGTGGGTCTTCATCAGCTGCAGGGCGTCGTGGACCGAGAAGGTCGCGTCGGTGTAGTCGAGGCCGGCGACGAGGCCGATGCAGATCTTGTCCTCGCCCATCGGGTAGATGAAGCTGCCGCCGAACTCGTTGAAGCGCGGCGATTTGCGCAGCGGCCAGCCCATCGTGTGGATGACGCGGTCGAGCGGCTCCTTCACCTCCCAGACCTCTTTCACCCCGAGCTCCCAGCGCATCGGGTCGGCGCCGTGCATGTCGAAGTAGTCGTAGGCGGCGTAGGTGAGGTGGCCGACGGTGCCCTCGGCGAGGACGGTTGCCTTGGCGACGACGTCCGAGCCGGGCTCGAAGTTGGCGAGCTCCTGGCCCTCCTTGCCGCGGCCGCGGTCGCCGGAGCGGACGCCCTTGACGATCCGGTCCTCGACCAGCAGTTTCGTCGCCGCGGTCTCGCTGAGGATGTAGGCGCCGGCTTCTTCGGCTTTCTCGGCCAGGAAGCGGCCCAGTTTGGCGACCGAGGTGACGTAGTTGCCGTGGTTTTTGAAGTTCGGCGGCATCGGCTTCAGGGGCAGCGCCGCTTTCTTGGTCAGCAGGTAGACGGCGTCCTTGGTCACCTCCTGGTAGACCGGCCACTCCTCCTTCGGCAGGTCGGGGAAGAGCTCTTCCATCGCCGAGGGCTTCATGTTCGCCCCGGAGAGCAGGTGGGCGCCGGCGACTTTGCCCTTCTCGATCACCGCGACCGGGACTTCGCCCAGCTTCTCGGTCAGCTCGGGCTCGTCCTCGAGCAGCTGCAGGACCCTGTTCGCGCAGGCAAGGCCCGCGGGCCCGCCGCCGACGATCGCTACCCCGACCTCGATCCGATCCTCAGGCGCGTCGGTCGGCGGACCGATCACGTCGGCGGAGTCGAACGGCGGCGGGAACTCAGCAGGTGCGACGGCGGGCATCTAATGACTCCTTGGGGTCTGGATGGAGGCCGAGCCGGAGCTCAGCCTCCCCTCTTGGCTTTGATCGCCTCGGTCAGCTTGGGGACGATCTTGTGGAGATCGCCGACCACGCCGAGGTCGGAGAACTCGAAGATCGGCGCGTTCGGGTCCTTGTTGATCGCGAGGATGTTCTCTGAGTTCTGCATCCCGACCTTGTGCTGGATCGCTCCGGAGACGCCGGCGGCGAGGTACAGCTTCGGCGCCACCGTCTTCCCGGTCTGGCCGATCTGGGCCGCATAGGGGTACCAGCCGGCGTCGACGACCGCGCGGGTCGCGGCGACGGCCCCGCCCATCGACTCGGCCAGCTGCTCGCAGAGCTCGAAGCCCTCTTTGGCGCCGAGACCGCGGCCGCCGCCGACGAGGATGTCGGCGTCCTCGATGTTGACGTCGGCGCCGCGCTGCTCGCCGCGCTGGACCAGCTTCGCCTTGCTCGACCACTCGGAGAGCTCGACGTCGACGTCGACGACCTCGGCGCTACCGCCGGACTCGTTGGTGTCGAAGGCGTTGAGGCGGCCGATGATGATGCCGGGCTCGGAGACGTAGCCGACGTCGGCGATCTCGGAGTCCTGCAGGATCGGCCGCTCGACCACGAGCTTCCCGTCCTGGACTTTGACCGCGGTGACCTCCATCGTCACGCCGGCGTTGAGGCGGGCGGTGAGGCCGGCCCCGATCTCGAAGCCGAGCAGGCCGCCGCCGAACAGCGCGTAGGAGATGCCGTTGTCCTGGATGACCTTGGCCATCGCGTCGACGATCGGCTGGGCCAGGCCCTCGGGCACGCTCTTGGCCCGGTAGACCTTGGCGGCGCCGTAGCTGCCGAGCGAGGCGCAGGCGTCGTGGGCGACCTCGCCGACCACCAGCGCGGAGGCCTCGCCGCCGATTTCGCCGGCCAGCTTGGCCGCCTCAGAGATCGCTCCGAGCGAGTTCTTGTTGAAGTTGCCCTCGTCGTCGTGGAGGGCGTAAACCAGGATCCCTGCCATCTAGATCAGCTTCCTCTCGTCGAGCCACGCGACGATCTTTTCGACCGTCTCGTTGGTGTCCTCGTCCTCGATGATCTCGCCCGCTTCCTTGGCCGGAGGGGGGTTGAGACCGAGGACCTGCGTCTTCGAGCCGTCCTGTCCGACCTGGCCGGCCTCGATGCCGACGTCGCCGGTGGCCTTCGAGTCGAGCGGTTTCTTTTTCGCGCCCATGATCGCTTTCAGGCTCGGGTAGCGCGGCTCGTTGATCGCGTCGCCAACGCTGATCACAGCCGGCAGCTCGACCTCGACCGTGTCGTACCCGTACTCGGCCTGGCGCTCGCAGCGCAGTTTGCCGTCAGCGACGTCGATCTGGATCACCTGGGTCAGCGAAGGCATCTTCAGGTGGTCGGCGACGACCGCGCCGATCGTGTAGCACTCGCCGTCGTCCGACTGCTGGCCCAGCAGGACCAGGTCGGGGCTCTCGGACTCGAGCACCTTCGCCAGCGCGTAGCCGGTCGCGCAGACGTCGGAGCCGGCGAAGGCGTCGTCGGAGAGGTGGACCGAGCGGTCGGCGCCGAGGGCGACGGCCTTGTGCAGCGCGCGGACCGCGGAGCTCGGGCCCATCGTCACCGCCACGACCTCCTCGACCGGGATCGCTCCACCCTCCTTGATCTGCATGGCCGCCTCGAGGGCGTGCGTGTCGAAGGGGTTGAGGTTTTTCTCGCCGCCGCGGTCCAGTCGCATCGTGCTTGGGTCGATGCGCTTCTGAACGGCGGCGTCCGGGACCTCCTTGACCAGGACGCAGATCTTCAAAACAAAGCCTCCTTGGGGACGATTCTCAGGTCTTCGCGGGGCGCGATCTTAACGCGTGCCGGCGGTTGACTGACGAGTCAATCAGGATCATACCCCGATCCGTCGGACCTATGCACGGATCCGTGTCGTAAATCACGCAACCAACGGCCACGGGCCGATTCCGGTCCGTATAGGACCGTTTTCGTCTCGTCAGCCTTCGGCGTGACGAGCGGTGGCGCGCTCGCGGATGAAATCGACGATGTCGTCGGTTCCGGCACCGGGGGTGAAGACCTCGGCGACGCCGAGGCTCTTCAGCTCGGGGATGTCGTCGGCGGGGATCGTGCCGCCGACCGTGACGAGGACGTCGTCCACCCCCTGGGCCTGCAGCAGCTCGACCACTTTCGGCACCAGGGTCATGTGGGCGCCGGAGAGGATCGAGAGGCCGACGGCGTCGGCGTCCTCCTGGATCACCGTCTCGGCGATCTGCTCGGGCGTCTGGTGCAGGCCCGTGTAGATGACCTCCATGCCGGCGTCGCGCAGGGCGCGGGCGATGATCTTGGCGCCGCGGTCGTGGCCGTCCAAGCCGGGCTTGGCGACGACGACGCGGATCTTGCGTGCGGTTGCTGCCTCCATCCGGCCCGGAACCCTAGCGCGAACCCACTCAGGCCCCGCGGCGCCGCGGGAAGCGGGATGGCGGCGGCATGCGGCGGCGGGCGGCAACCCGCGAGGCGCCGAAGCCGGCGACGGTGGCGAGGAAGGTGACAGCGAGGGCGACGAGCCGGCGGCCCAGCCGCTCGAAGCGCAGGGTCTGCCAGCCCTCCTCGCGGGCGATCGCGGCCAGCGGAGGGTCGGGGTTGACGACAACCGGGTTGCCAACCGCGCGCAGCATCGGCAGATCGGAGAGCGAGTCGGAGTAGGCGTAGGACTCGGCCAGCTCGATCCCGTGGAGGGCGGCGAATTCCTCCATCGCCGTCACCTTGCCCTCGCCGTAGACGAAGGGGCCGTCGAGGCGGCCGGTGAAGTTGCCCTCGGCGTCGACCTCATAGCGAGTGCCGATACCGCCGTCCATTCCAAGCACGTGGGCCAACTGCTCGACGACGCCGTTGCCGGCGGCGCTGACGATGAAGGTCGGCTGGCCCGCGTCCTGGTGCGCGTAGACCTCTTCCAGCATCTGGGGAAAGATGCGCGGCAGGATCGCCGCCATCACTTCCGGCCCCATCCGGTCGACCGCCTTGGCGGGGACGCCGGTGATCAACTCCCTCGCCACCTTCAGGACCTCGGCGGTGCGGGCGTCGGTGGTGCCGCGCAGGCGGTAGCGGAAGTGCTCCCACCCCCAGCTCGCCAGTTGCCCCCTGCCGACGATCCCCTGCTTGGCGGCGATGCGGGCGAACTGCATCCCGCTCGACCCCGCCATCAGGGTCTTGTCCAGATCGAAGAACGCCGCAGCCCGCGGCGAGGTCTCGCTCGCGGGCTGCTCGCTCAAGATCAGGCCTTGTCAACCTCGATGACGATCGCGTCGCCCTGGCCGCCGCCCGAGCAGATCGCGGCGACGCCGAGGCCGCCGCC
This sequence comes from Solirubrobacterales bacterium, assembly GCA_035558995.1. Taxonomy (GTDB): domain Bacteria; phylum Actinomycetota; class Thermoleophilia; order Solirubrobacterales; family 70-9; genus VAYN01. The sequence continues at coordinate 7,201 of DATMBY010000031.1, forward strand.
GCGGCGGCGCAGCTCGTGGACGAGGGCGCCGATGATGCGCGACCCGGAGGCGCCGATCGGGTGGCCGAGGGC
>DATMBY010000032.1:0-7082 GCA_035558995.1 Solirubrobacterales bacterium
GCTCCTAATCGAAGAAGCCTCCTGGGACGCGTTCTTCGAGCACTCCGGCATCAAGCCGATCCTCGTCCTCTACGAGAACTTCGCCGCCGACTACGAGGCCAGCACCCTCAACCTGCTCGACCGCCTCGACCTCACCTGCCCCGAGGGATTCGAATTCGAGCCGCGGATGAAGAAGCAGTCCGACCGCGTCAACGACGACTGGACCAAGCGCTACAGCCAGCTCCGCCTCGGCCGCGACTTCGACCTCTTCCCGGTCCCGGTCGAGGAGGGCGCGCGGCAGTCGGGCTCTTAGCAGCAGCCGTGCCGTCGCCTGACGCTACTCGGGCTTGATCCTGAGCGCCTTGGCTGCCGCTGCGACGAATGCCGCCGCCGCGGCCAAGACACCGAAGCCGAACACGCCGTACCTGACGAAGGTCGATGCCTCGCTGTTGAAGAGCTTTTCGGCCAAGGCAAAGGCAGCCGCACCGAGCACCACCAGAGCCACCAATACCTGAAGCCAGGACCTCCAGCCCGCCCTGGGCAGATACCGCCACCAGCCGATCGGTTCGATCAGCGCCTTGAGTTCCTCGGCGGACGCCGATCCGTTCACCTTCTTCACCAGCTTTGAGTGGCCGCGCACGCCTCTGTCTCCGTCCGCAGTCCCGGACCGATATCCACGAACGACGGCCTTGCCGCCTTTCCCTCGTAGGGAGAGGTATCCGTCCACGGGTGTGGTCGGCAGTGCCCCTTTCGCAAATCGAAGACACTTCTTCTTCACCTCGTCGTCGGAGATGAGGGTGATCCGCAACTCAGCATCCCTGGGCTCGAGGCTCATGCCTCGGCTACCACCGGCATCGCCATCCCGATCGCAAAGCGGAGACGCAGGTCGCCCAGCATGCACAAACGCTCGTAAGGGGCTGCCTCGCCGCGCTGCGGGCGAAGCTCTATCGCCCAACAGGCGACGCCGAGCGCGTCCGCCAGAAGATCGGGCCGAAACGTGCCGCTCGCTTCCGCCGCACTGATGTCCCGTGCCAGCGTCTGCGCCCCCGTCAAAGCGTCGGCCCGGCGCCGGTTCTCCGCCTCGTCATCGAAGACTTCCCAGTTTGCCTCTCGGTTCATCATCTCCCGGCGAACCTCGTCGGCCGCGTAGCGCCTCGTCTCCCCGATGGTCACCTCCAGTGCTCCCGCGTGGAAGAACTCACGCTCTGCCGCGGAGTCCTCCGCGAGCTGGCGTTCAAGAGCCTCCCAGTCCCTGGTGCTGGCGAAAACCACTTCCCGGCCCGGCCCTCCACCGGATGGCGCGGCTACCTCGGGCCCGCCGCCCGGAGGACGATCGCTGCCTGCAAGTCCGGCGGCCGGCAGCAGCACGGTGCGCGAGTAACAGAGCAGGCAGCGGAACTCGGCTCCTTCCAAAAGCCGGTTGCCGCAACATCGACAGGCCAGGCTCGAACATTGGGAGCAGGCACCGAACGGTTCGCCTACCGGATCTCTGTTGTATGCGATGCATCGGTAACAGGTAGCCGGCATGGTGAGCCTTCCCGTGGGTAGGTCAACGGAGTTGGACCCCAAATCCTAAGTGCTTCAAAGAACCCGACTGTCATCACGCCGGCGACAGTCTCAGGCACGAGTCTTCCTCAACCCAAGTTGCTTTGCGAACGCACCGGTTCTATGGTCGTTCGTGCACTCAGTGAGTTGTCGGTAGGGGCGCTGTCTGCGAACCGATCACAAACCACCAACTAAAGAGGAGAGGCACATGGAGAGCAGCAGCGGCGCCGGGTACGACCGGCGCAGGATCGAGGAACGACAGCCGACGGGATGGACCGTCTTCGCCGGGGTCCTCCTGTTCATAGTCGGGTCGCTCGACGCGCTGTGGGGTCTGGCGGGGATCCTCAACGACGAAATCGTCTTCGTCGGCGGTCAGGGAGTGATCATCGCCGACGTCACCACCTGGGGCTGGATCCACCTGATCCTCGGCTCGATCGTCGCCCTGACCGGCCTCGGCCTCTTCGCCGGCGCCAACTGGGCGCGGCTGGCGGCGATCTTCTTCGTCGCGATCAACGCCGTCGCTCAGATCGTCTGGTTCCCTGCAGCGCCGCTGTGGGCGTTCCTGATGATCATCCTCGACGTCACGATCATCTACCAGCTGACGGCGCGCTGGGAGGAATAGAAGCCGCCTCTTTGCTGGCCTCTGCGGCCGCGGTGAGATCGGCAGCGATCTTCACCGCGGCCGAGAGGAGCGGCGCCGCCAGGACCAGCCCCACCGTCCCGAACAGGCAGCCGCCGGCGATCGTCGCGATCAGCACCGCCAGCGGGTGCAGCTGCAGCGCCGCGCCGTAGGCGATCGGCTGGACCAGCTGCTGGAGGACGCCGTTGGCGAGCAGGACGATCACCGCCATCGCCCCCGCCGCCTCCGGTCCGGAGCCGCCGAGGGCGATGAGGACGGCGAAGCCGCCGGCGGTCCAGGCGCCGATGTAGGGCACGTAGCCGCCGAGGAAGGTGACGACGGCGATCGTGCCGGCGAGCGGGACGCCGAGGACCAGCGACCCGATCCCGACCAGGAGGGCGCTCCAGGCGGCGACGATCGTCACCCCGAGGAAGTAGCCGCGCATGCTGCCGGCGATCCGCCCGAGGATCGAGTGGCCGACCGGGGTCGGGACGCCGAGGTGGCGCTCGACGAAGGCCCCGATCTGCGGTCCGTCCTTGAGCAGGAAGAAGAGGCTGAGGGCGGTGAAGGAGAGGAAGATCGCGAGCCCGGCGAGCTTGTCGATCCCGCCGAGCACGCCGTGGGTCAGCGCCTGGAAGCCGCTGCTGACCGAGGCGCTCGCCCCCGAGTTGGCGTCGGCCGCCGTCGGTGCCTTGACGCCAAGGCTCTTCGCCCAGGACTCGATCTCGCTGGCACCTTCGTGCAGGCGGGAGGAGAGGCTGTCTGCCTGGCTGGAGATGCCCGTGAGGACGATCAGCCCCACCCCGAAGGCGAGGGCGACGATCGCCAGCAGGACGAGCCCGGCGCCGAGGGCGCGGGGAAGGCCGATACCGCGCAGCCGGTCGACAAGCGGGCTGGCGACGGCGGCGATGATCCCGGCGGTGATCACCGGCATCACGATCGTCTCCGTCAGCGAGAGCAGCCAGATCGCCGCCACCAGGGCGGCGCCGAAGCCGACCAGCAGCCAGGAGGAGAAGCCGACGTCCCGCAGCCACTGCGGGGCGGAGAAGAGCCCGCTCAGCTCAGCGGGATCGAGCGAGACGACCTCGTCCTCGCTCCCTTGCTTCTCGCGGCGCAGCCATACTCGACGGGGCATGAGCAATTCGGACGATTTCACCTACGTCGGACACGCCACGGTCCTGATCGAGCTCGACGGCGTCCGCCTGCTCACCGACCCGGTGCTGCGCCCGCGGATCGGCCCGCTGGTCCGGCACGGGCCCCTGCCCGCCCCGCACCTCACCGCCGGCCTCGACGCGGTGCTGATCTCCCACCTCCACCGCGACCACGCCGACCTCGCCTCGCTGCGGCGGCTCGGGCACGGGACGCGCCTGCTGGTCCCGCCTGGGTCGCGGCGCTTCTTCGAACGCCACGGCTTCACCGAGGTCAGCGAGCTGGCCCCCGGAGACTCGAGCGAGGTCGGCCCCCTGACCGTGACCGCGGTCGAGGCCGACCACGACGGCGGCAAGCGCCGCGGCGCGCCCGAGGTGGTCCCGGTCGGGTTCACGATCTCCGGCAGCCGCAGCGTCTACTTCGCCGGCGACACCGACCTCTTCGACGGGATGGGCGACCTCGGGGGGCTCGACCTGGCGCTGCTGCCGGTCTGGGGCTGGGGCCCGACGCTCGGCCCCGGCCATCTCGACCCGGCGGGGGCGGCCAGGGCGGCGGCGCTGCTCTCCCCCCGCCTCGCGGTGCCGATCCACTGGGGCACGCTCTACCCGCTGGGGCTCGGCCGCCTGCGCCCAGGTCGGCTGCTGCTGCCGGCGGAGGAGTTCGCCGCCGAGGCGCGGCGGCTGGCGCCTCAGGTGGCGACCCGCGTCCTCTCCCCCGGCGAGTCGGCCTCGCTGGCGTAGGCGGTCTGCCCGAGCCCGGCGAGCCAGCCGCGGAAGACGCGGTGGACCCGCTCGGCACCGACGACCTCCTCGGCCGGCCACTCGAGCTCCGCCGGATGGAGGACGAAGGGGAAGCTCTGGGTCCCGCCCATGCCGCCGTGGGAGCCGACCAGCTCCTCGAAGGCGGCGACCTCGCCGAACTCGGGCCAGTAGGTGCTGTTGAGCATCAGGTCGGCGCAGTGGGGGAAGCCGTCGGTCCGGCGCAGGTGGTCGGCGGCGTTGGGGCCGAAGGGCGCCAGCGGGTCCTCCCCCTCGACCCGGTCCTCGTCGAGGAAGTGGGTGCCGGCCGGGCCTAGGGACAACGCCCCGTGCCGCTCGGAGCGGACGAGCAGGAAGCCGATCCCCGGGTGCTCGCGCAGGGTGGGGACGAGCAGGGGATAGAGCGACTCGATCCGCTCCAGAGTTAGGCGGCCCGGCTGGCGCGGGAAGCTGATCAGGCCGAGGCACCCCGAGGCCATCACCGAGAGCTCGGGCAGCTCGCCCCCGTCGTGGGTCTGCTCGACTTCGCGCCGGGAGGCGGGGTCGAGGGAGACGGCGCCGTCGGCGCGGCGCTCGCGCGTCGCCGCGCGCACCGTTCGGGCGGCCATCGTGTCGTCCCGCGCCACCTCGGTCAGGCCGGCGCTCAGGTAGGAGAGGGCGTCGTCGTCGCCGGCTTCGGCCGCGACCACGCTCTCGGAGTCGCAGGCTTCGCGGACCAGCTCCTCGAGCGTCTGCCCGTAGCGGTCGCGGAAGGTTTCGCCCTGCGACTGGCCGTGGTCGGAGAGGACCACCAGCCGGTAGGGCCGCGGCGCCTCGGCGCAGGCTGTGGCGATCCGGGCGATCTGGCGGTCGAGATCGTGGAGGACGGCCAGCGCGTCGTGGCGCTCGATGCCGGAGTGGTGGGCGACCTCGTCGTAGGCGAGGAAAGTCGTGTAGATCACAGGGCGGCCGGCGAGGACGTCGCCGATCACCGTCGCGACCTGGAGGTCCCGCTGGACCACCGTCCCCCAGGCGCGGGCGAAGACGTAGCTGCGGCCGCGGTGGATGCGCGGGCGGACGTCGTCGCGGACCTGGCTGCGCGCCGCCCGCCGCTCGCGGACGATGTCGGCGATGACGAGGGCGAGGGTCCGCGCCGCCGCGTAAGGGCGGGCGAAGTAGGCGGCGTAGTCCTTGCCGATCGGGCGGCGGCGGCGCAACGCCGTGCTCATCGTCAGCATCGAGTGCGGGGCGTCGCCGGAGAGGATGTTGGCCCGGCTCGCGCCGTCTGCGTGCAGCAGGCCGCGGCCGTCGGAGTGCCGGCGCTCGATCTCTTCGGCGTCGCGGGGATGGTTGGTGACGATCGCCGCCCCCCGCTCCTTCTCCCACCAGCGGAAGGCCGGCATGTCCTCATTGGAGCCGTGCAGGAGACCCGCCTGGCAGGCGCCGGTCTGCGAGGACCAGTCGGTCTCCCAGCACCGCAGGCGATGCGAGCCGCCGCGGACCCAGGCGGCGAGGGTCGGCGCGCTGCCGTCCTGCAGCGCCCGCAGCAGGACGTCGTGGGCGAGCCCGTCGATCTCGAGGAAGAGGACCCCGGGGACGTCGCTCTCGACCATCTGCTTGCGGATGCGCGCCTGGCGGCGGACGACGTTGCGGTACCAGGCGTCGTCTTCGTCGATCGCCAGCAGCGAGTAGATCGCCGAGGTGACCCCGGCGAGCAGGACCGTGACCAGCGTCCCCTCCCAGATCGTCGCCATTTCGGCCCCGGGCAGGAGGTCGATCGCGAAGGTGACGAAGATGCCGTTGAGGACGAGCCCTGCGAGGCCGAGGGTCAGCACCGTCAGCGGCAGCGCGAGCCGGGCGAGCGTCGGCCAGACGAGGGCGTTGAGGAGGCCGATCAGAGCCGCGGCGCCCAGCGCGGTCGCGGCGCCGTCGAGGACGAACCCGTCCAGCAGCTCGGAGAGCAGGAGGAGGATGGCGGCGTCGAGCAGGAGGACGAAGACGCCCCGCCGCAGCGTCGCCAGGCTCATGCCGGCGACCCCGCGACCGCGATCTCACCGCTGCGGACGGCCTCCTGCAGGCGCTCGAAGTCGTCTTCGTTGCGATCCGCGTAGGCCTCGCCGAAGCCGGCGAGGGCCGTCTCGAAGCGGTCGCCCTTGCCGAGGTATGAGGCGATCGCGACGCGCTCGCCCGAGCGGGCGTGGGCGCGCGCCAGGGCTTCCCCGCAGAGGGCGCCGTAGGCGGCGAGATCCGCCGCCGACATCCGCTCGACTTCCGCCGACCCCTTCCCGTCCCAGAGCTGGCGCACGTAGAAGCAGCGCTCCTCGCCGTCGACCCCTTTTGCCGTGACCCAGCCGAGGAAGGCGTCGCCCGCCGCCTGCATCAGCCGCTGCCCTTCGACGACCCGGCGGCCGTGGTCGGTGGGGGCGCCCCCCTCCAGGTAGGGCTCAAGCACCGAGGCCTGCGCTTCCTTGGCCTGCAGGAAGAGTGGGTCGCGCGCGTCCCGGCCCAGCAGCAGCACGATCCAGGCGCGGGTGCCGACGCTGCCGACGCCGACGACCTTGCGGGCGGCGTCGGCGTAGCGGTAGGAGCCGACGAGGCGCTGCAGGTCCGGGCTCAGGGTCTCGCGGTAGGCGTCCAGCACCGCCTGCAGCTGCTGCTCGGCGTCAGCGGCGTCGGTCAGCTCCGCCAGCGGCGTGATCAGGGGCGGGTCGCTGACGATCCTGACCGCGCCGTCGCGCTCGTGGGTGAGCTTGCCGAGGGCGCGGAGGCTGTCCTTGGACTGGGCCTTGGCGAGGTTGCGCTCGAGCCGGCGCAGGCGGCGGCCGTCGAGCTGGCCGCGCAGCGCCTCCACCGCCGGCTCGACGTCGAGGCGCGAGTACCAGACGTCGAGGTTGCGCATCGCCGCGAACTTCCGCATCGAGCGCCGGTAGGCGCCGACGGTGGCGAGCGTCGTCCGCCGCCGCTCCGCCCTGCCGAAGCCGCGCTCCCGGCCGGCGACGACGATGCTCGCGGCAAGCCGCTTCACATCCCACTCGAACGGCCCCCGGCAGGTC
>DATMBY010000033.1:0-14849 GCA_035558995.1 Solirubrobacterales bacterium
CCCATTCGAAGTGATAGGTGCTCGCTTCGCCCTGCGGGTTCACCTTGGCATTGAGGGTGGCCGAGGTCTGGGTGCGCGAGCTGGCCGGTTGGTAGGAGACCGCGGGGCGCCAGTCGGGGGTGGTGAAGGTTTCTACGCCACCACTGATAACGGACGTTTTGCCGTTAAACAGACTTTCCGTCATCTGGCTCGTAGAACGCAACGAATAACTGTAGGTCGTCTGACCCTTGAGACCAGTTAGCGTCTGCGAAAGCGTGACCGGCGCGAACCCTGACCCAGCCCCTGCCGGAGAGCTCGGAAGAAAGAGGCTCCCAGTGGGCCCCGTAATGTTGAACTGATAGGTGGCCGGATAGCCGCTAGGAGTCACTTCACCTCGCAGGACGGCGCTCCGGGAGCCCGCCGACACTTGGGTCACCCCATTGGTGTGCACCCCGTAGCGAATGGGCGAGGCATCCTGGGCGGTGCATGACTGTTCTACCGCGGCGGCAAGATAATTGTCATGTAGGCGTTCGACAACGACGCCCGCAGGGGCCGAAGCCGGTTCGGTTGCACCACAGCCGTCTGCGATCTCTAGGGAAGCATTCTCCCTGAACCATCCCACCAACGCACCGTTGAGAGAGGCCGGCGGTATCGGATCCGTCACCGTCTCGACCCACTCGTGCGATGCAACCGCCTGGATGCTTCCGGCGGTAGTGCTCCAGCCTCTGCATGCTGCGAATTCACCCGCTGGCCAAGGGATGAAGCTGAAGGGCGCCCCGAAGCTGTTGTTCGGATATGCGTGAAAACCGCAGCTATTGGCCCCAAGCGCAGGGTCATAGGTAGTTCCAGGCGAGGTGATGACCATGTACTGATCATCAGGTGAAGAGGGAGACCAGCCAGCCTGGGACCCGATGGAATAGCTGATCTCTTGTTCAAGCGAGCCGACGGTCACATTGCTCGGGTGTGCGGCTCGGGAATCCGTATATGAAGAGAGGTCGACTTCATTGCCGATATATCCCGACTGGTCAAAGTATTGGGTTAGGATCGCCGCATAGCTCGATCCATTTATCCAGCGAAACATTTCCAGGACAGCGGTCCGCTCCGAGGGGTGTGAACTCCATTCCGATCCCCAAAAGATGACATGCACATGCGGGCGATGCTGCACCCATCCACCGTTGAAGCGATACGGGCTAGGTTCGCTTCCCGCCAAGGAATTGGCGAATTGCGGTGAATAGGCCGACGAGTGGTCCGCGGCTTCCTCTACTGCTCCCGCGGACTCACCACCTTCTTCAGAAATTTCCTCAGTCGGAGCTTCGTACTCCGGCTCGCCAGGAGGAGCCAGGAAATGAATATGCATGTCTCTGGCCCATTCTGGAAGGTGGGCACCAGCAGCGAGACCCTTTAACCACATGTTGACCGCCGACGGCTGTTCCGCCGCAGCGCCATCAACGTGACACAGCATTCCAGTGAATACCAATGCGAAGACGACAAAGTAGGTATTGAGTCTGACTAAAGCGACGGAGGCAGAAGCATTTCTTTTGTATTTCATTTAGTGCAGCTCCTGACTCGGAAGGTTGGTGAGTGTGATCGAGCGCAACAACCGCTATGCTCGAGGTAGATGATTCGGATTAGACAGGGAGGCTTGAGATGAGAGGTACGGGGTGGACCGTTGGTCTCTTGACGGCGGCTGTCCTCGCAGCCGGTGTTGCGGGTCCGTCCCGGGTCGCGGCCGCAGGTTGCGGTCCTGCGACGGCAAGAACGGTGGTTGAGTCGCCACGCGCTCGGGTTTTGGTTCGTGGATCGGGCTCCCACAGGCGCTTCCTGGGATGCCTTCGCAACGGTTCTCGCACCTGGTCTCTCGCTGCTCCCCAGGTGAAGGGCCTGTTCCCGGTGTTCCGGGAACAGCTGGCGAACTTCAGGTTGAACGCCGCTTGGGTCGGCTACTCCTGGGACGTGGAGAGCACCGACACCAATCGAGCAGGGGTTGCCATACGCAACTTGGCGTCCGGACGCAAACGCACTGCTCCTGCTCTCGTCGGCAATCAATGGGCAACGCAGCTTGTGAATCGTCTTGCGGTCAACCCGAAGGGAGATATCGCTTGGGTCGGAGATGGCTGGCTTAGCGGGCCGCCGGTCACGTCCCCGCAGGGCCGGCAGATTTTGGTCCTTGATGGCAGCGATCAAAGGGCGCAGCTGCTTGACGAAGGACTCGACATCCTCCCTCGCTCCGTCACGATCGGACGCAGTGCTGTCCATTGGACCGATTCGGAAGGTCCTCATCAGTTCCCGTTTTCCTAGGTTCGATGGGCTGAGACTTATGTTCCGGCCCATCATTTGAACGTCCAGCGGCTGATGCGGTTGTTGTTCGCATCAGCGACGTAGACGCTCCCATCAGGGCCGATCGCCACCCCGCTCGGTTCCGATAGCTGCCCGGCGCCGCTTCCGACGCTCCCGAACTGCAGCTGGAAGGTGCCCGACGGGCTGAACTGCTCGATGCGGTTGTTGGCGCGGTCGGAGATCAGCAGGTTGCCGTTTGGTTTGAAGGCAATTCCGAAGGGTCCCGAGAGCTGACCGGCACCGGCACCGGCGGTGCCGAAGCGAGCGACAGGGAAACCTCCGGAGGCCGGGACTTCGTAGACCTTGTTCTCGGTGTAGTCGACGAACCAGACCACGCCGTCTGGGTCGGTCGCCATGTTGATGGGGTTGGTGCCGGCGCCGAAGACCTGGACTAGGCGCCTGCCTTCGGCGGCGGTTGGGTTGAGCACGTCGATCTGCCCTCCGTTGCCCTGGTCGGAGACGAAGATATGGCCTTCGCCACCGACCGCGATGCCACTCGGGATTTCCAGGTCCAGGCCAGAGCCAATAGGGGGTGCTTCCTGGCCGATCTGCATCAGGTAGCTACCGCTGGAGCTGAACTTCTCGATGCGGTGATTGCCGGCGTCGGTGACCCAGAGGTTTCCTGCGCCGTCCACCGTGATCGCCCTCGGCGAGTTGAACTGGCCGTTGCCGGTGCCAAAGCTGCCGAACTGGCTCAGGTATTCGCCTTTGGAGTTGAACTTCTCGACGCGGTTGTTTTCCTTGTCGACGACCCAGACGTTGCCGCTGGGGACCCCGCCGGGAGCGTCGGGGGCGACGGCGAGCGGCCTGCTCAGCTGGCCGTTGCCGCTCCCGAGCGAGCCGAAGCTCGAGGCGAAGGTGGCGGTGCCGCTCTTGGTTTCAAAGGAGCGGTCCTTGCCGTAGGTGGTGCCTTCGGAGTTGGTGGCCACTATGCGGCGGTGGTAGGTGGTATCGGGGACCAGGCCGGTGAGCGGCACCGCGATGGCGCTGTCGGCGAAGCCGGCGGTGAGCGATCCCGGCGAGGCCGGGATGCTTGAGCCGTAGGCCGTGGTCTTGCCCCATTCGAAGCGGTAGGTGGTCGCGAGGCCCGAGGGGTTGACGCGGGCGTTCAACGTGGCCCCGGTGGCGGTGTTGCCCGTAGCGGGCTGGGTGACGGCTTCGGGCGAGGTTTGCTGGTTCCAGCGCTGGACCTTGTCGTGGCAGGCGTCGGCGACGAAGACCACGCCGCGGGAGGAGAGCGCGAGGCCGCTCGGTTCGCAGAACTGACCGGCTTCCCCGCCGGCTTTGCCGAAGGAGGCAAGGAGTTCGCCGGTCTGGCTGAACTGCTCGATGCGGTTGTTGCCGCGATCGGAGACGAGGAGAGCTCCTGACGGTTTGACTGCAACCCCATAGGGCGCCGACAGCTGCCCGGGTGCCGTCCCGGTGGTGCCGAACCGGGCCACCGGCCCCCCGCCGGAGCTCGGGATTTCGTAAAGCTTGTTCTCGGACTGGTCAACGACCCACACGTCTCCTTGAGGGTCGGTGGCCATGCTGGCCGGACCGGTGACACCCCAATAGTTCTCGATGAGGTAATGGCCCGAAGAATCCGGCGTCGTCCTGAGCTCATCAATTTCGCCGCTATTTCCCTGGTCTGAGACGAAGAGGTGGCCTTCGCGTCCGATTGCGACCCCGCTGGGGATTTCAAGGTCTTGGTGGAAGGGAGACGAGGGCTCTCGCACGATCTGAGAGAGATATTCCCCAGTGGCGTTGAACTTCTCGACGCGGTGGTTGCCGGCGTCTGCGACCCAGAGGTTGCCTTGGTCATCGACCGCGATCGCGCGCGGTTCGTTGAATTGACCGTCACCCGTGCCGAAGCTGCCGAACTTGGTGAGGTATTCCCCTTTTGAATTGAACTTCTCGACGCGGTTGTTGAGCTTGTCGACCACCCAGACGTCGCCGCTGGGGACGCCGCCGGGTGCATCGGGCGCCATCGCCAAGGGTCGGCTGAACTGGCCGTTGGCGGTGCCGGTCGTGCCGAAGCTCGAGGCGTAGACGGGGGTGTTGGCGAGCGTGGTGAAGGTGGCGTCCGGACCGACCGTGGTGCCTTCGCCGTTTTTGGCGACCACCCTGAAGTGGTAGGTGGTCTCCGGCTTCAGGCCGCTCAGCGCCCTGCTGACCGCGACGTCGGAGGTGCCCGAGCCGACGCTCGCATCTGGAACCGGAGCGCTGTTGCCGTAGCTGGTCGTCTCGCCCCATTCGAAGTGATAGGTGCTCGCTTCGCCCTGCGGGTTCACCTTGGCATTGAGGGTGGCCGAGGTCTGGGTGCGCGAGCTGGCCGGTTGGTAGGAGACCGCGGGGCGCCAGTCGGGGGTGGTGAAGGTTTCGATCCAGCTTTCGGCGGCGCCCGCGCTGTTTTGCGCGATCAGCACGTATTCGTACCTGGAATTTCCTTTCAACCCTTCACCGATCAATTCGACTGGTCCTCGGCCCCAACCTGAGCCGGCGTTGCCCCAGAGCGTCGATCGGGTGAATGGCTGGCTGACGCCGAAGTTGAAGTGGAAGTTAGTTTGAATCGCGCGTGGGGCCACGGTTCCATGGAACTTCACCATGTGTGGTCCAACTGCCTCCGCCCCTTCAGTTTCCGCAGCCGGGACCGTTCCCAGCCGCGGTCCTACAGTCACGCCCATTGCGTCCGCCGCTTCAGTGACCTCCGAGTACAACACATGCTGTTCACCGCAGGGTCGAACCGGTCTAGCTTCGGAAGAGACGATTCCTAGTGCGACGTGATTGGCGAACACGGGACCGCCGCTGTTCCCCTCTTCAGCGCAGGTGGGTCCCATCATCGTTTGGTGTTCACGGAAGCCGGATGAACTTTCGCTGCTGTTGTTCAGGAATTCGACCGTCCCGCAGCGCGCGGCGGCATTTTCAGATATCCCTGCGAAACAGACGTACTGCCCAACATAGCTCGCACTTTCGCCGTTGATTGCGTACTGGGTTGACGTTCCCCAGTAGGCCACGGCCGAAGGCCAAGGAGAGACGTCCCATTGCGAGCCGTTCGCATTGATTTTTGCCCAGTCGCCTGGAGCCCGGTTGCTTTCTTCCGTTTGCCCAATCCTCCAATATTCTTCGACGTCCGCATTTTGTGCCTTAACAACTTCGCCGACTTTCACACAGTGCCCCGCGGTGAGGAGGAAGCGGTTGCCAAAGGCGTTCCCCATCGCCTTGAACGCAGATGAGCAGATGTTTCGGTATTCGGTGGGGTAGACGCTTATTCCTATCGCTCCCCTCAGCGGATTTCCGCATGATCGGAGAATGCCATCACAAGACAAGTCTGACGAATTGAGATCTCCTCCCCGTACCTTTTCGAGGTGTGCGGCTCCGTTGGCCCCTGCAACGGCCTCCTCTACCTTTTCAGCGGTAGTAGCGCTTGCCGCAGACGCAAGGCGCACGCTCACCTCATTCCGGCTGACATCAAGACCGACTTCAAATGAGCCGTCGCCCCTAACCCCGTGGAGTCGGCTTTCTAGCTTGTTTTGGGCGGAGATTAGACCCGCCCACGAGTATGCAGCGGGCTGAATCCGGAAATCACCACCGACCCCCTCATCCGTCATAACTTCGCGAACGCGCCGCACGTCGGCGCCATGACTTGGGATCACAAATTGGCCTGCCGAGTTGTCGAACCACACACCGGCATAGTCCGCGCCCAAGGCTGCGCGGAGATGTTCGACGATCCCTACCGCTCGCTGCTGAACCGCTAGATTTCGCTCTGCGGTAACAGCATCCGTACCCAGGTCGCTCTGATATTGAGAGACCTCTTCGGCAGCGAGCGATTGTGAGCTTGATGAATCGTCGGCCCAGGCCGCAGCAGGCCCAAACAGTAAGCCGATCAAGACCAAAAGCAACGACAGCGCCCTGATCTCATTGTGACGGACCACCTCGGCCTGAGTCATTTACCCGCTCTCCCCTCGCGCCAGCGGCGCCCTGAGTTTCTATGGATGGCCGAGTGTCCTCTGACCGTTCGGCGAACCTAACAGAGGGAGAGCTAGAAATTGAGGGGCTACAGGAAAGTTTGTACGGGCCTAGTAGGACCGCGTCCCATTCCTCCCTACGGGTTATAGAGGTTCCAAGTTAGGAGAACCACTCACTAGCCCTGGTCTCTACGATCTTGGGGTGCAAGTACGCGGAACCCCACCACCGGGATAACTGCTTCCGTCCGAGAGGAAGTAGCGAGGCACTGAAGCAAGGAGGTGTCCGCTCGGGCACCGAGCGCTGAAAAAGCCGACCCGCAGAGAATGGTCAATCAGTCTAGGAAATCGCAGCTGGACGCCTACTACTCCTAGCGGTTCGTCTCCGACCCCCGGAACTGAGACCGTGGCTCGCGACCCAAACGGGAGGCTTCTTCGCCGTGCGATCCGAACCTCAGTGATCGGAAGCGTGCTAAGGGAGCCAGAGGACGCAATGAGAAAGAGTTTGGCGAGGCCCGGAGAGCCGCCGCCGTTCACTATTGACAAAGGAGATTTTTCGCGGGCGCCTCCACCCATCGCGAGGGTGAGGGACCCTTCACCGACGATGGCGGAGTGACACCGCCGGCGCCCGCCTTTTCGTTCGAGCTGGTCTCGGGTGCAGCTCGGAAGTGCCAACTGACCGGTTCGAACATTGCGATCTATATCGATCACCATCTTGGTCAAGAACGTGTCAGTGGGCGTTTCGGATCGCTCCAACTTCGCCGTTGCGGTCAGTGCAACGAAAATGAACTCGCGGCGCGGCAGCTTCCCAGGCCAAAGAGAACCGTCAAGTTGAAGCGGCGATCCACCTGATTCTACAGTGGGGGCCGCAGCTCCAGGGGATTGAAGAAACACCAAGAATGAAGAAGCCGAGATCCCCAGCAGCGTCAAGAGTAATAGCAATCTCCTCGCCCCCATGGTGAAAGACCCTAGCATTTTCACTCCTCCTCAGCAGTTAGCCGCAGGACTGCGTCAAGCCACTCTCGGCGAACGGAGTCCCGAGCGGCGTAGACGTATTCGTGACCCGCAACGGCCTTGCGACTTGCTGCCGCGCCCTTCACCAATATGTCGAGGTGAAAATTGACCAGACTGGTGGTAGCCCCAAATATGGCTATTGCCTGTAGTATTTCGGTGGAATTGGCAGCCGGCACCTTTAGGAGGAACCGGAGGATGGCTCGCCGCATAGGGTGGTTCAACATCTTGATCAGGTCGGCATTCGTCGGCGACGCGCTGACACTGTCAGCCGGCTCCAGTTGAGCCCTTGGATTTCGAAGGCTCGTCGGTGGACTCTCAACCGTCATTCTCATCCCTATCGCGGACTAAGGCTAGTTGATGGCTGATCGACAGCGCATAGAAGGTCTGAGTCGCCCCCCGCACCTGCCGCTGGCGCACCACATCGACAGCGCCGACTCCAGCAAGAGCCCGCATATGGTAGGAGACGTTCGACACGCCGATTTGCTCGTCGAAGATGAGATCGAGCTCACGCGACGATAGTGGCACCCCTAGCCACTCCATTGCTTCGATGATGGCGACCTTGGAAGGATGTACGAGGCGGGAGACAAGCGCTCCCCAGCTGAAGTGGTCATCAGTCATAGCTTCAAATCCTCTGAGATCCTCTAGCCAGGTCGCCCTGAAAGTTGAGCTGGACCGCCCGGCATCACGGGCGCGTCTAGTGGACTGCACGAGGAAGTACGGGTGCGCAGCGCGAGAGTTTTAACCCTTCTTTCGTTTTCCCTGGATCAAGCAGCCGCTCTCGAAGGGAGCGGAGTAAAAGAGCTTGGTCGGCTAGAGGTATGGGTTCACCGCGTCTCTCATCAAGCGACCCCCGCTTGACATCGTCCTCCCACTGGGTCAGCCATTCGGCCAAGCGTGGGGCAGGTAACCGAGCGATAAGGCCCCCCTCCTCTGCCCCCGCGTTACTGCCAATGTCGGCAAGAATGGCCCGAAGCTCTTCGGGCCTCCTGCTTTCGTCATCCGCAGCCTTACCACGAAGCTCCTCGAACAACGAGGTTTCCACCCGGGCAACGACTACATCCCGCTCCTTCTTACTCAACTCGAGAGGCTCAAACCGACCATGTAGAAGTTCTTGAATTTCTGCCGAGTAGCCAATCGTTGCCGCGTTCGAGTTCGCCGCCTCGTCCTCATCGAGCTGAAGGTTGCGTTCCAGTGCCTTGCCGGCGAGGATGAGCCGCAGGGCCTGAGGCTGGAGGTCCCCTGCGAACTGAGGGATGGCGTCTTGGTATTCAAACTCCCCCAAGATGTTCGAGGCAACGTTCATGAGTGCTGCTCGCAGAAGAAGAGCAGTGGCCTCTTCCGGACCACGAAAGACCATGCCGTCGAGGCATGCTGCGATCTCAGGACGCTCCTTGCACAAGACGCGCGCGACGTCCGGATCGTCATCCGTGTGCCTGATCTCACCATCGCTCGGCAACGCTCTACCTGCCTCCATAGGTCAAAGAGTTCTTTAGGCGGGCGAGTCAAACGGAGTGAGCAACGGGCGTCAACCGGAATTTTCCGGAAGACCTCCTAACTTACTCAGGAGCTGCAGGAAATGAGAGAAGCGCCGTGATCAGATGGATCGGCGGATCACCACTCGCAGAGCGCCGGGCGAGGCTGGTTTGCTCGACTTTGGCCAATTTCTCTTCGGTCTCCACCATGATCGCGTCAACTTCCTCGACCCCTTGGCTGTCGGTCCACATCGGGTAGCGAATCAAGACCCGGTTGACATGCGAGTCGAAGGTGCCAGCGTTCAGGGAGTCAATGATCTGCTTGATCAAGATCCGCGAGATCGTGACGCTGGCCGTTTCACGCTCAATCTGGGGCAGCGAAGACCACTCCTCGGCGTTGAACACGTAGCGATCAGTTGCGCGGTACAGCGATATGCGGCCGCCGTCGGGACCAGTTTCGCGGGTTACGATTTCGACCAACTCCTCCTTACCCAAAGTTTCAACGGCTTCGTAGACCCGCTTGATGTCCTCCTCTAAGACGTCGGCCAATTCGCGGCAGCTGTAAGGGCGTTCGCCCAGCTTCATGAAGACTGCGTAGCGGAGCGGATGCCCGAGCATCTTGTGGATGCGGGGCTCGAGCTGAGGAAGCGCTGGCGGTCGCGAATCGCCACGCGATCTCTCATTCTCAGACACGTCGTCCGGCCCCGCTTTCAGGCTTAGGCCCAACAACTCGATCAGAGAGCCAAGGGGAGGTGAGAGATTTGAAGCTCGCAGCTAGCCCAAGGGTCGTGGCCTCCAGCACCACGAAGGGCACCTGAGACCCGGCCGGACCGGTCGCTCGCAGGCGGTCGGTCCGGCTACTCATGATGTCCAACGATGTAAATCGCCTTGTAGTCCCGCTCTTCATCGAGGGGCTCGCGCAAAATTGGGATCGTCCCCGGGGCGTCCTCCGACTGACCGAGCAAAGCAAGGGTCCGAAGCCCAGTGACCTCCAAGGCTTCATTCACTTCCTGGGGTAGCCAGTGACGCTGGCGGTGGACCTGGTGTTGGACGCCAGGCCCGCCCAGCTCGGCGATGAACGTCCCACCTTTTATCAGCTCCTCGGTAAGCCCGCGCCAGGAGAACTCGCCCCGCTCCATGCAGCCGCCGGTGAGGAAGCTGGTGGCAAACAACCCAAGCGTGTTCGCGTCGAAGCAGATCAGCCCGTGAGGAGCCAGGTTTCTCTTCATCCCCTCAAAGGCACGCTCGAGGTCCCCGTCCTGCGTCAAGTAGTTGACGACATCGTTGAGGGCGAAGATCAGCTGGAAGAGGCGGGGCGCCGAAGCGTCGTCGCGGTGGTAGCTCGGCAGATCGCGGGCATCGGCCACGCGAAAGGAATCGGCGTTCATCTGCGGGTATTTCGCGGCTGCCATCTTCAGCATCCGCGGGGAGATATCGCAGCCTTTCACCTGCCACCCCCGATCAGCGAGCGGCGGGATCGCCCGTCCGGTTCCGCATCCGATGTCGAGAACCCGCCGTTCCCTCGCGTCATTGATCGCGTTTAGCAGGCCGTGGTATTCCAGCTCGGGAAGGAGCACCTGGCCCAACCAGACCTCATAATCGTTCTGAGCATTGAACTCGTCGTAGAACGAAGCGAGGCGGTCGTATGCCGTAGCAGCTTCAGAGCGCTGGCCCAACATGGCAGTAATCGTAACCAGTGCGCTACAGAGCATCTCGCTGCGAGCACGAGCTCGGCCTCTGCGCAATGCCGCCCCTCTCTCGCCGATGCGGGGGAGGGGCGGCCGCATCCCGCGCTAGGCGTGCTTCATGACCATGACGCTCGATACGTTGATCGGCGCGGCTTTCTCCATCCTCATAGGGCTCACCTCCTCCGTGTCCCGCGCCCCAGCCCCCATAGCCGGGGCTTGGCGGCTCACGTTAAGGAATCCCTGAGCGTGAGCTACGAGCTGAACGTTAAGGCGCGCCTTAGTACGCCGAAAGCCCTAAAGTGGCTGACCGTCGGCCGCGAAATCTCGGTCAAGGAGGAGGCGAAAGAAATGGGTACCGCTGTTGCGGTTGAGGCTCGCTTGAAAGAGGGCGGGAAACGGATCGAGGAAGTGACGAGCCGAGGTCTGAGTCACCGGATCAAGATCGAAATCCTCGCGATCCTCCACGATGGGCCCGCCAGCACGACCCAACTGGCTCGCTTCCTGCGGCAGGGCGAGAGCAAGGTCTGGAACCACATCCAAGCGCTGCTCAAAGACGGCTCCATCGAAGAGGCCGGCTACATCGAGGACCGAAACCACAAGATTGTCCACTACCGGCAGGTCGAACTGCCGTTCTTCTCGGACGAGGCCATCGCCGCCATGAGCCCGGAGGAGCGGCAGATCACCGCCGCATTGATCCTCCAGGCTTCGGCCGCCGAGGCTCTGGCTTCCTTGTGGGCCGGGAAGATGCATAGCGACCCGCGCGTCTGGCTCGCCTGGGAGCCGATCTGTCTGAGCGCCCGCGGCCGCGAGAAGCTCGCCGACGAGCTACAGCGAAATTGGGAGGCGATGCAGGAGATAGCAGCGGAGGATGTCAATCACCGCGCGGAAACTGGCGACGATGGGCTGATGATGATTATCGCCACCTTCGGATATCAGCGCGCCCGCTGTGCGCCCCATGAGCCGGCCGCCGGCCTCATTGAATTGCCACCCCGGAAACGCTGAACGTTCCGGGCCAAGTGAGGGGATTTTGAGGATTTTCAAGATGAGACCGCTCTGTAAGAGTCGGTTCATTCCAACCGGCTCCGACCTAATTCCTGGGTCGTCGCCACCCTCAAGCATCACCGCCGGGGGGCGGGAGTTCCGCGATGCAGCCCGCCCCCCGGTCCCGCCCATGACGACTTCCTCCCACATATCACTCACCCCAAGATCGTCCGTCACCGCCTCTGTGCGGGCGTCCCTGATGCGCCCAGCCGGGGCCGCGACGGACTCGGGCGGCGGCTTCTGGATGGGAAGCCGCCGCCCGCCGTCCTCGACCTGGGAGGACTAGATGGCCCGTTACGGACGAGACCGTGGTCGCATCGAAGCCGATCAGACACAGGCCAAAGAACACGCGCTTCGCAAGAAGATCCTCGCCCTGTTCACATGGGACACACGGCGACCACTCGACTGCGAAACCGTCGCCGCCGACCTGATCGAGACCTTCCCTGAAGTGGACCCTGGCGAAACCAAACCCGGTCAGATCAACTACCACCTGGCCGTCCTCAAAGACGCGCAGCTGCTTCCGGGTTGACAGACGGACGAACCAAGGAAAATGAACTACCGCTTCGGGAGGCGTTGGTGATGGCGGGAAGAGGAGGGCGTCGTGGTCGCGCGGACTGGTCGGCGGCGGCGTCCTTCTCCCCCGCATCTCTGCCCCTCGAGGTCGTGTTGTGAAGGAAGACCCAATAGAGATGGAGCTGCTGGATGCGTTCGACATGATGGTCGAGTCCGGCAGCCTCTACCGGCACCGCCTGCGGCTGCTGGATACGGAGAGTGCGGAGATCGCCAGCGTCACCGGGACGATGATGCTCGGGTCCGACCGCCTCAACGAGGGCGATTGGGCCGAGGTCGCGATCAGCGATGGCGGGTTTACGGCGACGCTGCGTATTCCGCTCGACCCAGGGACCACCTGCACCGTCGACCGCGACGGGGTGGTCGTCGCCAAGCTACCGTCCGGTGCGTCCTGGGTTTGGGAACCTGACATCGAGGGCTCCGAAGAAGACGAAGACTGATCGGCCGGCCACGACCCGAGCGGTGAGGTTCCGTCTTGCTCAGCTCGGTGGGGCCAGAAGGGCAACTTCGGCCGGCCACAAAAGGGAAGGTCGAGGGAAGGTGGCACCAGGAATCCAGCCATCCATTGACTTCGGGTGACTTCCGTTGACCCGATCGGAGGGTTGCCTCAATTGGGTCGGAAACCCCGCTGCAGAGCTGAATTTGGCTTCGCTACAGCCCCAGCGTGGAACGCGCCCGACAGGATTTGAACCTGTGACCTTCGGTTTCGTAGACCGACGCTCTATCCAGCTGAGCTACGGGCGCGAGAGGCCGGGTGGTGGCCGGCGAGTGTCGAGATTAAAGGATGGGGGTGGGATTTAGGGGAGTCGGGCGTCGAGGGTGATCTCGGGGACGCCGGCGAGGGCGCGGGAGACGGGGCAGCCGGCCTTGGCTTGCTCGGCGTAGGAGCGGAAGGCGTCGTCGTCGAGGCCGGGGACGCTGCCCTCCACGTCGAGGTCGATCTTGGCCAGTGTCGGCAGGTCGTCGACGATGCGGAGCTGGACGCGGGCGTGGGCGCGGATCGACTTCGGCGGGTGGTCGGCTTCGCTGAGGACGAGGCTGAGGGCCATCGCGAAGCAGCTGGCGTGGGCGGCGGCGATCAGCTCCTCGGGGTTGGTCCCCTCCCCCTCCTCGAAGCGGGAGCTGAAGGAGTAGTTGCCCTTGAAGACGCCCTCGCCCACTTCAACCGTGCCGCTGCCGCTTTTGAGATCGCCCAGCCACTCCGCCGTGCCGCTCCTCGCCGCCATCCTCGCTCCCTTTCGTCGGTTTCAGGAGCCCCCTACCCGTTTTGCGCGGTTCCGTCTTCCTCGGCATAGGCCGCAAGCAGCTTCTTCTCGCCCTCGTGGTCGGGGAAGCGGGTGGCGACGAGCAGGGCGCCGATGCAGATGGCGACGATCCCGGCGACGTAGGCCCAGGCGTCGCCCTCCAGGAACGCCCCCCGCGCGCCTTCGACGATCGATTCGGCGTAGCGGGGGTGCTGTTCGGCCACCGCGGCGGCGCTGGAGAAGGACTTGGTCAGCTCGCTTTCGACGCCGTTCGAGACCGAGTGGGGCGCCGAGGCGACCGCCGTGGCTGCCGCCGCCGCGTAACCGGCGGTCAGCAGGGCGCCGAGGATCGACTGCATGATCGCGCCGCCGAGGTCGCGCTGCAGGTCGGCCGTCGCCGAGGCCATCCCCGCCCGGTGCACCGGCACCGAGGCGGTCAGCGAGTGCGAGGCCGGGGTGCCGGCGAAGCCGACGCCGACGCCGATCAGCAGGTAGCCGAGGCCGATGTGCCAGTACTGGGCGTTCTCGTCCCAGAAGAGCAGCATCACCAGGAAGCCGAGGAGGCAGAAGACGTAGCCGAGGAGCAGGGTGAAGCGGGCGCCCTTGGTCTCAACCAGCTTCGCCGAACGGGGCGCGACGAGAACCATTCCCAGGGCCCCCGGCAGGATCGCCAGGCCGGCGTCGAGGGTCGAGTACTCCAGCACGTTCTGCAGGTACTGCTGGCCGATGAACATCGCCGCCATCAGCGAGCCGAACACGATGATCCCGGCGCAGGCCGCGACCCAGAAGATGCGGCGCCCCGCGACCTCGAGGTCGTAGAGCGGCGGCGCGGCGCGGCGCTGGCGGACGACGAAGGCGACGATCGCGGCGAGGGCGACGATGCCGAGGCCGGCCGCCGCGGCGCTCGCACCCGGCACCGGGGCGAAGTTGATCGCCAGGACGAGGGCGGCGACCATCAGCACCGAGAGAATGCCGCCGAGGTTGTCGACCCGCTCGGAGGTCTCGTTGACGTGGGCGGGGACGAAGCGCCAGGCGAGGTAGAGGGCGACGGCGGCCAGCGGCAGGGTGACGAAGAAGACCGATTCCCAGGCGAACTGGGTTAGCAGGGCGCCCGAGACGAGCGGCCCGAGCGCCGAGATCCCTCCCCCGAGCGCCGACCAGAGCGCGATCGACCGCGTCCGCTCCGGCCCGCTCCAGAGCGCGGTGATCAGCGCCAGCGTGGTCGGGAAGGCCATCCCGGCGGCGAGGCCGCCGAGCAGGCGGGCGAAGAAGAGGACGGTGATCGAGGGGGCGAAGCCGGCGAGCAGCGAGGCCGGGATCGCCAGCGCCGTCCCCCCCAGCAGCATCTGCTTGCGCCCGTGGGCGTCGCCGAGCGCACCGAGGTAGAGGACCGAGGCGGCAAGCCCCAGCGAGTAGCCGACGGCGACGAGGTCGAGGCCGGTCTGGCCGGCGTCGAAGGCCTTGCCGATGTCCGGCAGGGCGACGTTGGCGACCGCGAGGTTGAGGTTGGCGACCGCGGCGACGGCGATCAGCGCCGTCAGGACCAGCTTCGCGTTCGGC
>DATMBY010000034.1:0-5803 GCA_035558995.1 Solirubrobacterales bacterium
CTGGCGGTGCGCTCGGTGAGGTGGCGGAGGATCGAGGCCCGCAACGGATGGCCCATCGCTTTGATCCGGTTTTCGGTGGCTTTGCGGCGCTGCGTTTTGGTGGACATAGCTTCTTCCTTGTCGCGGGCTGATTACTGGCGAGGACTTGATCGTAACCGGTAATTGGACGACCTGTTCAACACCAGCTCACAAAATAGAGGAATAGGCTTCAATACTGGAATCTGCTCTACCAAACCGCCAAAGCAGTCTTCAGCGCTCAAGCCGGGGAGGAGGTGATTGCGAATGGATCTCCGAACCCACCGAATAGTGCCGGTTGAGTCGATAGCGAAGGGCAACTAGGCGCAGCTGCCAAGGCCGGCCCCCCGTCGGGGGGCCGGCCTTGCTTCTTGTCAGAGCCCCGGCGGATGCCGGGCGACGAAGCCGGCGGTCGAGGCGGTGGCGAGGTGCCAGCGCGGTCCCGTCCCCTGTTCGTCGCCGACCGTGTCGAAGCGCAGGCCGGCGATCTCGGCGAAGGTGTGGCCGGGGTTGGCGTAGACGGTGATCCACTTGCCGGGGCCGGGCGCGCCCCAGTGCATCAGGTCGCCGGAGGTGAGCGGGCGCGGAATCAGGCCGCCGCCGAAGAGGGCGAAGCTGACGGCGCCGGAGCAGTCGTAGGAGTTGCTGTAGAAGGAGGCGTGGCCGCCGCCCCAGACGTAGGGGCGGCCGACGATCGTGTTGGCGGCGTCGATGACGCCGGCGACCGCCGCCGGAGCGTCGGTCGGGGGGAGGGCGACGCCGGTGAGGAGGATCGCGCTGGAGCCGCCGTCGCCGCGGCGGTGGGCGAAGATCTGGCCGCGGCCGAGGGAGGAGTCGTGGGGGACGTGGGTCCCGTTGCTGCCGGCCGAGGCGGGCGGAAGCACGCTCGGGTCGGCGGCTATTTCCTCCGGGCTCGGCACCTTCGCCTTCTTCGCCGCCGGTTGCGGTTCGGCGGCGGGGGTCTGTTCGATCCGGTGGCGGGCTTCCATCAGCGCCAGGCCGTCGCCGATCGTCGTCACCGCCTGGGTGCCGCCGCTGGCGCCGGCCAGCGCCACCACCACCTGCAGGACTGCCACCGAATGAAGCATCTTCGTTGCAAGACTACGCAGGCGTGAAATTGCTCCTGGTTCCGTTCGCGATCCTGGCCTTCGTGCTCTTCCTCCTCCTGCTCGGCGCGATCGGGCTCGCGATCGCCTTCGCGGTCCTCTACGTCTTCGGCCGGGCCTGGCGCCTGGTCGGCGGCGGCCCCCGCCGCGACCGCTGATTTCCGGCTGCAGCGGCGTTTGCCGTTACTCGCAACGGGAAAAGCTTTCTTAAGGGAAGAGGAAACGCGCAAGCGAGGAGAGGTGTGGGAATGGCCCAGCAGACCAAGTCCAAAGGCTCCAAAGGCAGTCGGAAAGGCTCGCCGTCGAAAAACGGCGAGAGCGAACGCCGGAAAAAAGAGACCGGCCAGGGCGGCGAAGGCAGCGGGCGCAACAAAAGCCCGACCCCGAAGAAGGAGCGGGCGGCGAAAGAGCAGGGCGATGAGCGGCAGGCCGGGATCCGCAACCAGGGCGGCAAGAAAACCCGGCCCGAGCAGATGTACGAGGACTACACGGTCGTCGACCCGGTCGAAATCAGCGACACCGACGAGCCCGACGTCATCGTCGACATCCCCGTCGTCAAGGTCGACGAGATCCACTTCGAGCTCGACGATCTCATGGCGCGGGTCTCCCTGCACGCGGAAGTGCTTGACCTGGTGAAACTGAGCGTCGGCGTCCACGTTGAGCTGGGCAAGGTCGAACTCAACATCAAAGGCGTCGAAGCGCAGGCTCTGATGCGGGCGCGGCTCGACCACGTCACGGCGATCATCGACCGCGTGCTGACGACGCTCGATCGCAACCCGGACGTCTTGAGCAACATCACCGAAGCGCTGCAGCCGGTGACCGAGGGCGCCGGCAAAGCCGTCGGCGAAGTCGGCGAAGGGGCGAACAAAGCGGTCGGCCAGATCGGCGAGGGCGCAGGGAGCGCGGTGGAAGACGTCGGCGAGGGCGCCGGCGGTGCCGTCAAAGACGTCGGCAAAGGCGCGGGCAGTGCGGTCGAAGACGTCGGCGAGGGCGCCGAGGGTGCGGTGAAAGACGTCGGCGGCGGTGCCGGCAAAGCGGTCGGTGAGGTTGGCGAAGGCGCCAACAAAGCCGTCGGGCAGGTCGGCGAAGGCGCGGGCCAAGCCGTCGGCGGACTCGGCGAAGGCGCCGGGCAGGCGGTTGGCGGGCTCGGCCAGGGCGCCGGTGCCCTCGGCGGTCTCGCTGGCCTGGCCGGCGGTGGAGGCGGCGGCAACGGTGGGAACGGCGGCGGCAACGGGGGCGAAGGCGGCTCCGGCGGTGGCATCGCCAAACAGATCGCCAAGCTCGTCGCCAAAGAGATCGGCGAAGCCGCGGCCGACGAGGCCAAAGACCTCGGCCTCGCCGCCACTCACAAGGCGATGGAGCTGGGCGAGCGCCGGCGGCAGCGGCGAGCCGCGAAGCACAACGCCACCGAGGCGGCGCTGCGCAAGGCCGAGGAGCACGGCGTCGACATCGAGGACGTCGAGGGCACCGGCGCCGAAGGCCGGGTCACCGTCCATGACGTCGAGAAGGCGGCTGCCGCGTGAGCGGCGGCCGTCGGCCCGACCTCGACTTCTTCACCTCGGTCAAGGCCGAGGAGGTGACGTTCGGCAAGGTTCCGAAGAAGCGCAAGGTCACCTACTACGGGGAACCGGACCACAAGACCGACGCCAAGGTCGAGCGCGAGAACATTCCGGAGGAGCCCGAGGAGGGCGTCACCTACCGCGACGTCAAGGTCGACTGGTCGGTTGCCCAGTGGATCGTCCACCCGGCCGAAGCCGAGGACTTCGAGGCCGAGGACGTGGCGCGGGAAGTGGAGCAGCGCCGGCGGCGCGAAGCGGGGGACGAGGCCAAACAGCAGTGAAGTGGGCTGGCGACCGCGCGTCCCGTACGCGCGGTCGCAGCCATGTCCTCAGGGCCAGCCCGGCGCTAGCGCCTCGCGGTGAGTCCCTGTAGAACGACCTCTACCGGGGAGCGGTGCTTGCCGTTCTTTCCCGAGGCGGCAGTCTCGAGACCACCGGCGATCTCACTGACCTGCGCGCTCAAGTTTCCGACGCCCTTGGCCGCCTTGGCGACGTCCTTGGAGTCCACCTTGATCTTCGGCGTGTTGACCTTGACCTTCGGCCTGCGGCTGATGGCCTTGCTGAGCCCGCTCTTGCGGCCCTTCTTCGAGGCGGCGAGTGCCATGCCCCCAGCTGCCCCGGCGATCGCTGCCCCGCCGGCTACGAGCGGCACTTTCGCTTTGCTCGCGACTTTGCCTACGGTCTGACCGGCGCCGCCGACGGCGTTTTTGACCGCCTCGACGTTCGAGTGTTTGCTCGACGAGCCGTTCGAGCTGCTTTTGGCGCTGGCGCCGTTGCTCGAGCTGCGCGGTTTGCTCGCTTTGCTTTTGCTCGATTTGGATTTCGATTTCGTCGATTTGGATTTCGCTGCTTTGGGTTTCGACGCCGATTTTGATTTCGATTTCGACGCCGGTTTCGCGGTTTTCGAACCCGATGCTTTGCTTGCGTTCGGTTTCGATTTCGCTTTCGGTTTCGAACTCGATTTGGGTTTGGTTTGAGCCATGTTCCTCTCTCCTCGGGGGGTGTCCCTATTGGCTCAAGTACCCAATCCAATGCCCGCAAATCAGCATGAATGCGGCCTTGCCGCGCTTTTGACCACCTCGAAGGCGCCACCGGGGATCCGCTTCAGCTGGTTCAGGACCTCGTCGTCCCAGCGGCGGTCGCTGCTGCCGGAGAAGAACCAGTTGGAGCCGTTGTCGGCGACGATCAGCCCGTAGCGCTTCATCGCCAGGGCGATCGTCCTGGCGGCGCCGCGGAAGCGGCCGATGCCGTAGCCGGCCTTCAGCCGCAGGCGCAGGCCCATCGGCGGGGCGCTGGGGTCGGAGGTGTCGCTGGCGCAATGGGAGGCGGGGTGGACCCAGGCATCGCGGGTGCTCTCGAAGGTGACCCGGATCGCGTGGTCGACGTGGCCGGCGGCGACCTCGTCGTAGCGGACGAGGCCGGGGAAGATCGGCAGCCCGGCGGCGTCGGCCGAGGTCCAGCCGTCGGGGCGGCGGGCGGCGGAGCGCAGGTCCCAGCTCGTCCCCGAGTCGGCGTTCCAGTGCGGGCGCGGCTTGGCGACGTAGAAGGCGCGGTAGAGCTCGTAGAGCCGGCAGCCGGCGCGGTCGATGACGAGCACGTGGCGGTCGCCGTCGCTGCGGTTGCCGCCCTCGACCGAGGCTCTTGTCGGGACCGGGAACGGCCCTGGGTCGCTCTCGTCGCCGTAGGCCGTGTAGTGGATCGGCAGCTTCGGCTGGCCGGCGCCGACGACCGAGTAGGGGAAACCGTAGGGCCGCGGGGAGCCGAAGTCGGGATGGAGGTGATCGCCGCCGTGGGCGTTGATGTAGGCGATGTAGGCGTTCGAGCGCGGGTCGCGGGGCGCCTTCGAGACGTCCTGGTTCCAGGCGGCCTCGGTCGGGAGGGATGGGGCGCGCGGCGAGAGCGACGCCGGCGGGTCCGGGAAGACCTGGCAGGGGCCAAGGCTCGGGTAGGGGCCGACGGCCGAGGCGGAAGAGGCGATGAGGGCCGTGCCGAGCAGTAGGGCGGCGAGCACCGCCACCGACAAACCGCGTATCCGATTCTTGCCACACCCCGCTGGGGTAAAAGTCGGCTGCGTGCTCCGCATGCGCCCACCGTACCCGGGGTAGCCTCGGCCAATGGACGTATGCCTGAT
Source organism: Solirubrobacterales bacterium (assembly GCA_035558995.1). GTDB lineage: Bacteria > Actinomycetota > Thermoleophilia > Solirubrobacterales > 70-9 > VAYN01. Next base: position 4,812 of record DATMBY010000034.1, read on the forward strand.
GATCGAGGGCCAGGAGGATGTGACGTGGGAGGACTGGCAGGCGCTGGCGGCGGCCTGCGAGGAGCACGGGGTGGGGACGATGCTCCGCTCCGACCATTACCTCTCGGTCGACGATCGGCGCGAGCGGGGCTCGCTCGACGCCTGGGGGACGATCACCGCGCTCGGCGCGACGACGGAGCGGCTGCGGCTGGGGACGATGGTCTCGCCGGCGACCTTCCGCCATCCGGCGGTGCTGGCGAAGGCGGCGGTGACCGCCGACCACGTCTCCGGCGGCCGGGTCGAAGTCGGGATCGGCGCCGGCTGGTGGGAGCGGGAGCACGAGCTCTACGGGTTCGACCTCCCGGAGATCGGGCCGCGGATGGAGGCGCTCGAAGAGCAGATGCAGATCCTTCGCGGCCACTGGGGCGAGGGGCCGTTCGACTTCGACGGCGAGCACTACTCGGCGCGGCAGCTCGACGCCCGGCCGAAGCCGGTGCAGCGGCCGCTGCCGCTGATCCTCGGCGCCAAAGGCGGGCCGCGCAGCCTGCGGATCGGCGCTCGCTGGGCCGACGAGTACAACACGGTGATGGCGACGGCGGAGGAGGTCGCCGACCTGCGCAAGCGCCTCGACGAGGCCTGCGAACAAGAGGGCCGCGACCCGGCAACGCTGCCGCTCTCGATGATGACCGGCTGGCTCGTCGGCGCCGATCGCGAGGACCTGCTCGACCGCGCTTCCCGCCTCTCGGAATGGAAAGGCGAGGGCGGGGACGGCGAGGCGTTCATCGCCGGTCTGCGGCCGAGCACGATCCTCGGCACCGTCGAGGAGGCGGTCGAGCAGCTGCAGGAGCTGGAGGCCGCGGGGCTGACCCGGATCATGGGTCAGCACCTGCTCCACCGCGACCTCGACGCGGTGGAGCTGATGGGGCGCGAGGTCGCGCCGCGCGTCTAGCTCAGGCGGACTCGACGGTTCCGTAGATCGCCCGCATCCAGATCTCGATGAGGACGTCGAGGAT
>DATMBY010000035.1:0-5278 GCA_035558995.1 Solirubrobacterales bacterium
GGAGCTTGGCGCGGTCTTCGAGGCCGCTGTCCTCGGGGGCGGCGTCGAGGGCGGCCTGGGCGGCCCTCTCACGCCGGCAGAGCAGGCAGAAGGTGCCCTCGCTGGAGGACGCCCAGCTGGCGGGCAGCTCGACCTTCTCGCCGCCGAGACGGCTGACGGTCACCCCGCATTGATCGCAGGTCCATTTTTTCGCGGTTGCAATGGTGCTCATAGTGATGCGGCCAGGCGCGGAAAAGGAGGCGCCGAACTCCTCCACTTACGGTAGCAGGGTCGTACTTTTGCCCTGCTAGGAGGCACGTTTCCCACGCCTCCTACACTTGTTGAATGTCCCCGGAAGGCGCTCCCGAGCCCACCTACACGCTCTACCGCCGCGGCCTCGAGCTGCTCGAGGACGGCGACTTCGAGCACGCGACGGCGCCGCTGGCCGAGGCGGCGCGGCGGGCGCCGGAGAAGACCTCGGTCCGCGAGGCCCTCGGCCGCGCCTACTTCCGCTCCGGCCGCTTCGCCCCGGCGGCGGCCGAGTTCGAGGCGGTGGTCGAGTCCCACCCGGTCAACGACTTCGCCCACTTCTGCCTCGGCCGCGCCCTCAGCAAGACCGGCCAGAAGCGCCGCGCCCGCCACCACCTCGCCCTCGCCTGCAACCTGCGGCCGGAGCGGCGCGACTACCGCTACTACCGCCGCCTGCTCGACGCCGAGGCCGCTGGCTAGAGACCTTCGACCAGCTTGCCGACGGTTTCCCGCGTGAAGTAGGGGCCGAAGGTGCGGGAGCGGTTGCCGATGTTGAGGTAGGAGTTGAGGCCGGCGATGCGGCCGTCTTCGACCAGCCAGCCGCCGCCGCTGGCGCCCGGCGCCCACTGGCAGTCGATCGACATGGTCGGCGGGCCAGGCAGGTTCCGGGTGAGGCCGTCGTCCCCCGCGTAGCCGGCGCTGCAGGTCTGCATCCGCTTGAAGTTGCCGGGGTAGCCGAAGGAGGCGTAGCGCTGGCGGCGGGGCAGGTCGAGGGCGATCGCGGCGCCGCCGCCGACCGCGTCGGCGACGTCCATGCCGCGGTTGTTGGGGGCGGCGAGGAAGGCGCCGAGGTCGAAGTCGGGGTTGTCGTGGTTGGTCCACTGCGGCGGCGAGAAGACCTTCTTGCGGCGGGCGGGGAAGGCGCCGAAGGGGGCTCTGCCGGCGCTGTAGGCGGGGACGAAGAGGAGGTCGCGGAACCAGAGGTTGCCACGCTGGGCGGAGCCGGCGTTGACGCAGTGGCCGGCGGTCAGGACCAGCTGCCGGGTCGGGCTGTCGATCGCCGTCGCCGAGCAGTAGCCGCGGTGCTTGCCGATGCGGATGAAAAGGCGGCCGCTGGCGGAGAAGGGCGGGACGGTCGGGGTGGGGGCGTTGACGAAGCTGGCGCCGGCGAGCGGCGCCCGGCGGCCGAGCCGGAGCCGCGGCCTGCCGTGCGGGCCGACCACGAGGTCCAGCGGCCGGGCGCTCTCCATCCTCTGCGGGGTCCAGTAGCGGCGGACGCGGTCGGCGCGGGAGGCCTCCGCGCCTTCGGCCGCTTCTGAGAGGAGCAGCAGGACCAGCACCAGGGCGAGGGCCGCGCAGAGCAGGCCGGGCCTGGCGGTGCGGCTGCCGGGGTGCGGGAACATCGCCCGTCCGAGAATAGAAGAGGCCCGGCCCTCACCCGACCAGCGGCAGGACGCAGCGGAACTTCTTGGTTGCGGTGGAGACGGCTGAGCCAACTTCCCCAGCTGAATTCACAGTGGCCACGCTGTAGGAGTTCAGCGTCGTAAAGCTGGGGATGTCACTGGACCACTCGTCCCCCGTCGACAGCGTCACCCCCGGCTGCTGCGAGAAGGCAGCCAGGGCCAGCGCCTCGGGCAGCTCGCCGCCCCGGGCGGCGCAGGCCGCGGCCGCGGCCGGGGCGCCGAGCGCGGTCTCGCTTGCCGTCGTCTGCCAGCAGGCGCCGGCGAAGGCGCGGGTGCCGGCCCGGCAGCCGGCTTCGTAGCCGTTGACGGTCCGCGCGTTCTCGGCGTTGGCGGCGTTCAGCGCCGTTTCCGCGTCGCGCGCCGACTCCGCCGTGTCGGCGTGGATCGCAGAGGGGACCTGGCCGAGGGTGGAGGCGTCGATCTGGATCCCGGTGATCGAGCCCGGCGCCAGCGCCGACCCCTGCAGCGCCCCCGGCTTCAGCCGGTTGCCGGGCACCGATCCGACCGCGAGCCGGTTCCCCGGCAGCGACTTCACCTTGATCGTCCGCCCGTCGATCTTCCCGGCTGCGTAGACGGTGCCGCCCAGGGTGGCCACCAGAGCCACTCCCGCGACCACCAGCGCTGGAACCCGCCGCAGTCCCCTGCCCATCCGACTCTCCTTTCCGACCGTTGATAGATCAGCGCGCCCCGATTACGAGGCTGCGTCAAAGTGGCGGCACCCTAGAAGCGGAATTCAGCGGCTGGACGGATGTCGCCGCGGCGACTCGTCAAACGTCCGAGGGAGCACGTTTCCCGGAGGGCGAGCGGAACGAAGCCATCCCCACCGTCGTCGTGATCAGCTCGTCGCTGTCCTCGGTTCGCTCCAGCGACCGGGCCTCCAGCTCCGGCAGCCAGGTCAGAACCTCGTCGAGCTCGACGCCGATCCCTGTCCAGGCCTCGCGGTCGACGACGACGGATTGCCAGGTGAGGTGACGGTCGAGGTCGGCGTCGAAGGTTCCCCGCTCGATCGCCTCGCCGACGTGGTCGAAGTAGGTGTTGAGGAACCAGGGAGAGATCTCTTCGCGGATGACGCGGGGGAGGCTCTTCCAGGTATGGGCATCGAAGTAGGGCCGATGGGTGCTCTTGTAGATCCGTTCGATGCCGCCGCGGCGGCCGCCTTTCCGCTTTTCCAGCACTTCCAGGTAGCCCCATTTGGCCAGCTCGCGGAAGCAGCGGGAGACGTGGGTCATCGAGCCGCCGACCTCCTCGACGAACTGGGAGGGGCTCTGCGGGCGCATGCTCACCTCCATCAGGATCCGGCAGCGCCAGCGGTTGGAGAGGGCCTTCGCCAGCTTGGGCCCGAGCACGTAGTGAGTTCCCCCCACCGGTACCCCGGGCTCCAGGGGGCCGTTGGCCGTGCTCCTCGGTGGTGGCTCTCCTGGCGAGCGGAAGGCAGCAAGGCCGACCGTCGCCGGGATCTCTTCATCGCGACTCACCGCGAGGCGCTTGGCCGCCTCGAGCTCACGGCCCGCGAGGGATCCCTGGATCAGGTCGAGTCGACCGCACAGCTCCAGCCAGGCCTCTTTGTCGAGGACGATGACCTCCCATGAGAGGTGGCGGTCCACCTCCTGGTCGAAGGTGCCGGCCTCCAGCGCCTCGCTGATCCGGGTTCGATAGGAGTCGAGGATCGAGCGGGTGACGCTGTCGCGATCGGAGTGGGAGACGCTCTCCCAGGTGTTGGCGTCGAACTGGGCGCGCCGGATCGCCCGGTAGACGTGCTCGATCGCCGCCCCGCGGCGGCGGCCCGGACGCTCTTCGGCCACTTCGAGGTAGCCCCACTCGGCGAGCTGGCGGAAGCAGCGAGCGACGTGGGTCAGCTCGCCGCCGTGTTCCTCGACGAATCGCGAGGGGCTGAGGGGCCGCGAGGTGACCTCGGTGAGGATCCGAAATCGCCAGGGATCGGCAAGCGCTCGCGCCGTCCGCGCGCTGATTCCGAACGCTGCTGGTTCTCTCTCTCCGACAACCCGCGTCACCTGGATTCCTCCTCAATAGACGCTGAGTACAGAACGAAGACTAATTCCTCTCGCTCAAAAAATCTTTCTTCCCCCAAAATCCTGCTTCGAATTTGGGATTGGTGACCGGTTTTGCCAGCGATAAATCATGCTCTCCATAAACGTCGGATCTTGTGAAGGGGGGTGAGCAGGATGAAGCTCGGCGCAAAGGAAACGGTGCTGCCCATGGCCAGCAACAGCAAGGGCAACTAAGTGGATCGCGGCCTTCTTCGACGGGTTGATCGCCCGGAGAAGGCCGCGATTTTTTTGCCACGGGAACGAAGGAAAGAGGAGATATGCAAAAGCAATGGGTAGCGGGGGACGCGGCGAAGGAGGCCTACGACGTCTACGCGCCGCTCTATGACGCGTTCAACCGCAACTACAAGTACGAGCGATGGACGGGACGTCTGCTCTCGGTCGCCGAAGAGGCGGGGTTCGACGGCAAGCGACTGCTGGACGTCGCCTGCGGCACCGGCCTCAGCTTCATCACCCTGCTCGAGGCGGGCTGGGAGGTGACCGGTTGCGACATCTCGCCGCAGATGCTGGAGCGGGCGCGGGAGCGGGCCGAGGGCAGGGCCGAGCTGGTCGAGGCCGACATGCGCGAGCTGCCGGAGCTGGGCGAGTTCGACCTGATCTGGGCGGTCAACGACCCCTGCAACTACCTGCTCGAGGTCGAGGAACTGGAGGCGACGCTGAGAGGGATGAGGCGCAACCTGGCGCCGACGGGCATCGCCCTCTTCGACCTCAACACGCTCGTCACCTACCGGACCTTCTTCAGCGAAGAAGTCGTCGTCGAGGATGAGGGCAGGCGCCTGATCTGGCAGGGGCAGCTCTCGCCGGAGGAGGTCAGCCCCGGGACATACGCCGAAGCGCGCTTCGACGTCCCCGGCCAGCCGGGCCAGGCGCACGTCCATCGCCAGCGCCACTTCAGCAAGGAGCAGGTGCTGGGCGCGATCGAGCGCGCAGGGCTCGAGTGCGTGGCTCTTTACGGTGAGCTGGACGGCGAGCTCTCGCTCGGGGTGGACGAAAACCTCCACACCAAGATGGTCTTTCTCTGCCGCACGAAGTAGGCGCCGAACCCGCGTCGCCCGATTACTGCCGGATTTTGCCTTCGTAAACGGCGAGGTTCGCTTTTACGCTTCCGCAACGATCTTTTAGTGATCGTGATGTCTTTCTGGTAACCACCGGAGGAGGAAGAAGATGGGCGACGCGGGGGTCTTGGCCGAGGACGGGCGCCTTGCCGCCGACCTGGTGGCGACGCTGGAGCCGCAGTTCCAGGACGCGCTCAACCACCCGACACGGCGCGACATCCTCCGGGTCCTGCAGGGGGCCGGGCAGCCGCGCAGCATCACAGACATCGTCGGCTCCCTGCCCCAGCTGACCCGCGGCGAAATCAGCTACCACGCCCAGGTCCTCGAGGATTCCGGCTGCGTCGAGGTCGACGGCAGCCGCCGTTGCCCCGGCGGCGAGGAGCGGCTGCTGCGCTCCGCCGTCGGCGACAGCGGTCAGGCCCTGCTCGTGCTGGGCGCCACCGAGCGCTCGGACCGCGAGCATCGG
>DATMBY010000036.1:0-2659 GCA_035558995.1 Solirubrobacterales bacterium
GACGACGAGGTCCGCTGCGGCGACGTCTTCGGTGTGCTCGTCGCGCAGCTGGGCGAGCGAGTCGTAAAGAGCGGTCCGTCCCCAGGGCGGCTCGGGCAGGTCGCGTTGCGCCGCGTACCAGGGGACGTCGCGCTCGCAGAAGAGAACCTCGTGGCCGCGCGCGCTCAGCTCCCGCACCAGCGCCCGGTAGTTGGTTGCGTGGCCGTTGCCCCACGAGGAGGTGATCGAGAGCCCGAGGAAGACGACCCTCACCGGACCAGGACCCCTTCCAGCACCGCCTCGACCTGCTCGGCCCGGCGCTCGTAGGTGTGCTCGGCCAGGACCCGCTCCAGCGCCGCCTCGCCGATCGCACAGGCGCGCTCGGGGTCGAGGCCGGCGAGCAGCTCGGCGACCTCGGCGCCGTCGCGGGCGACCAGCACCTCCTCGCCCGGCGCCAGGAAGTCCTCGACGCCCTCCCACGCGTCGGTGACGAGGCAGGCGCCCGCCCCCGCGGCCTCGAAGACCCGGGTCGCCGGCGACCAGCCGTTGGCGGCCATGCTCTCGCGGCTGACGTTGAGGACGGCGAGGGCGCTGCGGTTGAGCGCGTTGTGGTCGCCGGGGGGGACGTGGCCCAGGTACCGCACGTTCGGCATGCCCTCGACCCGGTCCTCCCAGCCGTTCCCGCCGAGCAGGAAGCCGCGCTGCGGCAGCGCCTCAACGGCCCGGAAGAAGAACTCCTCGACCCGCGCCTCGCGGTCGGGCAGGCGGTTGCCGAGGAAGGCGAGGTCGCAGGCGAGCTCGGGCCGCGGCGGCTCGGGATGGTGGGTCTCGGGGTCGAGCGCGTTGTAGATCGGGACGCAGGCGCGGGCGCCGAGGGCGCCGTAGCGGTCGATCACCGGCTGGCCGCCGCCGTAGGTGAGGACGAGGTCGTAGCGGCCGATCAGCTCGCGCAGCGGGTTCCCCGAGTCGGCTTCCATCGCCGCCAGGGTCGCCGGGGCGTCGACGTCCCAGAAGACCCGCACCTCCGGTCCCTCCAGCTCGGCCACCGCCTCCTCCAGCACCGCGTCGAAGACGCCGACCCCGCTCGCCTTGACGACGACGTCGGCGTCGGCGGCCTCGGCCACCACCTGCCGCACTTCCCCCTCGTCGCGCGGCTCGTAGACGACCACCCGCGCCCACTCGGGATCGTCGATGTCCCGGTGCGCCTGGCGTTCGAAGGCGTCCGGTTCGTAGAAGGCGACGCGGTGCCCGCGGGCGTCGAGGGCGCGGACGATCCCCCGGTAGTAGGTGCAGGCGCCGTTCCAGTAGGCGGAGACGAGGCTCGATCCGAAGAAGGCGATCCTCATCCCGCCAGCTCCAGCTCGGAAGAAGGGGAGGAGGCGTCGCCGCGCAGCTCCGCGTCGATCGCCAGCAGCTCGTCGACCCGGTGGGCGCAGGTGTGGCGGGCGCGGATCGTCTCCAGCCCGCTGCGCCGCAGCTTCTCCGCCAGCTCGGGGTACTCGAGGATCGCCTGCATCGCCTCGCGCATCTCGGCGCCGTCGCGGGCGACGAGGTAGTCCTGCTCGGTCCGGAACAACCCCTCGCAGTCGTCCCAGGGCGAGCAGACCAGCGGGATCCCGCAGGCGAGCGCCTCGAAAGGGCGGATCGTCGGGATCCCCGGCAGCGCCTCTACATAAGGGCGACGGGGGACGTGGACGGTGAGGCGGTGGCGGGCGAAGAGCTCGGGGGCGCGGTGGTTGGCGACCCAGCCGCGGTAGCGGAGGCCGCTGAGGCGGATGCGGAGCCGCGCCGCCCAGGGGTAGCGGACGCCGTGGATCGAGCCGCGCAGGCGCAGCTGGCGCGCGGGCCGCAGCAGGAACTCGCGCAGCTCGCGGTCGCGCTCGCCGTCGCCCCAGTTGCCGATCCAGACCAGGTCGGCTTCCGGCTCGACCCCGGGCAGCGGGTGGAAGACGCGGGTGTCGGCGGCCTCGTGCCAGGTCCAGGCGCGGGCGGCCCAGCCGCGCTCGAGGTAGAGGCGCCGGATCACCTCGCCGTAGGCGAGGACGCCGTCGTAGCCGGAGAGGTCGAAACGCTCCATCTCCTCGGGCGCGGTGCTGGCGCGGTGGTGGGTGTCGTGGAGGAGGAGGTGGTAGCCGCCGTGCCGCGCCCGGTGCGCGCCCACCCGCTTCACCAGCGAGGGCTCGTTCCACTCGTGGACGAGGACCAGATCGGCGCCGTCGAGCTCGCGCCCGAGGTCGACCGCCTCGGGGTCGTACTCGCTGGCGGTGAGGTCGGGGAAGGCGCGGCGGAAATCGCGCAGCGGCTGCTCCCCGTGCTCGCGTTCGAGGTTGGCGCGGCTCCAGCCGGCGGCGGGTTCGAGCACGGCGACCTCGTGGCCGCGCTCACGCAGCTCGGCGGCGACGCCGCGCAGGAAGTGGGCGTTGCCGTGGTTCCAGTCGGAGACCAGCGAGTGGGAGAAGTAGACGACCCTCACGCCGCCACCTCGGCTGTCGTGGTCAGGCATTCGTAGAGCCGGTGGTAGCCGTGGGCGGCCCTTTCGATCGAGTACGAGGCGGCCCGCCGCTGCGCCCGGTCGGCGAGCGCGCTCCGCAGCCAGCGGTCGCCGGCGAGCCCCGCCAGCGCCTCCCGCAGCCCCTCGGGGTCGCGCGGGTCGACGAAGATCGCCGCGTCGCTCCACAGC
>DATMBY010000037.1:0-13376 GCA_035558995.1 Solirubrobacterales bacterium
GTGTAGGTGTCGAAGAGGTAGGAGCGGAGCCTGCCGCCCTCGATCAGGGCGGTGCGGCGGCGGGGTACGCCCTCCGCGTCGAAGGGGGCCGAGGCGGGGCCGAGCGGGTCGCGGCCGTCGTCGTGGAGGACGAAGGCGCCGCTCGCCACCTCCTCTTCGAGCCGACCGGCGAAGGGCGAGCGGCCGCGCTGGACGGCTTTGGCGCTGAGGCCGCCGCCGATCAGGCCGGCGAAGCTGGCGGCGACGGTCTCGTCGAGGACGACCGGGCAGGAGCGGGAGGCCGGCTTGCCGGCGCCGATCATCGCCAGCGCCCGGCGGGCGCCCTCGGCCCCGATCGCCTCCGGATCGAGGCCGCGGGGGCCGCGGGCGAGACCGAAGCCGAGGCCCGTCTCCCGCGCTCCCCCCTCCCCCTCGGCCAGGGCCGAGAGGTAGGCGTAGGCGCTCGAAGCCTCGTAGAAGCCGGCGACGCCGGTCGAGGAGGCGATCGCCACCTGCTCGTCGGAGTCGGCGTAGACGGCGGTCTCGACGGCGACGAGGCGGGGGTCTTGCTCGAGCGCGGTGCGCTCGACGGTCAGCGCCAGGTCGGCGACGCGGGCGGTCTCCCATTCGGCGATCGAGGGGTCGCCGAGGCCGGGCACCGCCTCGATCTCGGCCGGCTGCGGCGGCGCCGCGAACTGGTCCTCGTCGGCGACCGCGGCGGCTTCCGCGGCCTTGGCGGCGATCGCCGCCACGCCGGCCTCCGAGAGGTCGGTGCCGTAGGCGTAGCCGACCCGGTGGCCGTCCCAGGCGCGGATGCCGACGCCGGTCTGCGTCGCCGCGGTCAGGCTCTCGACCTCGCCACCGTGGACGCGGACCTCGCGGCCGCCCTCGCGGGAGACGTAGGCCTCGGTGTCGCTTGCGCCAGCATCGGTCGCGGCTTCGACCGCGCGCCGCGCGACCGCGCTCAGCTCAGTCATCAAACGCTCCCGCTGTCATCTCTCCGTCCCTCCCACGGTCATCGCCCGCACCCTGACGTGGCCCTGGCCGGTCCCGACCGGGACTTTCTGCCCGCCCTTGCCGCAGATCCCGGTCTTCATGAAGAAGTCGCTGCCGACGGCGTCGATCGCCGCCAGGGCGTCGAGGCAGTTGCCGATCAGGGTGGCGCCGCGGCAGGGGCTGGTCACCCTGCCGTTCTCGATCAGGTAGCCCTCGGAGACGCCGAAGACGAAGTCGCCGGTGGCGGGGTCGACCTGGCCGCCGCCGAAGGAGACCGCGTAGAAGCCGCGATCGACGTCGGCGATGATCGCCTGGGGCGTGGCCTCGCCGGAAGCGATGTAGGTGTTGGTCATGCGCGGGATCGGCAGGTGGCGGAAGCTCTCGCGGCGGCCGTTGCCGGTCGAGGCGACGCCGTCGCGCTCGGCGGTGAGGCGGTCGTAGAGGTAGGAGGTGAGGCGGCCGTCCTCGATCACCTGCGTCTTCTGCGTCTGCTGGCCCTCGTCGTCGATCGCGTCGCTGCCCCATTCGCCGGGGAGGCGGCCGTCGTCGTAGGCGTTCAGCAGCGGCTCGGCCACCCGCTCGCCGAGCTTGCCGACGTAGACGCTGGCGCCCTTCTGGATGTGGTCTGCCTCGAGGCCGTGGCCGGTCATCTCGTGGAAGAGGACGCCGCCGAAGCCGCCGCCGACGACGACCGGCATCGAGCCCGAGGGCGCCGGGACCGCGTCGAGCAGGGTCAGCGCCTTGGCCGCCGCCTGCTCGGCGATCTGGCCGGGGTCGTCTTCGAGCAGCTCGAAGCCGCGGTGGGCGCCGAGGGTCTCGGCCCCGGTCTCGACCGCGCCGTCGCGGCGGGCGACCGCCTGGACGCCGATCCGAACGCGGGTACGGTCGTCGCCGCTGAAGAGACCGTCGGAGTTGGCGATTGCGACCTCGCGCCGGGCCTCGGCGTAGGAGGCGTTGACCTGGGCGATCTCCCCGCCCTTGCCGCGGGCCCGCTCGTCGAGCTCGCGCAGCAGCTCCGCCTTGCGCTCGGCCGGCACCCCTTCGGGGCGGCGCAGGATCGGCAGCGGCGCCGCCTCCCGCGCCTGCAGCGGCCGCGGCTCGGTGCGCTCGGCCCGCAGCGCCCCGGCGGCTTCCTCGGCGGCGCGTTCGAGCTCGGCCGGGTCGAGGCCGTCGACGTGGGCGAAGTAGGTGGTGTTGCCGTCGACGACGCGGACGCCGGCCCCCTCCTCGGCGCCGGCCTGGACCGACTCGATCCGCCGCTCGTCGATCGCCAGCGTCTGCCCCTGGCGCCGTTCGGCGAAGACCTCGGCGAAGCGGCCACCGTTGGCGAGCGCCCGCGCCAGCACCCGCTCGGCGACGGCCAGGTCGATCAGCCCGCTCATCCCTTCTGCTTCTTCCCGGCGACCTCGATCAGGCGCCCGGCGGCGACGAACAGCTCGGCGCCGCTGCGCGAGTCCTGGGCGTGGTCGGCGCTGCGGCCGTGGGGGTAGTAGAGGCGGGCGAAGGGGCGGCGCGCCACCCGGCGCCGGCGCATGAAGGCTGCCGCCTCGTCGGCGTAGACGGAGACGCGCTCCAAGAGGACGCGATGCGGCTTGGGTGGCATCAGCCCTCGCCCTTCCGAGATCTGGTCCCCTCTGGGGGCCCGAAGTTCGGAGACGCCAGCTGCCGCAGGGTCGAGCGCATGTCGAAGAGCATCAGGGAGGCGAGGGCAAAGCGGTCGGTCACCGTCACCGCGGCGAGGCCGGCGTTGCGGACCGCGAAGACCTCGCCCTGCTCGGTGGCGACGTGAACCTGCTCGACGGGCTCCCCCTCGGACTCGTCGGCGACGGCGAAGAGGGCGGCGGCGTCCTCCCGCCAGCGCTCGGGCTCCTCCCCCGTAACGGCCAGCACCTCGCCCGCGGGGCCGAGGATCGCCGCCCCGCGGAGGTCCGGCGACATCTCGGTCAGGAACTCCAGCGCGGCCCCCGCGGACTCCTCGCTGGGGACGGTGGCGGCGGCAGCGTCGGGCATCTGCGAAAAACTACCGACAGTGACCCTCGCCCGAGCCTCCTGGATCATCACGGTCGTCATCTGCGCGATCGCCGCGATCCTCTTCGCCTTCAGCGGCTACACCGGCTACGCGATCACCCTCGTCGCCGTCGGCCTCGCCGCCGGAGTCAACCTGCTGCCGCCCGCCTAGCCCGAGCGGTAGGGGCCGCTTTCGCGCTCGCGGTAGGAGGTCTCGGGCTCGACGTGGATCAGGACCTCGGCCTGGGGGATCTCGGCCTCGATCGAGTCCCGCATCGTGTGGGCGAGCTCGTGGGCGCGCTCGAGGCTGGTGCCGGAGCGGTACTGGACGTGGAAGTCGATGTGGCGGCGTTTGCCGGCGCGGCGGGCGCGGAGCTTGTGGTAGCCGGCGACCTCGGGGGTGCGGGCGGTGGCGATCGCGCGCTCGATCCGGTCCATCTCCGTGTCCGGCAGGGTTTCGTCGACGAGCACGCCGGAGGAGCGGCGGATGATGCTGATCCCGGCCCAGACGATCGCGCCGGCGACGACGAGGGCGGTGATCGAGTCGAAGGCGGCGGCGCCGGTGATCTGGACCAGGGCGAGGCCGACGAGGACGCCGAGGGAGGTGAGGGCGTCGGTGCGCAGGTGGGCGGCGTCGCCTTCCAGCGCCGGCGAGTCGTGGACCCGCGCCTGGCGGTAGAGGACGCTGGAGACGAAGAGGTTGGCGATCACGGAGAGGCCCATGACCGCGATCCCGACCCCGAGCGATTCGACCTCCGAGCCGACGACGAGGCGGTGGGTCGCCTCGTAGACGATGATCGCGGCGCCGACCAGGATCAGGATCCCCTCGATCGTCGCCGCCAGGTTCTCGACCTTCTCGTGGCCGTAGGGGTGCTCCTCGTCGGCCGGCTCGTCGGCTTTGCGGACCGAGATGAAGGCGATCACGGAGGCGACGAGGTCGACCAGCGAGTGGATCGCCTCGGTGACGATCGCGATCGAGCCGGTGATCGCCCCGGCGGCCAGCTTCAGCGCGATCAGGATCGCGTTGGAGGCGATCGAGAGCGCGGCGGCGCCGGATTTGCTGCGGATCATGGCCCCGCCCCGGCGCCCAGATGCCGCGCCAGCATCCGCGCCGCCTTGCCGCGGTGGCTGATCGCGTTCTTCTCCTCGGGTGGAAGCTCGGCCATCGTGCGCTGGTCTGAGTGCCCGGTCTCGTCGGGGACGAAGGCCGGGTCGTAGCCGAAGCCGCCGCTGCCGCGGCCCTCTCGCAGGAGAGTCCCCTCGCAGCGGGCCTCGAAAACGTACTCGTGCCCCCCCGCTTCGATCAGGGCGATCGCGCAGACGTAGGCGGCGCGCCGCTCGCCGCCGACGGCGCTGACTTCGCGCAGCAGCTTCTCGAGGTTGAACTCGTCGCTCGCTCCCTCGCCGGCGTAGCGGGCCGAGTAGATCCCCGGAGCGCCGCCGAGGTCCGCGGCTTCGATCCCGGAGTCGTCGGCGATCGCCGCCTCGCCGGTCGCCGCGTGGGCGGCGCGCGCCTTGATCAGCGCGTTGGCCTCGAAGCTGTCCCCGTCCTCGGGCGGCAGCGTCACCTCGGCCGGCAGCGGCTTCAGCTCGACCCCCGGCAGCAGCTCCGCCATCTCCCGCACCTTGTGCTGGTTGCGGGTGGAGAGGACGAAGACCCGCTCCGCGGCCCCGTCGCCAGGGTTCACGAAGCCGCCCGCTCCTGCACCTCCCGCAGGCGGCCGATCCCGAGCTCGGCCAGTCCCAGCAGCTCGTCGAGCGAGGCGCGCGAGAGCGGCGTCCGCTCCGCCGTCGCCTGCACCTCGACCAGGCCGCCATCGCCGGTCATCACCACGTTGGCGTCGACTTCGGCATTGGAGTCCTCGCCGTAGTCGAGGTCGCAGAGGGCGCGGCCGTTGACCATGCCGACGCTGACCGCCGCGACCGAGCCGGTCAGCGGCAGGGCGTCGAGAGCTTTCTTGTCGACCAGCTTCTGGAAGGCCTGGCGCAGGGCGACGAAGCCGCCGGTGATCGCCGCGCAGCGGGTGCCGCCGTCGGCTTCGAGCACGTCGCAATCGACGTAGACGCTGCGTTCGCCCATCGTCCTGAAGTCGACGACGACCCGCAGCGAGCGACCGATCAGGCGCTGGATCTCGACCCCGCGCCCGTCCTGTTTGCCCTTGGAGATGTCGCGCTGCTTGCGGTCGCCGGTGGAGGCGGGCAGCATCGCGTACTCGGCGGTGACCCACCCTTTCCCCTTGCCGTTCATCCAGCGCGGGACCTGCTCCTGGATCGAGGCGGTGCAGATCACCCGCGTCCGCCCGATCGAGATCAGCGCCGACCCGTCCGCGCTTTCGACGAACCCCGGATCGATCGTCACCGGCCGGATGTCGGCCGGCGCCCTGTCGTAACTGCGTGAAGCTGGCATCGCGCGAGTTTCTCATGCGAGCGCAAGCCGCCGCCGAGTGGCGCTTTTGTGGACGTAGAGGCCACAAAAGCGCCACTCGCCTGGACCGGCTATTTGAAGGCGACTTTGTCGACCGCCTCCTTGATCTTGTTGACGATCACGTCGGCGAGCTCGGTTCCCTGCTTGCCGTTGAAACCTTTCATCGCCGCGACCATGCCGACCATCAGCAGCGAGACGAGCAGGATCAGGCCGACGTACTCGACCGTCCCCTGTCCCGCCTCCCCCGCCAGGCGGCGGATCTCGTTCACCCGCCGGGTGAAGTGGGCGTGCATGTACCCCATCAACGCGTAGAACATCGTTGCCTCCTTCAGCTTGATTGCGGAGGCGGCGATGGTCAGCGGCGCGAGCGCACGGAACAAGACCTAAAAGTCCCGGAACTGGGACGAAAATGGAAAGGTTCTTCAACCTCGTCGCATTTTCCGCTGACTAGCGCTGGATCTCCTCCAGGTCGAGGGCCTTGACGACGGCCTCGGTGCGGGTGCGGGCGTCGAGCTTTTCCATCGCGTTGCGGATGTGGGTGCGGACGGTCTCCGGCGAGAGGACGAAGCGCTTGGCGATCTCCTCGCCCGTCAGGCCCTGGGCAAGGAGGGCGAGGATCTCCGACTCGCGGCGGCTCAGCGTCTTCGCGGCGCCGTTGCCGTTGCCGTTCGCGCCGTTGGCGGCGAAGCTGCGGTCGAAGTAGCGGCCGCCGCGCCAGACCTCGCGCAGAGCGTCGACGAGGACGTCGAGGCCGGCCGGCTTCGCGACCAGGCCGCGGGCGCCGCTGCGGTAGGCCGCCTCCAGCAGGTCGGGGTCTGTGAGGCCGGTGTAGATGAGGAACTTCGGGCAGGGCGGGCAGTCGTTCAGTCGCCGCACCAGCTCGGTCCCGCGCTCGTCCGGAAGGTCGACGCCGACGACGGCGACGTCGGGCTCCTGTTCGGCGATCACCTCTTCCCCGCGCGCCGCGGTGGTGGCGCAGCCGCGCACCTCGAAGCCGCGGCGTTCCAGCAGGACCGCAAGGCCGTCCCGCAGCGCCTCGTGCTGCTCCACCAGCACTAATGAAGGGCTCCCGCTCGCCTCCATCTCTCCTCCTACCCGTCGGCCGAATGGCTCTGGCGAACGATCAAATACCCGAGACCGGACGGAGGAAACGCCTGGATTTACCGAAAGGCCTGGATCCCCGTCACGGCGCCGCCGATCACCAGCGCGTGGACGTCGGCGGTGCCCTCGTAGGTGACCACCGACTCGAGGTTGTTCATGTGGCGGATCACCGGATACTCGAGCGTGACGCCGTTGGCCCCGAGCACCTGCCGCGCGCTCCGCGCCACCTCCAGCGCCCCGTTGACGTTGCCGGGCTTGCCGAGGCTGACGTGCTCGGGCCGCAGCGTCCCGGCGTCCTTCATCCGCCCCAGGTGCATCGCCACCAGCGTCGCCCGGTTCACCTCCAGCACCATCTCCGCCAGCTTCTGCTGCTGGATCTGGAAGGAGGCGATCGGGCGGTCGAACTGGGTCCGCTCGAGCGCGTACTCGAGCGCCGCTTCGTAGCAGGCGCGCCCCGCCCCGGCGGCGCCCCAGACGATCCCGTAGCGCGCCTCGTTGAGACAGGAGAGCGGCCCTTTCAGCGAGCTCACCTCCGGCAGCACCGCGTCGGCGGGGAGGCGCACGTCGTCGAGCAGGAGCTCGGAGGTGATGGAGGCCCGCAGCGAGAGCTTGCGGTGGATGTCCTGGGTGGTGAAGCCCTTCGTCCCCTTCGGCACGAGGAAGCCGCGCACGCCCTCGTCGGTCTGCGCCCAGACGACCGCCACCTCGGAGGCCGAGCCGTTGGTGATCCACATCTTCTGCCCGTGCAGGATCCAGTCGCTGCCGTCGCGGCGGGCGCGGGTCCGCATCGAGCCGGGGTCGGAGCCGGCGTCGGGCTCGGTCAGCCCGAAGCAGCCGAGCGCTTCGCCTGAGGCCATCCGGGGCAACCACGCTTGTTTCTGCTCCTCAGAGCCCCAGCGCCAGATCGCGTACATCGCCAATGACCCCTGGACGGAGACGAGGCTGCGGATGCCGCTGTCGCCGGCCTCCAGCTCCATGCAGGCGAGGCCGTAGGCGGTCGCCGAGGCGCCGGCGCAGCCGTACCCCTGCAGGTGCATCCCCAGCACCCCGAGGTTGCCGAGAGCCGGCGCCAGCTCGCCGATCGGGACCGTCGCCGCCTCGAACCACTCCCCCACGTTCGGCACGACCTCGTTGCGGACGAAGGCGCGGACGGTGTCGCGGATATCGCGCTCCTCGTCGGAGAGAAGGGCGTCGAGCGCGAGGAAGTCGTTGGAACGGATCGGCGGCGCGGCGGTGGTGGATGACATCGGCGACCTCGAATCGGTGGCGGGTTTCTGAGATCGTGACCGAATGGCCGACTCGGCGCTGGGACGACTGCGCATCCTCGACTTCTCCCGCGTCCTCGCCGGCCCGCTGGCGTCGATGACCCTGGCCGACCTCGGCGCCGAGGTGACCAAGGTCGAGCGGCCCGGCAGCGGCGACGACACCCGCGCCTGGGGCCCGCCCCACGACTCAGAGGGAGAGGCGACCTACTTCCAGGCGGTCAACCGCAACAAGCGCAGCGTCGCGCTCGACCTGCGCGATCCCGGCGACCTGGCGGAGGGGCGGCGGCTGGCGCTGGAGAGCGACGTCCTCGTCGAGAACTTCCGGCCGGGGCTGATGGCGGAGCTCGGCCTCGACCACGAGAGCCTCGCCGGCGAGAACCCTGGCCTCGTCTACTGCTCGATCACCGGCTTCGGCGGCAGCGGCGCCGGAGCCGAGCTGCCGGGATACGACCTCCTGGTCCAGGCCCTCGGCGGGCTGATGAGCATCACCGGCGAGCCCGACGGGGAGCCGCTGAAGGTCGGCGTCGCCCTCGTCGACGTCATCGCCGGCCTCTACGCCGCGGTGGGCATCCTCGCCGCGCTCGAGCACCGGCGCGAGAGCGGCGAGGGACAGCGGGTCGAGGTCGACCTCCTGTCCGCCCTGCTCGCCGGCCTCGTCAACCAGAGCTCGGCCTACACGCAGGCCGGGGTGGTCCCAGGGCGAATGGGCAACCGCCACCCCAGCATCGCTCCCTACGAACTGCTGCGCTGCGGCGAGGGAGAGCTGGCCCTCGCCGTCGGCAACGACCGCCAGTTCGCCGACCTCTGTGAGGTGATCGGCGAGCCTGATCTCGCCACCGACGACCGCTTCGCCACCAACCCCGCCCGAGTCGAGAACCGCGACGAGCTACGACCGCTGCTTGAATCAGCCCTCGCTACCCGCCCCGCCCCCGAGTGGGTCGACCTCCTCCGAGCCCGCCGCGTCCCCGCCGGCGTCGTCAACGACATCGGAGCCGCCTTCAAATTCGCCGACCAGATCGGCCTAGCCCCCATCATCGAGATCCCCCGCGACGCCGGCCCTCCAGTCCGCCTCCCCCGGAGCCCGATCAAACTCTCGAAGACTCCCGCGACCTACCGCCTCCCGCCGCCCACCCTTCCCATCTAGCGATCAGGGGGTGCCGGTGGGGGTCCCTGGGTACTCAGCATGGAGCCGCGCCGTTACCCCGGAGGCGTCAGCCGGAAGACGATCCTCGCGGCGGAGGTGCTCCCAGGGACCCCCACCGGCACCCCCACCAACGCCCGCTATTTCCCGTTGATCGTTTCGACCACGTAAGCGGCGACGTCTTCGATTTCCTTCGTCGAAAGCAATTCCGCGAACGCCGGCATCCCACCCCCACCTTCGGTCACCTGTTCGATCGCCCCGTTGAGAGTCTTCGCTTTCGGCTGCGTAGTCAGATCAGGCCCGCCGTTGCCACCGTGACCGGTGGCCCCGTGGCAGACCGAGCAGTTTTCCGAGAAGACCGATTTGCCGGCCATCGCGTCGCCGCCCGCCGATTCTTCTTCGACGTTTTCTTTCCCTTCTTTGCCGCCGCCGGCGGCTTCGGAGGGCGAGCCTTCGGATTCCT
This sequence comes from Solirubrobacterales bacterium, assembly GCA_035558995.1. GTDB lineage: Bacteria > Actinomycetota > Thermoleophilia > Solirubrobacterales > 70-9 > VAYN01. The sequence goes on from DATMBY010000037.1 coordinate 9,378, forward strand.
CGACCTCGGGCTGCGGCGCTTCCTCGCCGGCGTGCTGGCCCTGTTCGGCTTTGCCGCCGCCTTCGACCTCTTCCATTTCGCCTTCGAGCGAGAAGAGCCAGAGGTTGTCGCCGTGGGCGCTCGCGGCGAGCGAGTTGCCGCCGGCGTAGAAGGCGACGTACTCCTTGCCTTCCCATTCGAAGACCGCGGGCGTGGTGTTGGCGCCGGCGCCGGTCTGGAAGGACCACAGTTCGTCGCCGGACTCCGCGTCGAGCGCGGTCAGCTCGCCGTTGCTGCGGCCGACGAAGACGAGGTTGCCGGCGGTCGTCGTCGTCCCGGAGTAACAGGATTCGCCCTCGAGTTCGTGCTGCCACTCGATCTCGCCAGTCTCGACGTTCTGGGCGGTGATGCTGCCGTCGTAGGTGCCGAAGCCGGTGAGGCTGAGGACGCTGGAGAGGTAGACGTTGCCGCGGGCGAGTTTTTCGAGCCCGTGGGTGAGGTAGCCGGCGTAGCCGCCGATCCCGCAGACGTAGACGTCGCCGGTGTTGCGGTTGTAGCTCGAGGGCGGCCAGTTGGTGCCGCCGGAGGGCCCCGGCGCCAGCACTTTCATGTCGCCGCCGAAGGGGTCGAAGATCTCGCCCTGGCTGACTTCGATGTCTTCGCCCTTGAAGGTTTCCTCGGCCAGCTTCTTGATTTCTTCGTAGTGGCCTTCGTTGACTTCCTGGGGGACGAAGGATTCGGTCAGCGGGTAGGGCTGCGTGTCCCAGGTCGCCTGCTGCTCTTTGTTCTGCGGCACCGGTTTCTCGACGATCTTGTGGATCGGCTCGCCGGTCTCCCGGTTGAGCATGTAGAGCCAACCGGTCTTGCCCGGCTGGCTCAGCCCCTTGACCTCTTCGCCGTCGACCTTGGCGTTCCAGAGGACGACCGGGCTCGGCGCGTCGTAGTCCCAGATGTCGTGGTGGACCTCCTGGAAGTGCCACTTGTATTTGCCGGTGGCGGCGTCGAGGGCGACGATCGAAGCGGTGAAGAGGTTTTCGCCGGGACGGCCGCTGCCGTTGAGGTCAGGCGAGGCGTTGCCGGTCGAGAAATAGAGCATGTTCAGTTCAGGGTCGACCGCCGGCGTGTTCCAGATCGGGGCGCCGCCTTCCTTCCAGCCCTTGCCGCCTTCCCAGGTCTCGTGCCCCTTTTCGCCGGGTCCGGGGACCGTCCAGAATTTCCATTCGACCTTGCCGGTCTTCGCGTCGAGCGCGGTGAGGCGGCCGCGGATTCCGAACTCGCCGCCGGAGACGCCGGAGTAGACGCGGCCGTTGTAGTAGAGCGGCGCCGAGGTGACGGTTTCGCCGTCCTGCCATCTGCCGATCGTCGCCTTCCACTGGACTTCGCCGGTTTTCTGGTCGAGGGCGACGAGGCTGCCGTCGAGCTGGCCGAGGAAGACCTTGCCCTCGCCGAGGGCGACGCCGCGATTGGTCCAGCCGCAGCAGATCGTGTCGATCTGCGGGGGCAGTTTCGCTTCGTAGACCCAGAGCTTCTTGCCGGTCTCGACGTCGACCGCGAAGACGTCGTCGGCGCCGGTGACCACGTACATCACGCCCTGGTAGACGATCGGCGTCGCCTCGGCTGAGTATTTGGTCGCCTCGCCGGAGCCGTTGAGGTGGGTCATCCAGACGCCCTTCAGGTCCTCGACGTTGTCGCTGTCGATTTCGTCGAGCGGCGAGTAGCGGGCGTTGGAAAGGGAGCCGCCGTTGGTGAGCCAGTTTTCGCGCGGGTCGGCGGCCAGTTCCTCGGCGGTGAAGGCCGGCGCCGGGACGATGTTCCCGACCGCTTCCCCGCCGGGTGCGGCCGAGCGGGCGGCGACGGTTTCGGTCGTCGTCCGCTCCGGTCCGTTGGCGTGGCCGATCAGGTAGCCGACGACGAAGGCGACGACCGCTCCGGCGAGCAGCGCACCGAGGCCCCCGAGGGCGATGGCTGCGGCTGGCGGACGACGGCCCTTCACGTTGAGGCTGCGTTTACCCACTTCGACGCCTGGCTATACCCTGCCCCCGGTGCGGGTCCTTGTCGTCACCAACTTCATGCCCGACGCCTCGGCTCCGCAGCGAGGACGGTGGGTCCGCGACCAGGTCGACGAGGTCCGCCGCCGGGGAATCGAGGTGGACGTCTTCGAGTTCGCCCGCGGCCGCGACGAGTACCTGCCGGCGACCCGGCGGCTGCGCTCGCTGCTGCGGCGCCAGCGCTTCGACCTCGTCCACGCCCACTACGGGCTGGCCGGCTGGGTCGCGCGGCTGGCCGGCGCCAAGCCGCTCGTCGTCACCTTCCACGGCACCGACGTCCGCCACCACCTCGTCGGCCACCTCTCGCGCCGGCTCGCCTGGCGCGTCGACCTCGTCGCCGGCGTCTCACGGGCGCTGTTCCTCTCCGAGGACGGGCGGCCGGGACTGCCCGCGGTCCCGGGCTCGGCGGTCCTCCCCTGCGGGCCTGACCTGCGGCGGTTCAAGCCGCAATCACGGGCGGAGGCCAGGCAGGCGCTCGGCCTTCCCACCGACGGGCGCTTCCTCTTCTTTCCCGCCAACACGCTCCGGCCGGAGAAGCGCGCTGACCGCGCCACCGAACTTATGCTCGCCTGCGAAGGGGAGTTACTCGCCGGAGGATCGATAGAGCCGGAGGAGATGCCGCTGTGGATGAACGCCGCCAACGCGGTGGTCATCACCTCCGACTACGAGGGCTTCGGGATGGCCGCGATCGAGGCGCTCGCCTGCGAGGTACCCGTCCTTTCGACCCCGGTCGGCATCGCCCCCTACGCGCTCGAGGGCATCGACGGCTGCATCTGCGCGCCATTCGACCTCGAGACCTGGGCGCCGGTCGCACGCCGAGCCTTGGAGGCTCCCGACCCCCGCGTCGCCGGCGCCGCGCGTGCCGCGACCCTCTCCGCTTCCGGGATGGCGGAGCGGGTGATCGAGGCCTACGAGGCCGTCCTCGCCGAGCAGAGATAGATTGAGAAGCGATGAGCGCTGAACCGGGTGCAGCGAGCGAGGACCTCGAGAGCCGGATCCGCGAGGCGGAGCGGCGCCTGGACGAGGCCGCGACGCTGGCCGCCGAGGCGGAGAAGCGGGCCGAAGCGGAGATCCAGGCACTCGAAGCCGACCTCGAGCGCGAGCGGAAGGAGAAGGAGCAGGCGCTGGCGGCGGCCGAGGAGCGGCTGGAGGAGATCGAGTCCCAGGTCGAGGCGGCCGAGCAGCGCGTCCTGGCCGCGGAGCGTCGCGCTGGCAACGCCGAGGAGACGATCGCCGACGAGCTGGCGCGGGCGCGCGAGGGCGCCGCGACCTGGCTGCGCGGTCAGCTGGAGGCGCTGCGCCGGGAGGCGGAGGGCCGATAGCCGCGGTCGGCGAGTTCGACGTCGCCGTCGTCGGCGGCGGCGCCGCCGGTCTTTGGAGCGCGCTGCGGGCGGCCGAGCAGGGCGCCCGCACCTGCCTCGTCTCCCGCACCCCGCTCTCGCAGAGCGCCAGCTACTGGGCCCAGGGCGGGCTGGCGGCGGCGCTCGAACCCGACGACTCCCCCGAGCGCCACGCCGCCGACACGATCGCCGCCGGCCGCGGCCTCTGTCGCACCTCGGCGGTGCGGGCGCTGGTCGAGGAGGCGCCGGCCGCCGTCCGCGAACTGATCGCCCGCGGCGTCGTCTTCGACCTCGACCACGAGGGGCGACTGGCGCTGGGACTGGAGGGGGGCCACGCCCACCGCCGCATCGTCCACTCCGGCGGCAGCCAGACCGGCTACGAGCTGACCTCGAAGCTGGCGAAGTGGGTGGCCGAGGAGGAGCGGGTCGAGGTGATGGAGCGGACCTCGGCGGTGGCGCTGTGGAGCGACGGCCAGCGCTGCCACGGGGTGATCGCCGAGGAGGGCGCGGTCGCGGCGCGGGCGACGATCCTCGCCACCGGCGGCGCCGCGGCGCTCTGGCGGCGGACGACCAACCCGCGCGGGGCGATCGGGGCGGGACCGGTCCTGGCCTCGCTCGCCGGCGCCGACCTC